>NZ_BBJM01000032.1 GCF_000740055.1 Secundilactobacillus oryzae JCM 18671 | reverse complement strand
TTATCTCAGTGAAGAGAAATGACCTTACCGCAGCGGAATACCGTTTTGGCAAAGCCAACTAATTTTTATTATTTAATGTGTAAACTTGACAGGGCACAATACCTACTAATCTTTTAAAAATTAACGACATTGAAAAGACCTATTCTATCGCCCTCAATTTGGAGGAGGCAGAATAGGCCTTTTTTCAATTCATCAATGAACGTTTCTAGTATTATCCAAACGTCTTCAGCGATTCACGAATTAATTGAATAAACTTATCACGGTCAATCCCCAAAAGCACTTCCGTATTCTTAGGCTTACCAGTCAATTCATAATAATCGCAAACTGTTTCGCCCTTAGTCAATTCACCTTGGGTTTCGACATCAACATTCATAGTTTCACTTTCAAACATCTCCGGATCAATTAACCAGGCAATGGTACAAGGGTCATGCAATGGTGCACCCTTGAATCCCCACTTTGGAGCTTCATGATAGATTTCAAAGAAGTTAAGTAATCCATAGAATGCGTGTGCTACGGGATTCTTAATATCATCAATAGCCGCAATCTCCGGTTTCAAAATCTGTGCTTGATGCGTAACGTTTAATGGTGCCATCGTTAATGGAATTCCTGAATTTAAGACAATTTTTGCCGCTTCCGGATCCACGAAAATATTAAATTCAACGGATGGTGTCCAATTTCCAAGTCCCATCGCACCACCCATAAATACAATTCGCTCAATTCGCTCCGCTAACTCAGGATATACCCGAAGAAATAACGCAGCATTGGTCATTGGACCGGTCACAACAAGTGTCATTTTTTCATCAGATTCTTTAATGGTTTTTGCCATTAATTCGATTGCTGTCATATCTTGAACTTTAAAATCAGGCTCTGGAAGTTCTGCACCATCCAAACCAGATTTACCGTGTACGTTTCCTGCCGTAGCAAGTGGCTTTACTAGCGGCGTTTTATTCCCACCAGCTACTGGGATATCCTGACGTTTCATCAACGTTAGTAATCTCATTGCATTATTCAATGTCTTTTCAGGAGTTTGATTCCCTGCAGATGAAGTAACTGCAGCAAGCTCAATCTTTGGTGAGGCAATTGCCATCATCATTGCAAGTGCATCATCATGTCCTGGATCACAGTCTAAAATAATTTTTGTCATGATTTGATTTCCTTCTTAATTAATTTAATCAGTCAAAGCTAGTTGCCGTTGATGAAACTGCTTGGCAAGAATTGAATCATAGATATTAATTACAATACCACTTAGACTCAATATGATGACTAGTGGCACAATGCCGCCAGATAACTTTGTTGTCGCGAGTGCGATATTGCTGATGAATCCCATTCCATAAACGGAATTAATAAAGTTCATGAATGGTACTGCAAATCGTTTTCCTGCAAGTAATCTGACTAATCCCCAACCATACAAAACCGCTACAAAGACTCCTGAGCGAATCATCACATCCGTATTCGCCTGCTGAGCCTGAAACATAAAGACCAAGGAATTACTTACAACAAACAATACAATAGCAGCAACAGTAATCAAGACTAATTTTCGTTTATTTGATTGCATCAGAATTCTCCTCACTTTTATTTAAAAGTAAACACCAACAATCGTTCCTGTTAATACGGAAGCAAGTGTTGCACCAACCAATAATTTCATTGAAAACTTAGCAACAAATGCGCCTTGTTCAGCGCTAATGGATTTGATAGAGCCAGTAATAATCCCAATCGTTCCAAAGTTAGCAAACGAAACTAAGTAAGCTGATAAAATCGCATTAGATTTAGTCGTCAATTCACTCGCAACGCCTTGTAAGGTCCCCATAGCAGCAAATTCATTAGTGATTAACTTCATCGCCATGATGCCACCAACTTTAACAATATCTTGTGCTGGCACACCCATTAAGAAGGCAATTGGTGCAAATACGTAACCAATAAGGTCAGTAAAACTAATATTAACAACTGCTAAGAACGTATTATTTAAGAAAGTAACCAATGCGATAAAACCGATTAACATTGCTCCAACTGTAATTGCTAGTTGAAAACCATCCACAATGTAAGTTCCTAGAACTTGGAAGAAAGGTTCGTCATTCCCTTTAGTCACTTTAACTAGCTCATCATCTTTTTCAGGTTCATATGGATTAACGATACAAGAAATAATTAATGCTGAAAGGATGTTTAGGAACACTGCCACAACAACATATTTACCAGGTACCATCTTCATATAAGATGCTAGCATAGCGGCTGAAACGGCACTCATTGCTGATGCACAAATGGTGTACAAACGTTGTTCAGTTAACTTAGGGATTTGATCTTTAACTGTAAGGAATACTTCTGGTTGCCCCAAAATAGCGGTCGAAACTGCGAAGTAACTTTCCAGTTCACCCATCCCGGACACTTTATTCAATGCCCAACCGGTCCATTTAATAATAAATGGCAAAACCTTGATGTAATTCAAAATTCCAACGAGTGCTGAAATGAACACAATTGGCATTAAAACGTTTAGGAAGAACACTGAACCTCCTGGCTTAATCATCAAACCGCCAAAGACGAAATTTACTCCTCCGGCTGCCTGAATCATCAACCAATTAAAGAATGATGAAATCCCTTTAAGTGCATTGATTCCGCCAGAAGTATGCAGACAAACAAACGAAATAATAATTTGCAATCCGAATAGTTTGGCAATTGACACAAATCGAATATGCTTACGATCACTACTAATTAACCAACCAATGACAAACACCAAGGTAAGCCCCGTCAATAAAAATACAAAATTCATGATTTATCATCCCCATCTTTCTATCGTTGTCCAAACTGTTGTAGAAAATCAATCACCTTTTCTTCAGTTAAATTTACTGGGGTGTTTCCAGCAAATCTTTCGTGCAACACCTCCTTAGCGTTTGACACAATATCCATTTGCTCAATCTGGTAATCCGAAAATGGATGAAGTCCAAGTACGTTATCGCGAAAATCCTTATAGGTATTAATCGCTAGCTCAACGGTTTCAGCTGTTGAGGCGTCCTCAGGATAAGTAGCTCCAAGAATCTGACCAATTTCACGGACTTTTTTGGTTTCTTCGCTCCCGACTAACTTCAACATTCCTGGTAACGCATAGGCTACTGCCTCACCATGAACAATGTGATATTGTGACCCCAAGATGTGCGCTGCAGAATGACCGATGTTAGTACCAGCATTATTAAGCATCCACCCAGCTAACGTAGCAGCCACCATCACGCGTTCGCGAGCTTCTCGATCCTGTCCATTTTTCACAGCTCGCGGTAAGTAATTAGAGAGCAGAAACATCACCTTTTCACAAATAGCATCTGTTACTGGTGATGATAATCGAGATAGGTAACCTTCTGCTGCGTGAGAAAAAGCATCTAAGCCCGTTGCAATGGTCATATTTTGAGGCAGGGATAAGACTAAATCTGGATTCAAAACGGCATACTCACTAACTGCATTATCAGCAAGAATGGCCAGCTTTTGTTGGCTTTCTTTATCCGTCACTACTAATGCATTGGATAATTCGCTCCCTGTTCCAGAGGTAGTTGGTACCGAAATCAATCCCGGCGTTTCCTTGATTTCTTTTTCTGGTGATACATAATCCAGAATCGTGCCACCATTAACCCGGACAATGTTAATCCCTCGAGCAACATCAATAGAACTCCCGCCACCAATGGCAATTAAGCTATCTGCTTTATGGTTTTGAAAGGCCGTTACACCTTCATCGATTATCTCTGTTGGTGGATCTGAAACCACTTTGTCAAAGACGGAAAGGGTAATTCCGTTCGTACTAAGTTTGTCCTGCACTGCTCTTACTAGCGGTACTTTGGTCATAAAATTATCCATCACGAAAAGTGGGCGTTTATACCCCTCAGTTTTGACAATGTCTAAAATTGTTTGTTCTAAATGATCAGTGCTAACTACTTTTACTTTTTGTAGTAATTTAAAATTGACCACGCTAACTCTCCCTTTCAAATAAAATGTGCTTTTGAATCCATGTTCCAAGTGCTTGGATAGTTGGGCCAGTCGTTAAAGCGGTTACAATTGTGATTAAGCCAAACTTACCACCTAATAAAAATCCACTAGTCATGAGTACAACATCGAATGTAATTTTGCTTCGTCTAATACTCCAACCTGTTTTATCTCGAATGGTCAGCATAAACCCATTAAACGGATCTACACCAATATCAGCTGCAACAAAGAGACTAATCCCGATGTAATAAAGCGTGATACCTGTTAAACCACCAAGTAATCTCACTCCTATAGCATTGCTCTGAAAAAGTACCGGGTACAAATGAGAGCCAATAGTGATGAATAACCCATACGGAATTAAATACATAAAAGTACCTATATTAACGTAATGGCGTCCTATCAATAACAGAACCACTATGAGCGCAATGTTAATAAAATTCGAAACAAATCCCAACTGAACAATTGGAATATGAAAAAACGATCTAAGTCCGTCGTAAATGATTCCAACTGGATCATTACCGAGGCCAGTATTGTTATTGAAGGCGACGCCAATACAAACCAGAAAAATCCCTATCATTGCTACAGAAATTTTCTTCAAACTTAATCGATTTTTCGTCATTTCACTACTTTCCATGAAGCCTACAAACCAATTTCTTTTGCTGCTTGGTCAGCTCGCTCACAGAATAGACGTACCTTTTCGATATCCTTTTCCATGTGACCGCCTTCGTATTTGATACTTGTCTTAGTTAAGGAATCCACACCATATGGCTTTATTTTTTTAATTGCATCTGCTACATTATCTGGTCCCAAGCCACCAGCTTCGATCACTTTTGCATTAACCGATTCCACAATTTTGGCGTCAATATCCCAATCATGAGTCATACCACTTGCGCCAATTCCTGTATCTGGTGCCAACCCTGAATCTAGCAGAATATAATCTACAAAAGGATCCACCGCCTTCGCACGTTCAATGGCTGATTCATCATCCACTAGTACGGCCTGCATTAATTCAGTATCTGGTGCAACTTCTTTTAATCGTTGTCTGAATTCGGGAGTGGCTGTATAACCATCTCCAGCGATGTGGAGGATATTTGCTTGAACCTCTTCTGCCAGTTGTAGCATTTCTTCAGGATCGTTCGTCAGCATAATGGCAACTGAATTGACCCCACGCTTCTTACATTCATCAAAAATCTTATGAACACGGTCAAGTGGTACTCGATGTGCGGGAACACCACCATTTTGCATAGGAACCAATCCAATATTATCTGCACCTGCTTCCATCGTTTTAACACTTTCATCAAATTGAATTAGAGAATATAGTTGCTTAATCATTGTTTTTAACTCCTTTTTTATTAAATTAGTAAACTCATACCATCAAGTTTTTTCATAATTTGATCAACAGTAATATCTGGAACTGATTTAGAACTTTCCAGCGCAATACTTGAAGCTGCTTGGGCAATACGACCAACTTCACCTAAATGTCTTGCGGGATTATCAAAGTAACTCCAAATAATAGCCGCCATACCACAATCTCCTGCACCATTGGCATTCGCCATAATGGTCCGATACGGATGAATAATAACGAATTTATTTTGATGTGCGCAGAGAATGCCATCTTTACCCAGTGAAATAAAAATCTTCTGAATCCCCTTATCCAACAATATTTGCGCTGCTTCTTTAGCAGTTTCTTCGTCCACAATCTCCACACCTGAAAGTAAAGATGCTTCCAATTTGTTGGGTTTCAGAACTTCTACCTTATCTAATATTCCAGAAAAGTGTTCGGCTTTAGCACAAGAAACGGTATCACCAAAAATTGGTGCCGTAACATGTGTTCCAATCCAATCAATGGTTGCCTTTTCCAGATTAGCATCTACCAAGCAAATCTTAGCGCCATTGATGAAGTCCAATCTTTGTGCTAGAAATTCCGGTGAAATATTTTTACAGATGCCCATATCGTTGACACCCACTAACATATCACCCGTATCATCGGTGATATACATATAAGTAGATGAGCGTTCGCCCTTTAGTTCAGATGCATAGTCCAAGTGGATATTGTTTCGTTCACATGAAGATTGTAAGAGCTGCCCATTATAATCGTCGCCATACACAGTGATTAAATACGTAGGCACATCGAGGTGAGCTAGATTTTGAGCAATGTTTTGTCCAACACCGCCCACGGTCATGCCAACAACACCGGGATTAGAATCGCGATTAATAACTTCATTGGTTGGCATTCCATAGATATCCATGTTCATCCCACCAATTACAACAACGTAGTCATCTGCCGATTCATTTTTAGTAATCATGGTTGTTCCTCCTGCTTGAAAGAATTAATTAACTTTTGTTTGTTTGAATAAGCATTTGTTAATGACTATAATTTATCTCATTATGTAAGCGCTGTCAATATCTTCTGTGAACTTTTTAACTTATGTACTAAAAAAACATCGAACGCTTCCGTTCGATGTTTTAAAATAGCGATTCAATTTTTTTCTGAATTAAATCAGTACTCATAGCTTCGTTCACTGAATCTGGGCTTTCAGAAGTAATATACGCTGCTGCGGCCGCTAGTTGTGCTGTCTGCTTAAAATCTAGTCCGTTTACTGCTGCTAGGACTAACGCAGCGATTGCGGCACCACCTGCGCCATTGGTATTTTTTTGGTGAATGTCTGGCTGTGGTAAAAAAATGTGCTGCTGCCGATTGGCATAAACCGTTCCGATATTATCAACATAGAGAAAGACATTCTCAACACCCGTATCGACTAATTCTTGAGCACACCTAAGGGCACTTTCCTTATCTCCCGGAACAGTTTCTACCAATACCGGTGCCTCAATACCGTTAATCACTAATGTATTTAAGCTGGACAAGCTGGATTGCAGCCTTCCAACTTTTGCGAGCGAAACTGCCTTTGCTAAGACGGGACCGTCAAAATGCGTAACCACCCATTGAATAGTGTCCTCTGGTAGATTTGTGTCCACAATAACAGCTCGAGAATGTCGGATGACTTCACTACGAGCTTCCAATAACTCTGGCGTTAAGCGGTCATTGATTTCCATATCATCCAAACCAATAAACCGTTCACCATCAGGTTGATTGAGATAAATATAACTAGAGGTTTTTTCATTCATTAACTGTTTCGAGTAGGTGATATCCATATCATGGTTAGTCGCATCAACCTTAAATTGTTCACCATCGGCATCATCCCCATAAACCGAAATAAAATAATTAAAAATACCCAGTTTTCTCAAGTTTAAAGAGATGTTTCGTCCTAATCCACCAATTGAGTGATAAATATGACCAGAATTAGACGTCTTTGCCGTGAAGGGCTCGACCCCAACGCCGTAAGTATCCATATTGACTCCACCAATAACAGTAACATGATTCTGTGGCGGGAAGATGTACCCTTTTCCTCTCAGATATCCCTTTTTCATTAAATTAGAAATATGAACAGCTACACCAGATCGTGAAATACCGGCTAAATCAGCTAAATCATTTTGGCTAATCATAGGATCTTGTTGAATCCATTCGAGAATTTGTCGTTCCCGAGTTGTTATTTCATTATTATTCTCGTCCAAAGCGATCCCACCCATACGTTTTCTACTTGTTCAGAATTAGATATTGTTGTTATCGTATCATAATACTAAAAAATGTAAAAACGACTAATGCTCATCCCTCAAAACCTAATTTCGAAAAGTAATCGTCGTATGGTACAACCAACAAAAATTAGTGGCATTTTTCCTAATCTTCAGTAAATTGTAACTTTGAAGGGTACTGTCCACCAGTATAGATTTTCTGATGAGCGACGACTGTTTCAGTTCCGTCAGCTCCCTCAATCGTATTACTGTTGGGGAATACTAAATTTTCAGCGCTACTCGTTATATCTAATCTTAAACGATGCCCCTCCGGCAACTGAATCGATGTTTTCTGACTCTCAATTTCAAACCGATAGACCTCTCCACTTGCCAGAGGTTGTGGATAACGGATATCATCTCTGAACATCGCGTTAACAACATTATCCGCAATATTAATGGATTCTCCCTCAGGCGTAACATCTGTTAAACGAATCACCCAATCAGTGTTGACGGCACTGCTACTTGCATAGAACTGTATTTTAAACCATCCAGTAATAGTGAGCGGTTCCTGCAACATGCTCGAAGTGAAAGAAACCACATCTTCTCGCGTTTCAACATCATGGTAATCATTTGGAAACTCCAATTCATTCGCCGATACATCAATTAAATGGGACGCTGGATTGTCAGGATCATAGTCAAAGTCCAAGAAGCTGATACGTTCAGGATTTTTAACTGTAAAACCTTTTGTTTTAGCATCCAAGTACCACTTAGTCTCAACTGACTTAGGTGGAAATGACTCAGCATGACGCCACTCATCGGTATTCAACGTATAATAGTCGACTACTGATTCGTTTTCAATTCCATTATCGATACCATTTAAGAAGTGATCAAACCAACGAAAATGCTGAAGATCGATGTCAAAGCGTAACGCATTTTCACCTAGATGAACTGGTCCTAAGTCATACTGTGCATTACCACTGTGTAGCCACGGTCCGAGGATGATTTTGCGCATTCCCTTAGGGTAATGCCTCCGTCGTTCCAACACCATTATCATCATACCAACCACTTTGAATTAGCGCTGGAACGTAAATTTGGTCACCACGAGTTTTCCAATCCATATTTTCAAAGAAATCATCATAGGCGTAGTGCTTCATAAATTCACTAAAGCCTGTGATTTCGTGTCCTAGTCCTTCAACCAGAATTTGAGATAACGGCCTTATCTGCATCAATTTTTCCCAATCATCACGAATCAGTTTTTCAGGATGAAACTTCCGTTCACTGGTCGCAAAGAACCATGCCAAACTACCAGATAACGGAGCTCCCGTCTTATAGGTCGTATCCGTAAATGGTCCGCCTGCAGTCACCATGCTGACTAGTGCTTTTAGATAGGGAGTCCCCGACGAAGCAGCTGCCCACTGGACGTAGCCACCGTATGATCCCCCTATCATTCCAATTCGTTCATTCGACCATTCCTGATTAGCAATCCATTCAATCGTATCCTGCCCGTCTTCACGCTCATAATACATGGGTAGCCAATCACCCTCAGAGTCGTTACGACCGCGAGTGTCTTGGACAACTAGCACATATCCTCGTTCGACAAATCGAAATTCATCATGGAAAAACAATTCTCTACCATATGGTGTTCTAACTAATACCGTACTCAATGGTGTGTCCACATTATCGGGTAGAAAAATCTCGGTTGCCAATTTGACACCGTCGCGCATTTCCACCATTGCGGTATACCGACGTTTTAGGCGATGAGCTTTAGAGAGCAACATTCCTGCATCTTCCCACTGCTTCAATATCGTTAGATGCTCAAAACCTGGTCTAACCAAAATCGTTGTTAAATTTCGGACTGAAATCTGAAAACCAACCAAAGTTTGCTGATTAATAATCAAATTGACCGCTGGCTTTGCTTGTCGCTGAATCCATAAATGTTCGTTACTCGTCGGTTCATATTGTGCACCCCAACTAGTCGTAAACCGGGTTGTTTGCTTAAAGTTGCCTGTTTCAAACTCTGGTTGCCACTCATTAAACAATTGTTGTGGATTAACCTTCATATCAGCAGTTAATTGCTGATTAGCGGGCTTGTCCAATAATTGAGAATCTTGGTCATTTTTTGTATATGTGATTTCGCTATCAGCCACATAGAAACTTGCTTGTTTAATACCACTTTGATAAAAATCAAATTGTTTCATTGCAATTCCTCTTTCCTATCCTGAAAATTAAAGCCCAACCCTGAGTGGATTGAGCTTTAGTTTAGTTATTCAACCTTTACTTCCAGTAAGCAGTCGCATAAGTGAACGGCCCACCAACCATGTGATGTTGAATTCCCTTTAGTTCAGTATTTTGCATAACCGAATACACTTGTTGGTTCAGCGGAACTAAGGCGGATTGTTCCTTAACCAAGTAACTCTCGGCTTTGTGCAAGTCTTCAAATCGTTTGGCCGCATTATTAACGTTCTAGCCATTTGCTGCATTCATGTAGGCATCGTACGTTTTGTTATCAAACCCAACAGGATGTCCACTTGTAAAGTTGGCAAGGTAAGTATTAGGATCTTGATAATCTGGTCCCCATTGTGCCAGGACCATTTGGAATTTGCCTCCAGCCACAAGCGCCAACTCTTGCTGCTGAGGCAACGAACGTAGGCTAACTTTAACGCCTGGTAGATTCTTTTCCAGTTGAGACTGGATGTATTCACCAGTCGTCTTCTGCCAATCTTCATCATCAATTAATAGTTGAATTGTGATATTCTTCTTACCTAATTCTTTTTGAGCTGCTTTCCAGAATTTGCTTACCTTAGCTTTATCAGGCTGACTTAAATCGCCACCCTCACTTCGGAAATCTTTGCCAGTAGCCGAATTTTTGACGAATTTTGGTGGGATGAATCCAGTCAGCGTCGATGAACCATCAGCCAATATTTGGTTAGCCAGTTGCTTGGTGTTGATGGCATTAGATACCGCTTTTCTGAAGTTCTTGTTTTGATACGTCTCGTTCTTCAAATTGAACTTGAGGTAAGTCACCATAGAGTTGGGAATCGTTTTAAATGACGATTTATCCTTATTATTCTTAACTAAGTTACCACTCAAGAATATCATATCCAACTTCTTGGCTGTAAACTCGTTTAGGCCAGTAGAAGTGCTCTTAATAACTTTGAAATTCAACGTCTTTAGCTTAGTCTTAGTGCTACCAACATACTTCTTGTTCTTGGTTAATGTAACTGAGGTTGCCCCTTGCGAGTACGTCTTCAATTTGAATGGACCATTGTAAATCATTGTGCTTGGCGAAGTAGCATACTTTTTACCCTGCTTCGTCACAAACTTTCGATTTTGTGGGAAGTACGGGTTAAACGTCAGTAATGAAGTAAAGTATGGTGTTGGCTTTTCGAGCGTCACTTGAAGTTGATATTTGCTTGTTGCTTTAACCCCAAGCTTATCCGCATCCATCTTCCCCGTTGCAATTTTTTCACCATTCTTCAAAACTGTTTGAAGAATGTAAGCATAATTACTCTTGGTTGCTGGTTCTGCACCACGCTTCCATGCATATACAAAATCGTCTGCCGTGACAGAAGCTCCGTTTGACCATTTTGCGTTGTGTCGAAGATTAATCGTATAGACGGTATTGTTTTTTGATTTTTTAGGCATTCCCTTTGCAACATCAGGAACAACCTCATCCTTCGCATTCATCTTGTATAAACCACTAATCATCGTTGCCTGAACATCAAAACTATTTGGATCCTGAGCTTTAAGCGAATCAAGAGATGCTACTTCCGTGTTCAGTCCAAGTGTGACACTAGATTTATTGTTTGATTCTGCTGAATTTCCACACGCCACAAGGAATAGACTCACCATTGCGGCTCCCAGCATGACTTTTGTTCGTTTATGCATTTTGATTTCCCCCTAAAATTCTAAATTAATTCCTAAACCTGGTGCTTCAGTGAGCGTTAAGACATCACCATTTTGTTCGAAGCCACCACTTAACCAGTCCGGTTCCTTAAACATCATGAAACTATCTAAGTCACAATAGTGAACATTTTTGTGAGCTGCTGCAAAATGAACCGCAGCCGCAATTCCTAATCTTGTTTCAGCCATACAGCCAATCATGCAAGCCACACCAGCAGCTTCGGCTACTCGATTAATTTGTTCAGCCCCAAAGATTCCCTTCGACTTCATTAATTTAATATTCACAACATCAGCTGCCCTATTTTGTAGTACAGAGAAGGCATCATGAGCATCGTGAACTGATTCATCTAAAATTAAATCTTGAGAAATGTTCTGTCTAATGAGGGCATTATCACTGGTATTCGTGTATGGTAGTGGCTGCTCTAGCATTTCTAACTTTGTATTATTAAATCGATTCATAAATCTTACGGCTTGCTTCGACGTCCAGCCTTGATTGGCATCCAACTTCACAACTGTGTCATCGTCAACAGCTTCTAAAATTGCCGCAATGGCCTTTTCATCATGAGTATTGTCCAAACCTGCCTTAATTTTTAATTCACTAAATCCTTGAGCAACATACTTTTGCGCATCACTAACCATCTTGTCCACTGGATTGATGGAAATTGTAATATCGGTGGTCACTTGATTACTTGCTCCTCCAAGTAACTTGTAAAGTGGCAAGTTAGCTTGTTTTCCCAGAAGGTCATATAACGCCAAATCAATACCAGCTTTTAACGCGGTGTGACCGACAATTTGATCATCCATAATATTATGTATTTTTTCAATTTGAAGTGGATCTTGTCCATACAAGGCAGGGCTCAGGAATTCAAGCGCTTTTTGCTCTGTTGACAATGTTTCCCCCGTTACCGGTTCAAAGGGGCAACTTTCCCCAAATCCTACCAAATCCGTATCCGTTTCAATTTTAATAAATAGTGTCTTAACCTCTTTGATATCGCCAAACGTCACCTTTAACGGTTCAGTTAGCATAATCGTTGCCTCTTTGGCAAGAATATCGGTAATTTTCAAGCCTTAACCCCCATACAATTAAAATTAGATTAGTTTTTAATCTGTTTTTAATTATATGGGGGGAATTTATCAGTCAACATCAGTTGAATATAAAAGCACATTTAACACAAAAAGGCAGCCCTTCACACCCGAAGAGTTGCCTTTCTCATATCCTATTCACTTTAATGCATCGACGCACCCGACGCCGTATCCACGATTTCACTTGCTGCAGTTTTAGCTGCAATTGGTCCAAAGGTAAAAATATCAGCCAGCGAGTTACCGCCTAATCGGTTACCAGCGTGCAAGCCACCAGCGACTTCTCCGGCTGCGTACAAGCCAGGGATCCGTTCCCCGTCTGCATTCAGCACATGGGCATCGGCATCAATGGTTAAGCCACCCATGGTGTGGTGAATCGCCGGTTTCCGTGGTGTCGCGTAGAACGGTGCCTGTTCCACTTTAAGGTCGAACACGTTCTTACCAAACTCTGGATCGTTATCCGCGTCCACGTAAGAATTGTACTTCTTAATCGTATCTTCCAACACAACTGGGTCCACATCAATTTGCTTGGCCAAATCGGCTAGGGTATCCGCCTTGAACAAACGACCATCCTTAACTTGTTGTTCAAGCTGAGCCTCACTCGTGTTATAAGCCGTTTTCTTGATTTCATTGTCGGCAATCAGGTAGAACAGCCCCCCGTTTTCAAATGCCGCTTTGGCGAGTACATCACGTTCAGCAAATTCGTTTACGAAACGCTTACCTTCCTGATTGACCATCACAAAATTAGCTGGTGGCGTTTGAATACCACTAAACAGCTCACCGGTTTCTGGGTCAGAGACCGGCATCATTTGGACAAAGCCCATGCCCGTCACATCGGCGTGAACACTTTGTCCCAGCGCAATTCCATCACCGGTAATCGCTGGTGAATTAGTCGTTGGGATATCATCGTCAATACTTGGCCAATATGTGTTATATTCCTGCACCATCTTAGTATTGGCGCCGAAGCCCCCCGTTGCCAAAATGACAGCGTCTGCGCGCACCGTGATGCGTTGTTCATTTGCCCGCTCCGCAATCACACGACTCACCTTACCATTTACGTTCATCAAGCGAATAACCGGTGCTTCTTTTAAAATAATGCCACCGTGATCTTCAACGTACTTACCTAACGCCTTAATGTAAGCAAAGCCCGCCTGTTCCAGTGGTTTATGTCCCCGACGCCATAGTGCGCCAACCGGCATGGCAACTTCTGTTTCATCAAACTTCACGCCAATTTCTTTCAACCATTTAACGGAATTAAGCACATTATCAGTTAACTTTTTAACCAATGGGTACTTGCCGTAAATGCGGTTCCCCTGCAAATCGGTTCGGGTACCGCCTAGATAAGTTTGAATGCGGTGCAGTTCCACCGAGTCAAACAGGTAATCCTTTTTACTGTCCAGATATTCCCTAATTTGACCCTTTAGGGTTTCAAAGTCAGCTTTATACTCATCGTCCACTTGGTCCAAATCGTATTCCGTAAGCTCCTCAAGCGTCTTATCTTCGCCTGGCAAAGCCTTAAATTGATTTTGCCATTCTGGATCAGCGGCGTTCATTGGACCACCAGCGCGTACTGTATTACCACCTAGCGCCATCGTTTTTTCGAGTAAAACGACTTTCTTGCCTTGGTCGAGTGCGGTTGCAGCTGCGGCTAAACCGGCACCTCCACCACCGATAACGACAATATCCGTGGTGTAATCAAGATCCTCTACCTCTGCATCCGGATCAACGTAGTGTGGGCGATCCTTGATGATTTCAGGATCCACGCCAGCTTGTTTAATCGCTTCAGCGACCCCACTCAAAATCCCATGACTGGTGTCAGAAGCGCCGGTTACGACGTCAACGTTCAGCGTTTGGCCATCGACAATTTGCTGTGGCATGGTCGTGTAGGCGTTGCTACCGATGCCGTCCGTTTCCGTTTTACCGTCCACCTTCACAGATTCGATGCGGTCCTCACTAAACGTCACCTCGATTGGAAATGTCCCGTTGTGGCCCGGTGCATCAACGTGATAGGTGCCGGGTTTGAATTTTGGATTATTGGTTGTCATGAGAAAAACCCCTTTTAGTGTCAGATTATCAAGTTCTAAACAAGATAATTGTAACACTGAAAGGGGCGGGGGTGGAATCGGTTACATACCAATCATAACTTTTAACAATTAATGGGGATTGATCCTTAATTTAGCCTGTTTCCAAACTGAAAACGGAACTATATATAGGTCACTTAAGGTTCTAGTCATAGCAACATATAATTTATTTCGTGTTGATCCTCTTAATTTAACAGAATCATTCTTAAGATAATCTTCCGCTTTCTGCGATAAAATTACTACTACATCACTGAACTCATCACCTTTGGTATACTGCCACGTGTTGTATATCTGGTTACCAAACAATTCATCTGGACGTCTATATCCGAGAACATGATGCTGCTTTTCCATCAAAGAGTATAAAGAATCAAGTTCCTTTATGATATGTACATCTCCATCATGATCTTTATTTGATTCAATAGCTACGTGAAGATGACTTGTCACAAAATTTGCCACCGATTCTGAAATTCTTCGAGATCGTTTAAGTGAATTGGTATCAACCAAAACTCTTCTCCCCATTTTCTTTGCAATGAAATCTCTCAAGGCTTCCTCACTCTTAATGTCTGATAAAGGAGAATTTTTCTCTTTAAAATTCGATTTTGTAACGTCTGTTTGGAAAATATCCCCAACTATTATGACTTCAACTTGATTCTGTTTCATAAGTTTACAGACAAGTTTAAAGTCTTCACCCAATAAATCTTGAAATTCATCAATAACCAATACATCCACAAATCTGCTCAATCTTTTAAACGCCTTTTTAAGATATTTACTATTCTGCCTATTAATTAACTTTGAGAGGCGATTCAAATAAGCTAAACCTGAACTGTTCAAATAGTGCCTTGCTTCTTGTATCGTGTAGTATGCAGCCTTACGCGAATCGTTAGTAGCTTCCTCAGTTGTAAAGTTTCCCTTAAAATCTACCAATCTTGGCTCAATACTTGATAAAAAAGGGAAAAAAAGCCAGTTAATTACGAAGGTTGAAAAGGTAGCTGCACTAACTTGTATAGAATCATCTTTGTTATCAGCAAGATTTCGCCGAAGATTTTTAACATTTTCACGAGTGAATGACAAAAATAAATAACGCTTTTCACTTTGCAAATTATGAGTAATAGTATATGTCTTTCCTGCACCTGCAACGGCCTGAATTAATTTATTAGCCATTCTAAACCTTCCTTAATGTACTGCGGAGTCATTATCTGTGATTTTTCTATTAGATCATCATACTTTAAAGCATAATCAACCTTATTATTTAACATATGCACTAATTTTTTATCCAGATTTTTATGCTTTTTCCACTCTGTCTTACTAGATTTTTGGAATATTTCACTATTTTGAATAAAGTTTTTATTTTCCTCATAAAGCGCAACTTCAAAGGTGAATAGATTGGTATCTGAAGGTGTAGCAACATATATTTTTTCATCCGATTCTCTATCCTTCATTTTTTCCTCTGCACCATCGTTATCAGTAATAATTAAGGTCTTAGTTCCTAAAATTTTAACCAAAGGCCTAAATCGCTTCATGAGATCTCCATGCATTGACATAATGTGTATCCCCAGTGAATTGCTGTCACTTTTTGTAACGGCTTTAATCATACTTTCTATTGCTATATACTCAGTTGGACCTTCAACTAAAATTAATTTATTCGATAAAATAACTTGCAAAATATTTAGATTATCCATCCGTTCAAAAAATTCTGCGACTTCTGCGTCTAATTCACTAAACGGTAATTGTAAATTTTTTCCACTAAGCCAAATTAAATTTCTTAAATTCAGCCTGGTAACTAATAACGACTCATGCGTTGTTACAATTAACTGTCCCGAGTTTTGAACAAATTTTTTTATTTGATCAACTAGTAATCTTGATTGAGTAAACGACAAATGATTCTCTGGCTCCTCCAATAAGATTAGACGAGCGTCACTTTGATTTATAGCTAGTTCAGTTTTTACAAAGCTCTCTGTAGCACTTCCCATATCTCTAAGTGCAATTTTGCCCCCATCTTTTGAAAAAACATCTACTATATCTTGCACTCGTAATCGAGTCGCATCAATGCCTAACTGTGCGTTTTCCGTTTGAATGTGATTAAATTTTTCTTGGATAGTATAAATGGTAGATTGTAAAATTAATCCGAACGCTGTTCGGACAAAAAAGATCAGCTTCCTTTAAAATGGTGTTTACCACAAACCCATCTTTTAGGAGCTGATCT
>NZ_BBJM01000033.1 GCF_000740055.1 Secundilactobacillus oryzae JCM 18671 | reverse complement strand
AGGAGCTAAGCTCCTTAATCTTGACTAAAAAAGTGGAATCTAAATCGAATTATCCGATTTAGATTCCACTTTTTAGAGACTTATGTCACAGCCTCTTTTTATGTCATAAAACAGGCAAAATTCGGATTATTTTCATCTTATTTTAATAAAAGGCTCGATTTCAACATCTGGTTATGTTATGTTATATTTTATAACATGAAAGAATAAGAAATGGGGCCGTTTTTATGAGAAAATTTATTCTGGGATTGGTGTTGACACTGTTTGCAGGTTTCGCAGGTTTCCAGTCTACCCAATCCGTACGGGCAGCTGATAAGCCTTCATATACGATTGCAACTGATGCAACGTATGCACCGTTCGATTTTCAGGCGGATAACGGCGAATATCGGGGGATTGACCTTGATTTACTGAAGGAGATTTCGAAGAGTCAAGGATTCACCTACACGTTAAAACCGATGAGTTTTAATGCAGCTGTTCAGGCGTTGGATGCCAAACAGGTGGACGGTGTGATTGCCGGTATGAGTATCACGCCGGAACGGAAAGCTAAGTTTGATTTTTCGGATCCTTACTATGATTCGGGTGAGGTGATGGCGGTAGGCAAAAACAGCAAAATCACGTCACCTAAGGATTTGAAAGGTAAAACGGTTGCCTTAAAAACGGGAACGGTAGCGGCTGAGTACGGAAAATCACTCCAAAAGAAATATGGCTTTAAAGTTAAATACTTTAATGACTCCAATACGATGTACAATGATGTCATCAACGGTAATTCAGCTGCTTGTTTCGAAGACTATCCAGTGATGGCGTATGGTATTAAGAATGGAATGGATTTGAAGATTGTGACGAAGCCCGTTGGTGGTGGCCAATATGGTTTTGCGGTAAATAAGGGAATGAACAAGGCACTGATTACTAGTTTTAACAAGGGGCTTAAGCAAGCTCGTAAGGATGGTACCTATAAGAAAGTGGTTGATCGTTACCTTTCAACCAAAAAGACAAAGTTAACGGCGGATTCTAAATCAAGTCGGACTGTATGGGGATTATTAAAAACGAATAAAGCGGCCTTCCTGAGTGGTTTCTGGATGACGATTAAGCTAACCGTGATTTCTATTATTTTTGCAACTATTTTAGGAATTTGCTTAGGCGTGATGGGCGTCGTTCCCAGTCGGATTTTGAGAGGCGTTTCAAGTACCATTATCTATGTCTTTCGAGGTATGCCGTTGATGGTTCTGGCCTTCTTCATTTATATTGGAATTCCCAATTTAACCGGTGATAAGATTCCGGCAATCGTTGCTGGGATTATCGCACTGACCCTGAATGAGGGGGCTTATACGGGAGCCTTCGTCAAGGGTGGCTTTAAAGCGGTTGATAAAGGTCAGATGGAGGCCGCGCGTTCATTGGGGTTGCCGTATGGTAAATCAATGTTGCGCGTCATTATGCCTCAGGGGTTGAGAATTATGATTCCGTCCTTCGTGAACCAATTTATCATTACGCTGAAGGATACTTCGATTTTATCCGTTATTGGATTATTTGAACTAACGCAAACCGGGACAATCATAATTTCTAGAAACATGGAAGGGTTCAAGGTTTGGACAATTATTGCACTGATTTACATCGTCGTAATTACATTGCTCACTTGGCTATCTAACTGGGCTGAAAGAAGGACGCGGATATGAAAGAGCAGTTAAAAGTATCAGTTAAAGACTTGCACAAGAGTTATGGCGCTAACGAAGTCCTCAGTGGGATTGATTTAGAAGTTTTTCCCAAGGAAGTGGTTTGCCTGATTGGACCATCTGGATCCGGAAAATCGACATTTTTACGCTGTCTGAATGGCCTGGAAGCCGTAAATTCTGGTGTCATCGAAATCAACGGTGTGAATCTAGTTGCTAAGCACACGGATATTAACAAGGTCCGTCAAAACATCGGGATGGTTTTCCAGCATTTTAATCTATTCCCCCATCTAACGGTGATTGAAAATGTGATGCTGGCACCGGTTCAATTGAAAAAAATGGATAAGCAAACAGCTCGCGAAAAAGGCATGAAGCTATTAGCCCAGGTTGGCCTGGCTGAAAAAGCTGATGTCAAACCAGCCTCATTATCAGGTGGTCAAGAGCAGCGGGTAGCTATTGCCCGAGCCTTAGCGATGGAGCCAGAGATTATGCTGTTTGATGAACCAACCAGTGCCCTTGATCCGGAAATGGTTGGGGATGTCCTGGCTGTTATGAAGGATTTGGCCAAAGCGGGGATGACGATGGTCGTCGTGACCCACGAAATGGGCTTTGCCAAGGAAGCTGCTGATCGAGTGGCTTTTATGGATAGTGGCAAAATTCAGGAAATTGGGACACCTGAAGAAGTTTTCGATCATCCTAAAAACGAGCGAACTCGGGGATTTTTAAGCAAAATTATGAACGTTTAGAAAAAAGCAGATTGGCATTGTGGCCAATCTGCTTTTATTTATTGGATTCGTGTTCAGTTAAGTGGAATTGGGCGGGACGTAACCCAGTCCTTAATGCCGCATGGGACCGTAGTGGTGATTGTAATGGTGTCTTTTTATGCGACCACTGATCGAGAATGGCAACTAGACAAATGCATAGTGGCTCATCGTCGGAGCTACCAATGGTGAGTTCCTTAAATTGCTGATTCCCCACAATTAGACCTGATCTTACTGTCATGATGGTTTGAACGCCACGAAAAATATGGTAATTCCCAGCAGTTGGGTTACCAATGATGAACCAGTTGAGGCCGTGGACAAATAAAACTTCATTCAGGACACCGAGCGGTTTCTTGACGCTGCC
This sequence comes from Secundilactobacillus oryzae JCM 18671, assembly GCF_000740055.1. GTDB lineage: Bacteria > Bacillota > Bacilli > Lactobacillales > Lactobacillaceae > Secundilactobacillus > Secundilactobacillus oryzae. The sequence continues at coordinate 13,924 of NZ_BBJM01000033.1, read as the reverse complement.
GACCTTTTTTTGGTAGAGATAGAGATCAAATATGGGAAGCAAGCCAACGGACTGCTGTTTGAGTTCGGCTAGCAGGCCGCCTCGCATTGTGTAAACGGAAAGGGCGTCACTTTCGATTCCCCATTTTCCGGTGAGCAAGTAAAGGGCCTCACGTTTTTCATTTCGCACAACTGCAGCCTCGTGCCGTGATAAGCTGGACTGATCGATATAAAGCTTTCGCATAAAATCCCTCGTTTCCGGCTAATGGTAGCGCTATCTATTTCCATTCTAACACGAAATAAATTATAAAACCGCTAATGTCAATTCCAGAAAAATTATGCTAGAATAAACGTTGAGGTGTTGGGAATGAAACCGTTTATTCATAATGACTGGTGGCAAATTTTGCAGCCAGAATTTGAGAAGGCTTATTATCAAAAATTACATGAGTTTTTAAAGGAAGAGTACCAAAACTACGATATTCATCCTGCAATGAATCAAATTTTTGAGGCTTTCGAATGGACGCCCTATCAACAAGTGAAGGCGGTTATTTTAGGACAGGATCCCTACCACGAACCCCATCAAGCACATGGCCTGAGCTTTTCGGTTTTGCCTGGGGTGAGGGTGCCACCTTCGCTGCGCAACATCTATAAAGAATTAGAGTCAGATCTTGGTATCAAGCCAGTTAATCATGGTTACCTAGAAAAATGGGCAAAACAGGGTGTGTTGTTGTTGAATTCCGTTTTAACCGTTCGTAACGGTCAAGCCTTTTCGCATAAAGGTAAGGGGTGGGAACAGCTAACGGATGCTGCAATTAAGGCGCTCTCGCAACGTCCTGAACCCGTGGTGTTTATCCTCTGGGGTAAGGCGGCTCAAGGTAAGATTAGTTTGATTAATACTAAGACCAATATTGTTCTTCAGTCGGTTCATCCGAGTCCTCTTTCAGCAAATCGGGGCTTTTTCGGTTCAAAGCCATTTTCCAAAACGAATCTCGCTTTGGAGGCAATGGGCGAAAAGCCGATTGATTGGCAATTGCCCGAACACGTGGAAGTCACGTCATCTGGGCAAGCATCCTAAACTAGCAATGAGAGAAATTGAATAAACTCACTGGAGGTTTTAGTAATGGAACTTTTTGACAGCTTAAAGGAAAAGATTAAAACAAAGAAGCAGACGCTGGTATTCCCTGAAGGAGAGGACGAACGAATTGTTGGTGCTACCGTTAGACTAGCAGCCGATGGTTTGGTAAACCCAATCGTACTTGGAAACCCTGCTCAAGTAGAAAAATTAGCTCAAGATCATAACTGGAACTTAGATGGTGTCCAAGTCATTGATCCTAAGGCTGAAGTGGATGACGCAATGCGTCAATCACTCCTTGAACGCCGAAACGGTAAAAATACGGCTGAACAAGTTGCTAAAATGTTAGAAGATCCAAACTACGTTGGTACAATGCTCGTTTACATGGGTCGTGCTGATGGAATGGTCTCTGGCGCCAACCACCCAACTGGTGACACTGTTCGTCCAGCGCTTCAAATTATTAAAACTAAGCCAGGTGTGAAACGGATTAGTGGTGCCTTCATCATGCAAAAGGGTGATGAACGCTACGTCTTTGCGGATTGTGCAATTAACATTGAATTGGATGCTGCGGGCATGGCCGAAGTTGGGATTGAAAGTGCTAATACCGCTAAAGTCTTTGGTATTGATCCTAAGGTTGCGTTGTTGAGCTTTTCAACGAAGGGCTCAGCCAAGGGCGACATGGTCACCAAGGTTCAAGAAGCCGCTGAATTAGCTAAGCAACAAGCGCCAGATTTACCAATTGATGGTGAATTACAGTTTGATGCAGCATTTGTCCCATCTGTTGGAGAAAAGAAGGCGCCAGGTTCTAACGTGGCTGGTCACGCAACCGTATTCGTCTTCCCAGAACTCCAATCAGGTAACATTGGCTACAAGATTGCTCAACGCTTTGGTGGTTACGAAGCCATCGGACCAATTTTGCAAGGCTTGAACCAACCTGTTTCTGACCTTTCTCGGGGTGCCAATGAAGAAGATGTCTACAAAGTAGCCATCATCACCGCAGCCCAAGCGGTTGACAACGAATAAAATAAAACGTAGCCTATCAAAAGAAGTTTTGATGGGCTATTTTCATTTATGGAGGGGTAAGCTTGGATTTTAAAATTGAAGTCACTGATGCAGCGCAGACCTATGATTTGGGGATGAAGCTCGCAACATATTTAGAACCAAAAGATCTGATTTTATTGGACGGCGATTTAGGTGCTGGTAAAACCACGTTTACGAAGGGACTCGCCAAAGGGCTGGGCATCGATCGTAACATCAAGAGCCCAACCTTTACCATCATTCGTGAGTACCAGGATGGCCGGATTCCACTTTATCACATGGATGCTTACCGATTAGAAGACGGTGGTGCCGATGAGTTAGGCCTAGATGAATATTTCAACGGTGACGGTCTTAACGTGGTGGAGTGGTCACAATTTATCGATGAGGATTTGCCTAAAAATTATCTGCGGATTGTTTTCACTCGCCAAGACGACAAAGGCGACGACTTCCGGCAACTTGAATTTAAGCCTCAAGGTGAACGATTCACTGAAATTGCGAAACAGGTGGTAACACAAAATGGCTGATGAGGTGGTTATCCGTGGCGCTCAAACTAGCGATGCCGAGCAATTACTAAGCTTGATGCGACAACTGGAAATGGAAACGACCACGATTGCAGTTGATGAGGCGCTTCCTGATTTAACAATCACGGAGGAAGCTGAGCAAATAGATTTAATCAACGAATCGCCTTATGATCAAATTATTGTGGCTGAACTTGAAGGTGATCTGATCGGAATTGTGACGTTGCAGGCCGTACTGGATGAGTCTGAGACTGCCGAGTTAGGTGTGGGAGTCGTTAAGGAACTGTGGAATCAGGGATTAGGAACCGCATTAGTGGATGAGGCATTGTATTGGGCTCAGACTGTTTCACAATTAAGGCGAATTATCTTAACTGTCTATGCGGAGAATGTTGCGGCGGTTCATGTTTATCAAAAATTAGGGTTTCAGACCGTTTGGGTAAAACAAGAAAAAGGACAACGCTTAATCGAAATGAAGATTGAATATTAAAAAAACGATACTCCAGCTGGAGTATCGTTTTTAAATTCTATCGATTAAACGGCGTGAATAAAGGGCTTTAGTGGTTCAATGCCAAATTGATTTGCTTCGTACAATAAGATGTTTGCACATGCCAAGCTATCGTCTAAAGCGTTATGGTGATGCTCTAATTCGATCCCTAACGCTTCACTCACCGTGTTGAGCTTGTGGTTAGGTAAAGTCGGGAAAAATTGCCGGCTGGTTTTAACGGTATCCAGAGTCAGGTATTTGGCTCGAGGAAGGGTGAAATGCTCAAGGCTATGTTTGAGGACGCTGTTATCAAATGCCGCATTATGGGCAATCACCAGTTGGTTTTGATTAAAGAGTGGTTGAATATGGTCCCAGACTTCTGGAAAAGTTGGCGCATCGACAACGTCGGATTCGTGGATACCGTGAATCTGAGTGTTGCGCCAGTTGAATGGTGAATCTGGTTTGATAAGGGAGTAAAATTCATCGACGACTTGGCTATTCTTAACGATGGTAAGTGCTAATGAGCAGGCACTATCACGATGACCATTAGCCGTTTCAAAATCCATTGCAATAAAGTTCATGTTGTCATCCTTTTCGGTTAGAGTTCGAGGTTATGCATTAATAGGACAACGGGGCAGTGATCCGATCCCATTGTTGTGGAGAGAATGTTAGCATCAGAAATTTTGGAAGTCAATTTTTTGCTGGTTAGGAAGTAATCAATTCGCCAACCGGAATTAACGTCACGGGCCTTGGTTCGGTAGCTCCACCAAGTATACTTTTCCTTTTTATCCGGATAGAAGTAGCGGTACGTATCAATCAATCCTGAATCTAGTAGGGCTGTGAAGTCTGCGCGTTCCTCGTCAGTAAACCCGGCATTATGATGATTTGCGGTTGGATTCTTGAGATCAATCTCATGGTGAGCGACATTTAAGTCACCACAGATAATGACGGGCTTTTGCTGATTAAGCTGCCCCACGTAGGCTTGAAAGGCTTCATCCCACTTCATTCGGAAATCGAGCCGTTTCAGCTCGTGTCCCGAATTTGGTGTGTAGCAAGTCAGTAGGTAAAAGGATTGATACTCGAGGGTGATTGCGCGCCCTTCAGTGTCCAGCTCAGGTTGGTCAATGCCGTAATGAACGGAAATCGGTTCGTGTTTCGTGAAAATCGCCGTTCCAGAATAGCCCTTCCGTTCCGCGTAATTGTAGTATTGGTGATAACCGGGCAGGTCGAGTTCTAATTGTCCTGCCTGCATTTTAGTTTCCTGAATACAAAAGAAGTCGGCATCTAATTGTTTGAATTCTGATTGAAAATCTTTATTGACGACGGCACGCAAGCCGTTAACGTTCCACGAAATAAATTTCAAAATGATTCCCCCCAATTCGAAACCAGTATACCAAAAATCCGCGAAAGACCCAACGATGGCAATTAAAGTTAGTAGGCGGAGGGGTGCTGCCCGTGGTAAACTAGAAGTAGCTTTTTAGCAAAAAAAGACGAATGAAGGTAACGAGACCAATTATGATTGAAAATATTGTGACTGAATTTCCAAATGAAACGTTTCTGAAGGACGAGCCACTTTCTCGATATACGCACACCAAAACAGGTGGCAATGCTGATTACTTGGTATTGCCAAAAACGAGTGATGCCGTACAAGCTTTGCTTAAATACACATATGAAAATACTATCCCGGTCACCGTTATCGGGAACGCCAGTAACCTGATTGTTAGGGATGGCGGTATTCGTGGACTGGTGATTATTCTAACGCAAATGGCCAAGATCGAAGCAACTGGTCTTACGGTGACGGCAGATGCCGGCGCCTCCCTAATTGAGACCACTAAACATGCTCAAGCTGCCTCATTAACAGGACTTGAGTTTGCTGCTGGAATCCCCGGAAGTGTTGGAGGGGCTGTTTTCATGAACGCTGGGGCTTACGGTGGCGAAATTAGCCACGCTGTCACAAGCGCAACCGTCTTAACCAGGGCGGGTGAGTTCAAAACCCTAAATCACGATGAACTTGATTTTGGGTATCGTCATTCCAGCATTCAAGATGACGATGAAGTGGTCATTTCGGCTACTTTTACCCTAGAAAAGGGTGACGCCCAGGCAATTCAAGCCCAAATGGATGATTTGAATGCTAAGCGTGCTGCTAAGCAACCATTGCTGTTGCCATCCTGTGGAAGTGTCTTCAAACGCCCAGTTGGCCATTTCACGGGTAAACTTATCCAAGAGGCCGGGTTGCCTGGCTACCAAATGGGTGGAGCAGCTGTTTCATTGAAGCATGCGGGATTCATTGTGAACGTCAATCACGCCACTGCCACGGACTATATTGACTTAATTCATCATATTCAATCGGTTGTCAAAGCCAAGTTTGGCGTTGAATTGGAAACCGAAGTTCGCATCATTGGCGAAGCAAAATCATAATTAATATTGAGGGGGAGATTATAACGTGCCAATTGTAGAAGCCGTCATATTACTTGCAGTAGTCGTACTCGCTTCAAATATCATTAGCCATTATCTCACCTTTATTCCGGTCAGTTTGATCCAAGTCCTGCTGGGACTGGGCGTAGCGTTAGTTTTCGACGTTAAAATTGACCTGGAAACAGATTGGTTCCTGCTCCTTTTCATTGCGCCGTTATTGTTTAACGATGGGCGGCGGTTCCCTAAACGTGAACTATGGAAGCTCCGGGGGCCAATTTTTGCTAATGCTATTTTATTGGTCTTTATTACGACCTTGGTGGGTGGCTACCTGATGTACCTGATGATTCCCAAGATGCCGTTGACCGTTGCATTAGCGTTAGCAGCCATTCTTTCACCAACCGATCCGGTTGCGGTGCAGTCAATTTCTAAACGTGCTAAGTTACCGGATGCCATCTTGCATCTGGTCAGCGGCGAAAGCCTAATTAACGATGCCTCTGGTCTGATTGCGTTTAAATATGCGGTTGCTGCAACAGTTACGGGGTACTTCTCGTTAACCGAAGCGACAAATGACTTTCTATACATTAGTTTGGTTGGGTTACTATTTGGACTAGTTTTGATGCTAGCCATTGATTTATTAAAAGATATCCTGAGACGTCAAGGGATTAATGATGTCGTCTTTAACACCGTCTTGCAAATTGTGACACCGTTTATCATTTACCTCGTGACGGAAGAAGTGGCACATGCGTCTGGGGTCATTGCGGTTGTCGCAGCTGGTGCTTTATCCCATGCTCAGGAAAATCGGATTATTGAGGATTTACCAGAGTTACGGTTGGTGACGGAAAACACATGGGATATCATCATTTATCTTCTAAATGGAGCCGTCTTCGTCATTCTGGGAATTGAACTGCCATTAGCAACACGGAATATCATTGTGAATGATACATTTAGCACGACACAGGCGATTCTTTACTCGATTGGGGCTTGGCTCATTATCTTGATTATTCGGGTAATTTGGATCTTTATTTATCAAGCAATCTCATTTGCTCGGAAAAAAGGGTCAAGACCAAGCTTACGAGTTGCACTCCTGTCTGGGTTATCCGGCGTTCGTGGTGCCATCACCATGGCCGGGGTCCTATCGATTCCGTTGGTCACTGCTTCAGGATCCGTGTTCCCTGAACGTTCTTTAGCGCTTTTCATCGCGGCTGGGGTCATTATCATAAGTTTAGTGGTGGCGACCATCACATTACCATTGGTTTCCCCAGAGGGTGGCGCACCATTGCAAACGCGTGGTGCCCACGTAGATGAGGATGTCATTGATGACGATGAAGAAGTCCATGATTATATCAGTGAAGAAGAAGCAAAAGCCTATATCATGCGGTTAGCTGTTTCCAAAATAGAGGAAAACCGGCGATTAGAAAATCAACGTGCGGCTTATGATTTGATGCTGGACTATCAATTCATTATCCGTCGCCTTGAAATGCACTTTAAAGATGATGAAGCCGTGCAGTCTTCGATTCAGGATGAAGTCACTCTGAGACGAGTAGGCTATGAAGCAGAAATGCAGTCACTGGAAAAGTTGTATAAAGAAAAACAAATTAAGCGTAGCAGTTATTTAATTATTGGAAACCGGATTCGACGTAGTGAACGCCAAGTGGTGCAATCAAGTGGTCACTTGATGTTATGGTCGTTGCGAAATAGTCGTGTCTGGGGTCGTCAGATTCTACGGAGCATTCGAATTTGGTTCATGAGTGATGATAATGAGGCCGTCGAGACGGATATTAATTTAATCGAGCGTGAGGGGGCAAAGGCGGCCATTAAGGCGTTATCAACTTATCTGGCGCGCGGGGATGTCGACGAGCACCAATTTGATAATCAAGCGATTTATCATTTGGTGATTCATTATCGTAACCGAATTGAACGCGCTCGTTCGGATCATCAATCCTCACAAAAAACGTATGAACAACAACTCAATAAACTTCGAACCTTAGCTCTTGGTGCTGAGCGAAGCGGGATCCAATCCCTGCTTGAAGCTGGCAATATTAATTGGCGAATGGCCGCTAGTTTAAGAGAATACGTTAACTACTCTGAAAATGTTTTAATGATGTCATTAGCTGATGACGAATAAAAAAGGTCTTGCCGAATTTGGCAAGACCTTTTTAAGATTGTGGTGATTTTTGAGTGGTGACTAGGGAGTAGAACCAGAAAATGATGAGCTGTACCACTGTCATAATAGCGACAAAGGCAAACATTTTTGGCGTCCACATGGTAGACAACCGTGACAGGATGAATCCTGGTGACGTAATGAGGTAAATAGTGTGGATTCGCAAGAACCGGCCAATGAAAATTCCAACACTGGTTAATGCAGTGAGAACAAAGATGATGAGCCAGCGCATCCACTTATTACTGCGAAAGTAGCGCGCGTTGATGACGTCGCTGACGTGACTAAGGCTCCACATTCCGAGGAATGCACAAAACAGCGCGCTGATCAGCATGCAGCCGAAGTACGCCCACATATGTATCGATAATCGTAACAAGCCATCTGCGGCGTAGGGCTGTAAAAGGGATAGATGGAACAAATCCGTCAGCATGTACGGTGAGTTTGGATAAAATAAGAGCCAGATAATGATGAGGATCCAGAACAAGAAGACGTTATGGAATAGCCGTTTGTCGATATGGAAACTAATTTCGATGGGGATGTAGCCTAAAAACGTATTTAAGACTAAGAATTCAAATGGTGCTTTGACCATTAACCACAAAAATAGTAACCAAAGAACAAAAAAGGCTCGAACTTGCCAACGTTTTGGCCTTGTCATTGGTATCCCTCCCTTCAGCATAATTTACCTAAATAGTAACAGAAAAGTTCTGGTTTGAATAAGGTTACGTTAGAGCTTTAATAATTACTAAGAATTCAATGCTTGGAGGCGGTTAAATTTAGCGCCAGTCATGATATAATGGAAATCGAATTAAATTTGGAGGAAAAACGATGGCTTTCAATTGGACTGACTTATTAACATGGCGTAACGTAGGCAACTTGCTAGACATTTTAGTAGTCTGGTTTTTCATTTACGAGCTTATTATGCTGGTCAAGGGTACCAAGGCTGTCCAACTTTTCCGGGGAATCATTGTGATTGTCCTGATTAAGCTGGTGAGCTGGTATGTCGGGCTTGGCACGTTCTCGTGGATTATGGACCAAATTATCAACTGGGGTGTCATCGCCGTCGTTGTCATCTTCCAACCCGAAATTCGGCGGGGACTTGAGCACTTAGGTCGTGGCTCGTACTTTACACGTAGTCGACATGAGAATGAGGCGGAAAACAAACTGATAAGCGCCTTAGATAAGGCAATTCAGTACATGTCGAAGCGGCGAATTGGGGCTTTAATCACGATTCAGATGGACACCGGTCTCGACGATTACATTGAAACTGGGATTCATCTGGATGCTGACGTGACGGGTGAATTATTGATTAACATCTTTATTCCGAATACGCCACTTCACGATGGCGCCGTCATCATTAAGGACAATAAGATTGCGGTTGCGGCTGCATACTTGCCACTGTCAGAAAGTAACTTGATTCCTAAAGAGTTGGGAACGCGGCACCGGGCCGCAGTTGGAATTTCTGAAGTGACGAATGCATTGACAATCGTCATTTCCGAAGAAACCGGCGAAGTTTCAATTACGAAAAATAATGAATTACTGCGTGATATGAATCAGGATGACTACTTGAAATTCTTTAAAAATGAGCTTATCAGTGACTATCAGCCAGAAAAGCAGAACGCTTTTTCATGGCTATTGGACCAATTGGAGCGCTTTTTCCAAGGAGGGAAGTCCAAATGAAAGATTTTTTAAACAGTCGTTGGATGTTCCGACTCCTAGCGCTTTTACTTGCAATCCTATTGTTTGCTTACGTTGACAGTTCAAAGGTGAGCTCGACACGACAGCAGACGAGTACGAATAGTGGCAATACATCTTTAACCGCAACTAAGAAAGAGACCGTTCGGGTACCTTTGCAATTGGATGTTAACTCGCAGAAGTACTTTGTGACGGGTTATCCCGAAATGGTACGCGTTGCGCTCAGCGGTCCTGCTGCACTCGTGACGACGACTTCCAATACTCAGAACTTTAAAGTGTACGCGTCGTTAAAAGGTTTGGGGACTGGAACCCATACGGTTAAATTGCATGTTGAAGGTCTGAATAAAGACATCAAAGAAACGTTGCACCCTAAAACAATCAAGGTAAACGTTCAACCTCGGAAGTCACAGACCTTTAAGATTGAATCAGAATTTAACAAGGGTAATATTGCGGAAGGTTACGTTGCTGGTCGACCAACGACGGGAATTAGTAGCGTAAAAGCAACGGGCGCTGCTAATGAAATTGCGCGTATCGACAAAGTGGTTGCCCAAATCATTGTGCCACAAAATGCCAAGACGACCATTAACTCACAGGCAATTATTGAGGCGCTAGATAAAAATGGAAAGACGGTGAATGTCATTCTGACGCCGTCGACCACCAATGCCAGTCTGCCAATCACGGCGGACGGTAAGTCAAAAAAGGTTAAGCTTAAGTTTAAGACCAAAAATGGCAGTTTAGATACGGACTACGAATTGACAAGTAGTACTAAAACTGTGAAATTAATTGGCAGTGAGTCTCAGCTTGAGAATCTGAAAGAGTTAACGATTGAAGTAGATGTTTCAGGAATTACGAAACGAACGACTAAAACAGTCGCGCTTAATGCGAAGGACAACGATGTTAAATCGATTTCACCGGAGCAAGTCAAAGTGACAGTTAAACCAAGCAGTGCAGATTAACTTATCTAAGTAAGATGGAATAGAAATGAGGAAATTAAGATGAAGTATTTTGGAACAGATGGTGTACGAGGCGTTGCTAACCAGGAATTAACTCCTGAATTTGCTTTTAAATTAGGCCGTGCAGGTGGTTATGTTCTGACACAGCATGCGGAGGATCAAAATGAGGTTCCCCAAGTTTTAGTTGCCCACGATACACGAATTTCTGGCCAAATGTTGGAAGAATCACTCATTGCTGGCTTGTTGTCGGTTGGAATTGAAGTGCTTAAGTTGGGGGTTATCACGACACCTTCAGTGGCTTACCTTGTCAGAACACAAGGAGCGGCAGCTGGGGTTATGATTACCGCTTCACATAATCCCGTTGAATATAACGGCATTAAGTTTTTTGGTAGTGATGGCTACAAATTATCTGACGAAATGGAAGAAGAAATTGAGCAGTTAGTTGATTCCGAAGATACTTTGCCACGGCCAGCAGCAGAAGGATTGGGAACAGTTGAAGACTACTCTGAGGGTAGTCAGAAATACATCCAATTCCTGGAACAAACAATTTCTGGTGACCTTGAAGGCATGCACATCGCTGTCGATTCAGCTAATGGTGCGACAAGCAGCCTCGTTTCTCGTCTCTACGCTGACTTAGGTGCTGAATTTGATACAATTGCCACGACACCAAACGGTTTGAACATCAATAAAGGTGTCGGTTCAACTCATCCAGAGAAGCTCCAAGAGTTTGTTGTGAGTGAGGGTGCTCAAATTGGGTTGGCTTTTGATGGTGATGGTGACAGATGTATTGCGGTTGATGAAAAAGGAAATGTCGTTGATGGCGATAAAATCATGTACATTTGCGGCAAATACATGTCAGAACATGGTCGTCTGAAGAAGGATGCCATTGTCACGACAGTTATGAGTAACCTGGGTATGTATAAAGCAATGGAAAAGAACGGTATGACGAGTGTGCAGACGAAAGTCGGCGACCGTTACGTCGTTGAAGAAATGCTTAAAGATGGATACAACTTGGGTGGCGAACAATCAGGTCACATCGTTTTCCTTGATTTCAACACGACCGGTGACGGAATGCTAACCAGCTTGCAGTTACTCCGGGTGATGAAGGAAACGGGCAAGAAGTTATCAGAACTTGCTGAAGAAGTGCAAGACTACCCACAAGAATTGGTTAACGTTAAAGTAACTGATAAAAAAAAGGCCTTGAACAACGAGAAAATCAAAGCCATCATTAATGAAGTTGAGGCGGAGATGGCTGGCGACGGTCGCGTCCTTGTTCGACCAAGCGGGACTGAACCATTGTTACGGGTTATGGCAGAAGCCCCAACAGTGGACGAAGTAAAAGCATACGTGAACCGGATCGCTGATGTTGTAAGAGCAGAGGTTGGCGCTGAGTAAGCATCTCGTGTAACCTTGCTTTCATGAGACTAAGTAACGATTGTAAGGATTTAGAGTCGAACTAATTAATAGAATAGCTTTCAAAAGAACGCTCGATTTGAAATCAAGCGTTCTTGTTTCATTATGATGTATACCACTTAAGAATAATTTGTTGACAACCTCATCTAACGACTGTAAAGTATAGTTATTATCAAAGGTTAATTAATAAACCAATGTCTATACCAATTATATTATTTAGTAGAGGAATGATAAAGCATGTGCGGAATTGTTGGAGTTACTGGTAACGATAATACAGTGAAAATCTTATTAACGGGCTTACAAAAACTTGAATATCGTGGCTATGATTCAGCCGGAATTTTTGTTGATTCAAAAAATCGTGAAGACTTCTTAGTTAAGGAAAAGGGTCGTATTTCTGATCTTCGTAAGGCGGTTGGTCCCGAAGTTAAAGGAACCGCCGGTATCGGTCATACACGCTGGGCAACCCACGGTGTCGTGAGTGTTGATAACGCGCATCCACAAGTTTCTAAGGATAATCGTTTTTATCTGGTACATAATGGCGTAATCGAAAACTTCCAAGATTTGAAGAGTGATTACCTTAGCGATGTGCCATTCACGAGTCAAACCGATACTGAGGTTGTGGTCCAACTCATTGATAAGTTTGCGGTTGAAGACAACTTGAACGCACATGACGCCTTTGTAAAGGCGTTAGGTTACCTTAAAGGCTCTTCTTATGGTTTCTTGTTGATGGATCGAGAAGAACCAGATACGTTATACGTGGCCAAAAACAAGAGCCCACTCCTCATTGGTTTGGCAGCTGGTTATAACGTTGTCACTTCTGATGCCTTGGCAATGTTGAACGAAACACATGAGTTTTTGGAACTTATGGATGGTGAAGTTGTGACGGTTAAGCCAGATTCTGTTCGCATTGAAAGTAAGACTGGCGAAGTCGTTGAACGAGAACCTTACCACGTTGATATGAACGCTGACGAAACCGATAAGGGTACTTATCCCTTCTATATGTTGAAAGAAGTCGATGAACAACCTAATGTCATGCGTAAGCTTTCTCAAGAATACCTTTCAGAGACTGGCGAACCAGTGATTGACCAAAAGTTATTAGATGACATGCAAGCCGCTGATCGGTTATACATCATCGGTGCTGGAACAAGTTATCACGCCGGCTTAGTAGGGAAGCGTTTGTTTGAGAGCTTAACTCAAAAGCCAACTGAAGTGCATATTTCCTCAGAGTTTGCCTATGAGCAACCAATCTTATCTAAGAAGCCTTTCTTCATTTTCCTTTCTCAAAGTGGTGAAACGGCCGACAGTCGTGAAGTATTGGTTAACGTTAACTCCGCAGGTTACAAGAGCTTGACGTTGACGAATGTTCAAAACTCAACTTTGTCTCGTGAAGCAACTTATACCTTGCTACTTCACGCGGGTCCAGAAATCGCGGTTGCCTCAACTAAGGCTTACACTGCTCAAATCGCTTTAGAGGCTATTTTGGCAAAGGCGCTTGGCGAATGCGACAACCAAATCGTGGCCCAAAACTTTGATATTCGCCAACAACTTGGCCTCGTGGCAACGGGGATGCAAGCGTTGGTTGATGAGAAGGGCATGATTGAAAAGGTTGCTAAGGAAAGCTTCATGAACACGCCAAACGCGTTCTATATTGGCCGTGGCCTTGATTGGACAGTTTCCCTGGAATCAGCGCTTAAGTTGAAGGAAATCTCTTATGTACAAGCTGAAGGATTTGCATCTGGTGAATTGAAGCACGGAACCATTGCGTTAATTGAGGAGGGCACACCGGTTGTTGGGATTATTACCCAGGAACGGACGGCAGGGCTGACCCGCTCAAACCTTCAAGAAACCATGGCGCGAGGTGCCAAAATTATCACAATTAGTACTGAAAAGCTCTCTAAGCCTGGCGACACCATCGTCTTGCCTGATATCGACGAGCATCTGACACCACTTCTAAGTGTTGTACCAGCTCAATTGTTGGCTTACTATACAAGTCTCAACAAGGGTCTGGATGTTGATCGTCCAAGAAACTTAGCAAAGAGTGTAACTGTAGAATAATAAAGGCTCTTTGTCAAATCCTGTTGATGAACAATTTATAGAGTAATTTCGGCTCTTTGTCAAATCCTGTTGATGAACAATTTATAGAGTAATTTCAAAGGCTAAACAGCCCTTGAAATTACTCTTTTTTTGGTTCTTGCTTGGTTCA
>NZ_BBJM01000034.1 GCF_000740055.1 Secundilactobacillus oryzae JCM 18671 | reverse complement strand
GTAACGACTGATGAGATCCTAGCAGCACTTGAACTAATTAATCAACGACCATTAAAAATACATCATCAACAGACTGCCATTGAAAGATTCCGGGCTTGTTCGGATTAAACTTGTAATTTGCCAAACAGTATTCAAAATTTAATGAGAAATAGGAAGAAAACCTTGTGAAACTTGAGCATAACGATTAACATGAGAATAGTTTTTTAAAATATACCCGAAAGAGGGCGTTAAACTTGTTTGAATTTAATCGAAGATCTTGGGGATTTGACTGGCATGAATTCATTACCGGAGTCCTATTCATTGTTGCGGCGTTCGCATTATTAAGCGCACCAAAGGTTAGTGCAATTGTTCTCGCATTCTTAATGGCGGTGATGGCAATTTTGAGTGGGTTGACCACGCTTGCTGCTTACACAAAATTACGAGATTATGTCAACGGCCGAGCAATTGTGGCGTTGATTATTGGAATTTTAGATATTCTAATTGGTCTCGTTTTCCTATTTGATTATCAAAGTGCCATTGTCACATTGGGTTATTTATTTGGCCTTTGGTTCATCTTTGATTCGGTTGAACGATTGCTGGTGATTAGCCACATTCGTCAGCGGAGTAGTTTTTATTGGATTTCTCTGATTCTAAATATTCTGGGTCTCGTCGCCGGAATTTTGGTTTTCATCCATCCTTGGGTAGCTGTTCTTTCAATCAACTTTATGATTGTGGCTTATCTCTTGATTTTTGGTGTTAATGCCATTTTAGTGGCGTTTGCCCGTCGTTAAATAAAATTTTTGAAGCCTTGGCCGTATAGGGTCAAGGCTTTTATTATCGGCATTTACTGTAAATGAAACACCAGGTATGTTATAGTGTTTGGAGTGTCTAAATTCTGATTTCAAACTATTCAAAAAAATTGGGGCTAAATTATGGCAAATGACTTTCAATTAATTATTATTACTGGAATGAGTGGGGCTGGTAAAACAGTCGCCATGCGATCGCTTGAAGATCTTGGTTTCTTTAACATTGATAACTTACCGCCATCGCTTTTGCCTAAGTTTCTTGAATTGGTCAAGGAATCGGACAAACTCAATAAAGTCGCGCTGGCAATTGACTTGAGATCAAGGGCCTTTTATGCGGACGTCATTAATACCTTGGGGGATCTTTCGAATAATAATAATGCGCGAATTATTTTTCTGGATGCGTCAGATGAAGAACTCGTTTCCCGCTACAAAGAAACGCGGCGTGCTCATCCGCTGGCCCGAAATGGTCGAATCTTGGAAGGTATTCAAAAGGAGCGCGAACTTCTCACTGAAGTGCGTCGATCTGCCGATAAGGTAATTGACACTACTAATTTATCACCTAAACAATTAAGAGAAGAAATGTTTCAACTATTCGAAGTTAGCGAAGATAAGTCATTCCATATTGAAATGATGTCGTTTGGCTTCAAATATGGGGTTCCGATTGATGCCGACATCGTGATGGATGTGCGTTTTCTACCGAATCCGTATTACATTCCCGAATTACGCGCTAAAACTGGGAAGGATAAGCCCGTGTACGACTACGTCATGGCTCAGCCAGAAACGACCGAATTTTATGATCGTTTTCTTGGGTTACTGAAATTCATGATGCCTGGTTACCAAAAAGAAGGGAAGTCCAGTCTAACCATCGCGGTGGGCTGTACTGGTGGCCAACATCGGTCCGTTTCCTTAGTCGAACGCCTATCTGAAGCGCTGGGAAATGATTATCCCGTGCACATCACGCATCGTGACATGGCACGGAGCCAGGGGGGCATCAGTCACTAATGTTGAACGGAAGTAAAGGGCACCGGCCAAAAATCGTCGTAATCGGCGGTGGAACTGGCTTGCCCGTCATTTTAAAAAGCCTAAGGGACAAAGCCGTCGACATCACGGCGGTGGTCACCGTCGCTGATGACGGTGGTTCGTCTGGAATTATTAGAAATTATGTCAATGTGGTGCCACCTGGCGATATCCGAAACGTCATGGCGGCCTTATCTAAGTTACCTCAGTTGTACTTGGATATTTTTCAGTATCGTTTTAATAGTCAGGATCAATTCTTTGCGGGACACGCGATTGGTAATTTAATTATTGCCGCATTGTCAGAGATGAAGTCCGGTATTTTTGATGCGGTGCAGGAACTATCGAATATGATGCGAATTGAAGGCCAAGTCTTTCCGGCTTCGGATGAACCATTGGAATTAAATGCGGAATTTGACGATGGTAGTCAGTTGACTGGGGAGTCCGAAATTTCCGCAGCTAACAAGCTAATTAAGCGGGTTTGGGTGACTTCAAGTAATCATGGGGGCCAACAGCCAGAAGCTGTACAACAAGTCGTGGATGCCATCATGGAAGCAGACCAAATCGTCTTAGGACCGGGTAGCTTATTTACTAGTATTTTGCCTAACTTGATGATTGCAAACGTGGGCGAGGCGGTTAAGGCCACTAAAGCGGAAGTAATTTATATTTGTAACATCATGACGCAAAAAGGTGAGACCGAAAACTTTACGGACGCTGATCACATTCGGGTTTTGCATGAACATTTGAACGATAATTTTGTGGATACAGTTTTGGTGAACACGAAGAAGGTGCCAACCGATTATATCGATCACCAGCGCTGGAATGAAGTTTCTAAAGAAGTTGCACATGATTTTAAGGCACTTCAAGCACAAGGTTGCCGGGTTATTTCCGACGATTTTCTAGAGTTACGCGATAACGGGGTCTTCCATAACGGTGACCACGTAACTGCTGAATTAATCAACTTATTGGGTCAACCAAGTTGGCGTTAAACTGTCTGGAGGTGAGAACTTGTCATATGCAAGTGAAGTAAAAAAAGAGCTGACAACACTGTCAGTTCACCGTGAAAATGCTAAAGCAGAATTAATGGCTCTCATTCGGATGAATGGGTCGTTGACTTTGCAAAACCACAAATTTGTGTTGAACATTCAAACGGAAAATCCGGCAATTTCTCGTCGCATTTATCAACTGCTCAAGCAGTTTTATGAATTGGAAAGCGAACTGATTGTCCGCAAGAAGATGAAGTTAAAGAAAAATAACCTATACATCGTGCGTGTTAAGAGCGGTAACATGGAAATGCTAGATGATTTGTCGATTTTTGACGGTTTGCAAATCACCGAAACGGTGCCACCAGAATTACTCAAGGATGACGCCCAAGTGCGGTCATACTTGCGGGGCGCCTTTTTGGCCGGGGGATCGGTCAACAATCCAGAAACTTCTCGATACCATTTGGAAATTTATTCAATTTATGAAGAGCATAACCAAATGATTACCGACATGATGAACCGGTACGGCTTAAATGCTCGGAATACCAATCGACGGAGTGGCTATATTACCTACCTTAAGGAAGGTGAAAAAATTGCTGATTTTCTATCCTTGATTGGCGCAACACAGTCGATGCTCAAATTTGAAGATATTCGAATCATGCGTGACATGCGTAATTCCGTTAATCGGTTAGTGAACTGCGAAAATGCCAATATGGACAAGATTGCTAACGCATCAAGTCAGCAAATTGAAAATATTGAGTACATCCAGGCAACGGTTGGGCTGGATCAGTTACCACCTAAACTAAGAGAAGTGGCAGAAGTGCGACTTACGAATCGGGAAGTTAGTTTGAAAGAATTAGCTAATCTAATTCCGAGCGGGGTGATTTCAAAATCAGGCATCAATCACCGTTTGAAGAAGATTACCGAATTTGCCAACGAATTAAAAGAGCGTGAAATGAGCGCATAGAAAAAGGACCTAAGCGACGTTCATCGCTTAGGTCCTTTAATTTACAGCTTATTTACGTTCTTTGCTGCTTGACATGATTGAATCAATCAAACCGTAGTCCAATGCTTCTTGAGCGGTCAAGTAATTGTCACGCTCAGTATCATGGTTGATTGTTTCGATTGATTGACCGGTACTTTCGGCAAGAATTTCGTTGATGATCTTTCTTGTCTTCAAGATTTCGATCGCAGCAATCTCAATTTCAGTTTGTTGACCTTGTGCACCACCAGATGGTTGGTGAATCATGATTTCAGAGTGAGGTAAGGCGAATCGCTTGCCCTTAGCACCTGAAGTAGCTAATACGCTGGCCATTGATGCAGCCATTCCCATTACGATGGTTTGAACGTCAGCTTGAATGAAGTTCATAGTATCGTAAATAGCTAAACCTGAGGTAACAACACCACCAGGAGAGTTGATGTAAAGGTAGATGTCTTTTTCTGAGTCTTGGGCATCCAAGAAGAGTAATTGGGAGATGATGGAGTTAGCCATGTCATCTTCAATAGGACCTGAAAGCATGATGATGCGGTCCTTTAATAGTCTTGAGTAAATATCGTAAGCACGTTCGCCACGAGACGACTGCTCGATAACTGTTGGGACTAAGTTCATAATGTTGTAGCCTCCTTATTAACATAAAAGAATTAGTCTTATTTAACTAATATAAAGTAGTTTAAACCTATGGTCAAAAAAGGTCAAACGAAACGTTCTCCCGCTAATTCCAGGTTTTATTATCTGATATTACTGGCTTAAAAGCAAAGAATTGTATCAGAGAAATAAAAAAGACTAGCGATTGAGTTTCGCTAGTCTGCTTTGAATTGTTTGACCATGAAGTCTTTTATGCGCCCGGAGGGAATCGAACCCCCATTTCAAGAACCGGAATCTTACGTGCGATCCATTACACTACGGGCGCAGCAACGTTTTTGCTAACTTAGTTACTATAACCGATTATGGATAAAAATTCAAGATTGATTGGAATCAATTTTCGATTAAAGTTATTTGACGAAAATGGTGTCACGCGCTAATATAGTAGGCGAGCATTGAGTCTAAGAATGTTCGAAAGCGGCACCTTATTTTTTTGGTTACGATGGGTCACTTTTAGGCACGGGTGGTCGCATGTCGTCCCACGGTAGGAGTTGAAATCTTGAATAACGAGTGGCATTGGATTAATAAAATTGTTCCAGATTTACAAGAAAAGCTCATTAGTCGCTACTTGCTATTAGAAGCAATTGCTCAATTGCAACCGGTTGGACGACGTACCTTAGCTGACAAGATGGCGTTGTCGGAACGCAGCATGCGGACCGAGACGGAGAATCTGAAGGATTTGAACCTGGTTTCCATTGATAAGGTGGGGATGCAACTCACGAGTTCAGGCAGTCGCCTGTTGAAGGAACTTAAACCTACTATTGATAAGCTACTTGGACGACAACAGCGTGCTGAACAACTTCAGCGGGTGCTAGGTATCCAGTGCTGCACGATTGTACCAGGTAACTCTGACGAGAGTCAGGATGTTCTTGAGACAATGGGAAAGACAGCTGAATCGGTGTTGTTGGACCAACTACCTGAAGGCGAATCCATCATTGCGGTGATGGGTGGTTCGACAATGGTCAGTGTTGCACAACAGATGACTCAGGCGCTGACGAAGAACCGACAGCTGACGTTCGTACCAGCTCGAGGTGGGATTGGTGAGGCACCTGCGCTACAGGCTAATGCGGTTAGTGCCAAGATGGCCGAACAAACAGGTAGCAAGTTTCGTTCCTTATTTATCCCGGAGTCTATTAGTAAGGAGGCCATTGCGTCTTTGCAATCCGATCCAGCAATTAGTGACATTTTAGACTTGATTAAGTCGAGTAATGTGGCAATTCACGGTATCGGGGAAGCAATTCAGATGGCTGAGCGACGACAAATGTCGCAAACGTTGATTCAAACGTTGAAAAAGAAGCGAGCAGTTGGGGAAGCGTTTGGCTATTTCTTTGATGAAGATGGCAACGTTGTTTATAAATTACCCAGAATTGGTCTCCAACTTGAAGATCTCGCAAAAAAGGATTTTGTACTTGCCGTAGCCGGCGGAAGTCTTAAAGCCGCCGCCATTCAGGCATACGCAAAAATTGCTCCTAAGCAGACTTGGTTAATTACTGACGAAGGAGCAGCTGACATGATTTTAAAAAAGTGATACTATAACTTTTGTGTTACTTATTTAAAATAATATTTTCTAACTTCCTAAGGAGGAAATCTTAGTATGACTGTAAAGATTGGTATCAATGGTTTTGGACGTATTGGCCGTTTGGCATTCAAGCGTATCCACCAACTTAACTCAAGCGATATCGAAGTTGTTGCTATCAACGATTTAACAACCCCTTCAATGTTGGCTTACTTATTAAAATATGACTCAACTCATGGTCGTTTCCCTGGTGAAGTTTCATCAACGGATTCAGCTATCGTAGTTGATGGCAAGGAATACCCTGTATATGCAGAGCCAAAAGCTCAAGACATTCCATGGGTTAAGAACGATGGTGTTGACTACGTTCTTGAATGTACTGGATTCTACACTTCAGCTGAAAAGTCACAAGCTCACTTGGATGCAGGTGTAAAGCGTGTTCTTGTTTCAGCTCCTGCTGGTGATGTTCGTACTGTTGTTCCAGGTGTTAACTTGGATACTTTGGAAGCCGGCGACAAGATCGTTTCTGCTGGTTCATGTACAACTAACTGTCTTGCACCAATGGCTTACTTCTTGAACGAAGACTTTGGTATCGAAGCCGGTACAATGACTACTATCCATGCCTTCACTTCAACTCAACAAATTCTTGATGGACCTCGCGGTAAGAAGATGCGTAACAACCGTACTGCATCTGTTAACACGATTCCTCACTCAACTGGTGCTGCTAAGGCTATTGGTATCGTTATCCCTGAACTTCAAGGTAAGTTACAAGGCCACGCACAACGTGTTGCTGTTGTCGATGGTTCATTAACTGAATTGGTTACTGTTCTTAAGAAGTCAAACGTGACTGCTGACGAAATCAACTCAGCTATGAAGAAGCACACTGAAAACAACGAAGCTTACGGCTGGAACGAAGACGAAATCGTATCATCAGATATTATTGGTGACGACCACGGTTCAGTATTCGACCCAACTCAAACTGAAGTTACAACTAGTGGTGACACTCAATTAGTTAAGACTGTTGCTTGGTACGATAACGAATGGGGCTTCACTTGCAACATGGTTCGTACTTTAATCAAGTTTGCTACGCTTTAATTAAATAATTAGCACATCAAATTTGAAAAGAGGTGGGGGAGGTTGCTCCTCCACTTTTTTGCTTCATAACCAAAATTACTAGTCACTGGAGGTTTCTAAATTGGCTAAATTAACTGTTTCTGATTTAGAGTTACAAGGTAAAAAAGTATTAATGCGTGTCGATTTTAACGTGCCTATTAAGGGCGGCGTTATCGGTAACGACAACCGGATTGTGGCTGCATTGCCAACAATCAACTACGTTATCGAACATGGTGGCAAGGCTGTCTTGTTCTCTCATCTTGGCCGGATCAAGAAGGAAGAAGACAAGAAGGATCTTTCAATGCGTCCAGTTGCTGAAAGACTTTCAAACCTTTTAAACAAGCCTGTTACGTTTGTGCCAGCTACTGAAGGCAAGCAACTCGAAGATGCCATTGATGGCATGAGTGATGGCGATGTTTTAGTCGTTGAAAACACTCGTTTCGAAGATGTTAAAGATGGTGAATACGTTAAGCGTGAATCTGGTAACGATCCAGAATTAGGCAAGTACTGGGCATCATTAGGTGACGTTTTTGTTAACGATGCTTTCGGAACTGCTCACCGTAGTCACGCTTCAAACGTTGGAATTGCTTCTAACATGGCCCAAACTGCTGCCGGCTTCTTGATGGAAAAAGAAATCAAGTTTATCGGTGGTGCCGTTTCAACGCCAGAACACCCATTTGTTGCCATTCTTGGTGGTGCAAAGGTTTCTGATAAAATCGGTGTTATCGATAACTTACTCGATAAAGCTGATAAAGTTATTATCGGTGGTGGGATGACTTACACATTCTACGCTGCTAAGGGCATGAAGATTGGTAACTCACTTGTTGAAGAAGACAAGATTGATTTGGCAAAGCAAATCATGGACAAGGCTGGCGACAAGCTAGTTCTTCCTGTTGATTCTATCGTTGCTGAAAAGTTCTCTAACGATGTTCCTAACAAGACAGTTGAAGGCGACATTCCTGATGGTTACATGGCCCTTGATATTGGACCTAAGTCAGTTGCTGACTTTGAAGCTGTTTTGAAGGATGCTAAGTTAGTTGTTTGGAACGGCCCAATGGGTGTGTTCGAAATGAGTAACTATGCTGAAGGAACTTTGGAAATCGGTAAGTTCCTTGGTACTTTGAGCACTGCAACCACAATCGTTGGTGGTGGTGATTCAACTGCAGCCGTTCAACAATTAGGCGTTGCTGACCAATTGACTCATATTTCAACTGGTGGCGGTGCTTCACTTGAATACCTCGAAGGTAAGACATTACCAGGTATTGCTGCAATTTCAGACAAATAACAACGAGGAACCTGCGGGCTTTTTGCCTGTGGGTTCTTTTTGTTAGTCGAGTGGTGACATACTATTTTTAAATTGGACTACCTAAAAAACAACAAAATTTATCGACTAAAAAAGGATTATATTAAGATTTTTTGAGAATTAAAAATTATTTTGGTATACCTGGTTTTAAGACTGGATTAAATAAATAGTTTTCGGTAGAATGGGCACAGTAGTAAATTTTCTTGTGAAAGGAAGTTATAGCGTGCGGATACCACTTATTGCTGGCAATTGGAAAATGAATAAAACGGTGACGGAGGCAGTGACGTTCACCAAACAAGTGACAGATCAGCTTCCAGATCCTTCTGAGGTCGAAACAGCGATCGCGGCACCTGCTATTTTATTGCAGCCGATGATTGATGCTAATAGTGGCGGACGACTCCAAGTGGCTGCCGAGAATTGTTATTACGAAAATGAAGGTGCTTATACGGGCGAGACAAGTCCAATGGCGCTGAAAGATATGGGCTTACATTATGTTATTATTGGTCATTCTGAACGACGTCGTTATTTTAACGAAACTGATGACATTATTAACCGTAAAGTCCATGCCGTTTATAATAATGCCATGGTCCCGATATTGTGTTGTGATGAAACCATGGGTCGGCGCGAATCAGGGGAACACGTCCACTGGGTAGTTAGCCAGGTGACGGCTGCACTCAAAGGTATTAGTGACGATGAAGCAAAAAAATTAGTCATTGCCTATGAACCTAGTTGGGCGATTGGTAGTGGCAAATCTGCTTCGTTTGATCAAGCTGAGGAAGGTTGCTACTTAATTCGCCAAACTGTGGCGGATCTCTATAGCGATGAAATTGCTAACCAGGTTCGCGTCTTATATGGTGGCAGCGTTAATCCAGATAACGTGAAGGGGTTAATGGCCAAGGATAACATCGATGGTGTTTTGGCAGGCGGGGCCAGTTTGAAGGAAGAAACCTTCCTTCAATTAACTCAATACAAAAATTAACGAAAATATAATTGCAAGTTCAGCAGTAAACTTATAAAATGGTAGGCGGGAAGTTTCCCGTTAGGCAATAAATCATAAGGAGAGAATATAATGTCAATTATTTCTGATATTTATGCTCGTGAAGTCTTAGACTCACGAGGCAATCCGACCGTTGAAGTCGAATTATATACTGAAGCAGGTGCCATGGGTCGCGGAATCGTGCCTTCTGGTGCATCAACTGGTGAACATGAAGCCGTTGAATTACGCGACGGTGACAAAGATCGTTTCGGCGGTAAGGGTGTTCAAAAAGCCGTTGATAATGTTAACAACATTATCGCAAAAGAAATTGTGGGCTACGACGTAACTGACCAAGTTGCTATCGATAAAGCCATGATCAAGCTTGATGGTACGCCTAACAAGGGTAAGCTCGGTGCAAACGCAATTTTGGGTGTTTCACTTGCAGCCGCTCGTGCAGCCGCTGATGAATTAGAAACACCACTATACAACTACCTTGGCGGTTTCAATGGCCACGTATTACCAACTCCAATGATGAACGTTATCAATGGTGGTAAGCACGCTAACAACAAGGTTGATTTCCAAGAATTCATGATCATGCCTGTTGGCGCTCCTACTGTTAAGGAAGCCATCCGTATGGGTGCAGAAACATTCCACAGCTTGAAGGCTATCTTAAACGAACGCGGTTACTCAACTGCTGTTGGTGATGAAGGTGGATTTGCTCCTGACCTTAAGAACAACGAAGAACCATTCGAAATCCTCGTTGAAGCCATCGAAAAAGCTGGTTACAAGCCTGGTAAGGATGTTGCTATCGCCTTTGACTGTGCTTCTTCAGAATTCTACAACGCTGACACTAAGACTTATGACTTAGTTGGTGACGGCAAGTCATACACAGCTGACGAATTCGTTTCATTACTTGAAAGCATCGTTGACAAGTACCCAGTTGTTTCAATCGAAGATCCTTTGGATGAAAACGAATGGGAAGACTGGCAAAAAGCCACTGAACGTCTTGGCAAGAAAGTTCAACTCGTTGGTGACGACTTGTTCGTTACAAACACTGACTACCTTGCAAAGGGTATCAAGATGGGCGTTGGTAACTCAATCTTAATCAAGCTTAACCAAATCGGTACTTTAACTGAAACTGTTGAAGCTGTTGAAATGGCTAAACAAGCTGGTTACACTGCAGTTATCTCTCACCGTTCAGGTGAAACTGAAGATACAACTATCGCTGACTTAGTTGTTGCATTGAACGCTGGTCAAATTAAGACTGGTTCAATGAGCCGTGGCGAACGTATCGCTAAGTACAACCAATTAATCAGAATTGAAGATCAACTTGGCCTTGTAGGCGAATACAAGGGTATCCACTCATTCTACAACTTGAGTGACCAAGCTCGTGACGCAATCCAAGCAAAGTAATTAATTTAATTTAATTACTTTTCAGACCTCCTTCGTATTTAAAAGATATGAAGGAGGTTTTTTTGTGAAAAAAATTAAAGTAATAGCAGCTTTAGCTGTCAGCGTTTGTGCGGTGTCTCTATTAACGAAACAGGTGCAAGCGGAAGAAACGTATCATGTAACAATCAATGCGATAGGCCGCGTTATCAATACGGACGGCTCGAAAACCAATATTCAACTTGACTCAGTAGAGCGTGATTTGCCAGAGGGGTCCTCACCAGCCCCATTTGGCGATTTTAAGGGCTACACAGCTAAGTCAAAACAAATTTTTGTGAGTTCGGGTATGGGAAATAATGCCGTGTACACGCAGTATTATGATGCAGCACCAGCTCTTCCTACAGTTAAGTATCGACTAGTTCAAAATGATGGTTTGGTTGCTAATGATGATTTATTGCCAATGACTAAGTTTAGCAATGGAACGATTGGTGGTAAGTATAATGTTGAAGAGCTGGGGGAGCTTCAGTTAGCTGGATACAAGTTATTGAATCCAGACGACACTCAAGGGTCAATTTCAAGTTTAGACCAAGTTATTTTGCTGAAGTATCAAAGTTTGACCCAACAACCAGATACGCCAACGAAATCCGATGATAATACAGATAAAGCGAAGAATGACTCGGATAATCAGCCGGGGGACCAATCCACTGATACAGGCACATCGTCCAAGGATGAAAATACTGCAACTTCCGAGGAAACCAGTGAGACAGCAGGTACCCAAACGGATGAAGCTAAATCCAGTGAGAGTGGGAGTCAAACAGAGACCATTCAGCCGATTGAGACCACTGATGATAGTACGGAAACATCTGAAGTGAAAACCGTTGAAACGAATGATGAAGGCGCTCAGACTGATGAAACTAAGCCGGTGGAAACTAGTGAAGGTAGTACACAGACCGAAGAATCCAAGTCTGTTGAGATCAGTGATCAAAGCACTCAAACTGAGGCCGTTGAGTCTAAAGAGACGGTTGATGAAGATAGCCAAACGGATGAGCCCGTTTCTGCGAAGAGCCAAGATGAGAGTGTTCAAACAGATGATGATTTAAATCAAGAATCAAAAAGAGAAAAAGATCAACTTAAAGATGATAAAGCAGATATCAAAACGCCTGATAAGAAGCGACTAGAAATTCGTTCTGAATTGGATCAATCTACTATTCGAAAAGTGACACCGGAAGAAGGTACAACAGACTTAAAAAAATCGGATTCGGCTGAAGTGACCTCAAAGGAGAACGATGACCAGAATCATGA
Source organism: Secundilactobacillus oryzae JCM 18671 (assembly GCF_000740055.1). Classification (GTDB taxonomy): domain Bacteria; phylum Bacillota; class Bacilli; order Lactobacillales; family Lactobacillaceae; genus Secundilactobacillus; species Secundilactobacillus oryzae. The sequence continues at coordinate 4,349 of NZ_BBJM01000034.1, read as the reverse complement.
TAAAATGGAAAAATCAGCTTCTGATGATCAAGATTCAGTAGAAGACTCAGATTCCGAGGTGGATGATTCATCGAAGCCAACGTCGAAACAGAAACCAGCTGCTAAATTGCCACAAACTGATGAGAAGGATACTCATCATGTTGGAGCCACCATTGGGATGGTGGGTCTACTTCTCTCCATTTTTGGTGGTTTTACGCATTGGAAACAAAAGTGGGCCTAAATCGCTTTGTCCTAAAGTTGAGACTGGAATTATTCCGGCATTTATGATAGATTAGTATCAGTGTTATCAGACCTATTGCAATGTCTAGGAGGCATTCCTTTGTATAATTTATTAATGACAATTTTGCTCGTTGTGAGCGTATTAATTATCATCGCTGTTATGATGCAACCTGCAAAGCAAAGTGACGCCATGTCAGCATTAAGTGGTGGCGCAGACGAGTTATTCTCAAGACAAAAGGCACGAGGCTTCGAGGCTTTCATGCAAAAAGTGACAGTTGTTCTTGGTGTTATTTTCTTTGTGGATGCACTCGCATTAGTTTATTTATCTTCACACTAGCTAGCTGGACCTCCTGTGATTCGATTACAGGAGGTTTTTTATACATATTTGCCTGTAAGGGGTGGCTTAAATGTTTAAAGCACAGACACCATTTTTATTTGAGCATGGACCACGGGCAGTCATATTGCTGCACGCCTACGCTAGTGGACCGAATGACGTCCGGATGCTTGCCAGAGCCTTGGAGCGCGAAAACTTTACTGTCTATGCGCCAAAATTCACTGGGCATGCTACTGGGGAACCGTTAGACATTCTCCGAGAAGGTAATCCGGATCGATGGCGTCAGGATGTTCGTGATGCCATTGCTTATATGACTGAGCGAGGCTACCGTGAATTGAGCATCTTCGGTTTATCTTTAGGCGGTGCCTATGCCATTAAAGCTTTAGAAGAGGTTCCGGAATTAGTTGGCGGTGGCGCATTTAGTTCACCAGTCATGGCGGACAGTTTTGTTAATATTTCTGCAGAATTTTATCGATTAGCTAAGATGACATATGACGCCCAAGCAATGTCGGAAGCGGTGCAGGCTGAACGAAGGCAACTAATTCAAGCTGAACTTCCCGGTCAATTGGCGACAATCGATGCGTTGATGACTAAAATTACGGTCGATTTGTCCAGTATTTCCCAACCGACCTTCATTGCCCAGGGCGGTCAAGACGAGTTGGTTGCACCAGATAGTGGTCAAAAGCTCGCACAACACCTTGTGAACTCGCAGGTGACATATCAGTATTATGAAGAAGCTACTCATGCCCTTACAGTTAATAGTGCCCACAAACAATTAGAAGTTGATTTAATTCAATTTCTGAAATCAATTTATAGTAATGAGGAATAAATAGTGCAAGATAATAATTTAAAAAACCAAATCATTGATTTGCTTCAAAAGAATCCCGACAAGAGTTATTCTGTTGAGGATATTTCAGATGCGCTTAAGTATCACGGTGCAGCAGCTTTTAAACTTATTGTGCAAGAAATGGCTGCTTTAGAGCGTGATAAACAAAGTATCGTAACCGATACGGGACGTTTTCAATTAAACCCAGCAACACGAGTTTTGACGGGGATCTTCCATGGTAACGATAAAGGTTTCGGCTTTATTGCCTATAGTGACGAAGAGCCAGACGCTTATATCGCGCCAGACAATACGCTTAGTGCGTTAAATGGCGATGAAGTGGAAATGGAAATCGTTCGACGGGCCACTCCTGGTTCGGACAAGGGGCCAGAAGGTAAGGTTCTTAAGATCACGGCTCACCACTACGATCACGTTGTTGGTGAATTCCAAAAGACAGATGATGATAACGGCTATTACGGTCAAATTCGTCTAACCGATAAGAAGTTGAAACGGTTTAAGTTTTACGTTTCTGATAACGGTTTAAAGCCAACACCTGGCGAAGTCGTGACAGCTGACATTACCGAATATCCAAATGCGCAACATCCGCTAGCAATGGTGGGGATTGCCAAACAAGTTATCGGTAGTGTGGACGATCCTGGAATCGACATTCTACAGATTGTGTACGCTCATGATATTCCTGCTGAATTCCCAGAGGATGTTCTGCAAGAAGCCGACGCAATTCCTGATCACGTAACTGAAGAAGAATTAGTTGGCCGTGAAGATATCACTGACCAAAACTTGGTGACGATTGATGGCGAATCATCGAAAGACTTGGATGATGCCGTGACGGTTTGGAAGCTAGACAATGGCAACTACCATTTAGGCGTCCATATTGCCGATGTCTCGCATTATGTTAAGGAAGGTTCACAGTTAGACCAAGAAGCGTTCAAACGCGGTACCAGCGTCTATTTGACCGACAGAGTGATTCCGATGTTGCCTCGTCGACTTTCAAACGGAATCTGTTCACTTAACGAAGGCGTTCTCCGTCTTTGTATGAGTTGTGAAATGGAAATTGATCCTGAAGGTAACGTTATCAGCCACCGAATTCATCCAAGCGTCATGAAATCAAAGGCCCGGATGACTTACACGGCAGTTAACCAGATCTTAGAATCACATGATGAAAAGACACGTAACGAATACGAAGAACTCGTCCCAATGTTCGAAACGATGGGTGAGTTACACAAGATTCTTTACAAGCACCGTAAGCGCCGTGGGGCCATTGACTTTGATGATCATGAAGCAGAAATCATTGTGGACGAAAATGGCCATGCCATTGACATTAAGCTTCGCACTCGTGGTTTGGCTGAACGAATGATTGAATCATTTATGTTGGCTGCCAACGAAACAGTTGCAGAGCACTACGATCACGCCAAGGCACCATTCATTTACCGTGTTCACGAAACGCCAGATGGTGAACGGATTAAGTCATTCTTCGAATTCTTGACGGCATTTGGTATCAACGTTAAGGGTGACCCAGCTCATTTGAGTCCTAAGACTATGCAAGGTATTTTAAAGCAGGTTGCTGGTAAGCCAGAAGAAGCTGTTGTGTCGGTCATGATGTTACGGAGTTTGAAGCAAGCACGTTATGCTGACCAATCATTAGGACACTTTGGCTTGGGTGCCGAGTTCTACACTCACTTTACGTCACCAATCAGACGTTATCCGGATACGATGGTTCACCGGATGATTCATTACTACGAAGATAATGGTGTAAACAAAGAGTCCAAGAAGAAGTTTGCTGGGATCCTTGATGAAATTGCTACTCAAACTTCCGAAAACGAACGCCGTGCAATTGATGCCGAACGTGATACGGATGCCATGAAGAAAGCAGAATACATGGCTGATCATGTTGGTGAGGAATTCGAAGCAACGATTAGCTCAGTTATGAAGTTCGGGATGTTTATCGAACTTGAAAATACTGTAGAAGGCCTTGTGCACATTAGCCGGATGCAGGATGATTATTATGAATACGTTGAACAATATCTAGCTTTAGTAGGTCGAAATACTAAACGGACTTACCGTATTGGTCAGACCGTTAAGGTTAAGGTCATTAACGTCGATAAGGAACAGAGTGCAGTTGATTTTGATATTGTTAATCCAGAAGAGACGCCAACAAGTGACTTGTTGCCAAAACGGGCATCACGTCCTCGTGGCCCTCGTCGGGATGGTAACGGTGGTTCACACCGGCCAAATCAATCGCGGTCAAATGGACAACAACGTTCTGGTCAACGCGGTAATGGTAGTGGACGTCCAAATAATGTTGGCCGCTCCAATAACCGCAACAATTCAAATCAAGGCCATCGCAAATAAGCCGGTTAGTCAGTTAATAACGAGGTGACGAATTTGGCAAAGAAAAAGACGAAACCAAACGATGATAATGTACTAGCTCAAAATAAAAAAGCGCGTCATGACTATAATATTTTGGAAACCGTTGAGGCGGGTGTCGTTTTAACTGGAACCGAGATTAAGTCTGCACGAGCTAGACGATTAAACCTGAAAGATGGTTTTGCTCAAATTCGAAATGGTGAAGCCTGGCTCATGAATGTTCACATTAGTGAGTATGATCAAGGAAACCAATTTAATCATGACCCCTTACGTAATCGAAAGTTGTTGTTACATAAGAAGGAAATTAAGAAACTGGGTGACATGACCAAGGACAAGGGGATTACGATTGTGCCTCTACGAGTGTATCTGAAAAAGGGATTTGCTAAAGTCCTGCTCGGTGTGGGTGAAGGTAAGCATGAGTATGATAAGCGCGAAACCATTAAGAAGCGTGAGCAAGATCGTCAAATTGCAAGAGTGATGAAGCATTATTAAAAGGGGCTGTGACATAAGTCCCAAAATAAAAGGCACTACCGTCAGATTTTAAAAACTGATGGTAGTGCCTTTTTGATATAATGAAAAATAAAAAAA
>NZ_BBJM01000035.1 GCF_000740055.1 Secundilactobacillus oryzae JCM 18671 | reverse complement strand
AGAATTCGCCAACTACAATTTGATTGAAGAACAGACCGGTGTTCCGCTGTACTTTGCGCACGCTTATTCGCCACATGAACGAGGCAGTAATGAAAATCGCAACCGAGTACTACGCCGCTTCATTCCCAAAGGTCAACCGATTGATGAGATTACCGATGATGAATTGATTCAAATTAACTGGTATTTGAATTGCCGACCACTCAAATGTTTAAATTGGCGAACACCGATTGAGATCTTGTTGCGTAATCTGCGTTACTAAATTTGTTCAAGTTATTTCTTGCAATCTGCCAAAAATAAAAAAGATTATTTGGTTGTTGCCGATCCCGATCCAACTGTCAAAATAAAAAAGGTTAAAAAGGAGGATTTTGCAAAAGAGTGGTCAGGAGTGGTGTTATTCATTGCACCGGCTCCTAATTTTCGCCCAAAGGATGAAAAGAGTACTGGACTACTGAGTTTTGTGCCCTTATTACTGAGACAAAGGAAACTGATCACAAATATTGTTATAGCAGCTTTATTAGTAACGATTATTAATATTTTAGGATCATATCTAAAGGTTGAAAGTTAATATTTCCACTTAAGCCCTGATCTGTTAGGACTTTTTTGCTACAAAAATAGACATGAAACCATTCATATCTGTATACTTAAAGCGTCTAAACAAAAACCATACAGAGGAGTTTCATGCCTATGTCTACTATACAATACAATGACACTGATATTCATCATTCTTTTGCTCATTTTTCAAAATTGGTCCAGCTCTCCGCTATTTTGCGTCGTGTCAATATCCATAAATCGCGCGGTATTAAAACTGAACGCTTATTTGAGTGGTTATTGACCACCATCTTTAATCGTTACTCCATTTTCAGAGCAGAAAAGGCTAATGATTTTTCAAAACGAACTGTTCGCAATTGTCTAAATGATCCACATATTAATTGGCAACGGCTGGTTCAGCTATTAGCGATCCATTTGATCCAATACGTGCAACATTTTACCGATCCAAGACGGCGACAAGCCTTGATCATTGATGATTCATTGTTTAAACGTGAATTTTCACGCAAAACTGAATTATTAGCTCGTGTTTTTGACCACGACAAACAGCAGTATTTTAAAGGCTTTAGGACACTAACTTTAGGCTGGAGTGACGGCAATACTTTTTTACCGCTGAACTTTGCCTTGATGTCATCAAGCCACGCCAAAAATCGGTTTGGGCACCTTAAGTCCAGTGATCAACGATCACTGGCCGCGAAACGACGTACACAGGCAACCCGTAAAATGACCGATGTCGCTTTAGAATTAGTAGATGATGCAATCAAATCCGGCATCAAGGCCAAGTACGTCTTATTCGATAGCTGGTATGCATCACCGCGTATGTTTGCGGCATTGCTAAAACGTCATTGTCATGGGATTGGTATGTTGAAAAAAACTAAAAAAGTCTATTTTCGTTATCGTGACCGAGAAATGGATATTAAGACTTTATACACTAACAAATGGCCAATTAAGGATATCTATCTATACAGTCCAATCGTCACATTTGAAGTTGATGGCGAAAAAATCCCAATGAAGTTAGTCTTCGTAACCAAACGTGGCCAGGCTGATCAATATCTTGTGTTGGCGACCACAATGACTGACCTAAGACCAGAAGCAATCATTCAGATGTACGGTCGGCGTTGGCAGATCGAATGTTATTTTAAAGTCGCTAAACAATACCTGCAATTTGATCAGACTCAAGTCCAAAGCTATGATGGGCTTTGCGGTCACCTAGCAATGGTCATGTTAAGCTATGACGTCCCTGCATTGGCGCAACGTGAAAATACGGACGACAGGACGCTGGGTGACTTATTCTTCGATTATGGACGACCGTTGCCTGATATTAAGTTAGTAAGTGCGTTGAATTGGCTGATACAAACAATTACTGGTCTAGGTGAAAAAATCGACATGGCGGTTGAAACATTAACTATTATTTTTGACGAATTTATAAAAGCATTACCGAATAGCCTGGCCAGGCTACTCGGTAATGCTCAATGAAGTGGAAACTAGTAATATATCGTGCCATAACCGTTTGACATCAATGGTTACGGTCTATTTTGATACTTTCAACCTTTAGTTATCCATGCATTTCTAATTTACCTGCTATAATAGCAATAGCTTTCTTCTGCGAGACCTCAAGCATCAACTAGGCTAAATCTTTAATTAATTAGGAGTTACAACATGAACGAGATTTTAAAAGCACAATTTTTCGTTGATGACCTTTCGGACGATCAAAAGGCCGTCATCACGAACATGAACGATTACATCAAACAGGGATTGAACCGCAAGGAACACTCTGTTGCCATCATCCAGGGGGCAGCCGGAACTGGTAAGTCCGTCGTCCTGATGGAGCTAGTTCGCCAATACATGACTGACAAGCGCTTTAAAACTGCTCTAGTGGTCAATCACCCAGAACTTTACAAAGCGTACCAGGACCTCGCAGAATCGATTCCTAACATGCATACCAAATCGATTCGTCGCCCTACCGCATTAATCAACGATGCTGAAAAGAACAATAAGCATTACGACATCATTTTCGTCGATGAAGCGCACTTGCTCTATTCAAAGTCAGAGCCATACGCGCATTACCGTGGTCAAAATCAGCTGACTGATTTGATGAACTTGGCTAAAGTTGTCGTTGTCGTCTACGATTTCGAGCAAGTTTTCCAATCAAAGATGTACTGGGACAAGGACTTACTGTTCAAAACCATTGACAAACACCCCTACAAGATGTTCGACATGAACTTCCAATACCGAATGGTCGCCAGTAATGAACAGGTTGAGTGGATGGACGATTTAACTGCCCAAAAACCATTGAAGCCCTTCCCTGAAAACAGTGATTTTGAATACAAAATGTTCGATACCGCTGGTGAATTATTTGAAAACATCAAAAAGCGCAATAAGGAAGTCGGTATGAGCCGCGTGGTCGCCACCTCTGGTTTCCCACGGATTGATGGCCGCCACAACGTCGAAATGGATACCTTCAGCCTGCCTTGGGACGAATGGGATCCTCAACGAACACATTGGGCTAAGCGCGAAGGCTCTATCACCCAGGTTGGGACAATTTACACACTCCAAGGATTCGATTTGAACTATGTGGGGATGATCATCGGCCCATCATTCGGTTACGACGAGAAAACCGACACCATGACCATCATCCCTGAGAAGTATTCCCACAAGGAAATCTTCAAAAAGCGCAAAGACATCAAATTTACGCAGGATGAGTACAAAGTGTTCATCGCAAATGTGCTGAATGTGTTGATGAAACGCGGAAAGTACGGCTTGTACCTTACCGCTTATGATGACGCGTTGAGACATAGATTAATGGATTTGTATGAAAACGGAAAATAGCCGTTAAGGATACGAAACGAGGCTGTGCCAAAAGTAAATTTTGGCACAGCCTCTTTCCATTTAACCGAACTATTTATTTTAATCGTGCTCCAGAAGTCAGTTTCCTCCGTCTAACTACGATCAACGAACAATTCCAGAACCAAATTATTCGCCAATCTAGGTTAGTACTCAGCAACTGCCCGACTTCTGTCACAACTTCGTGTTTTTTAGGTTATAACCTTTTTTACTCTTAATATATTTGAGAATCGCTCCCAAACGTATTACCCGTCGTTCCAATTGGCGTGTAATACGTTACTCCGCCTAGAGAATAAAGACTGGCGAGGCTAGAAGCCCCAGAATCCTCATTATTTGACGAAATCGTTTGAGGTTTATGCAAATTTTTCAGAGCTAAGCGATATTGATAAGCACCCTTCTTACCAACCCGTGTGGTCTTTAACCCTTTAATTTTTGATCCTAAATAAAGGTAATGGGTTGCGCCCTTAACTGTCGTTTTCTTAATTTTTGCAGAAGTAACAGGGTTGTTACTGTACACATATTCCGGTTGACCAGTAGTGTTACGTTTATGAACCTCAACGTAACCATTTGTGGTGATGTTAACACTCTGACTCGCAAGGGTATTCATAGAATTTTTTTGCCGCTGAAGCACCGCCTAAGTATAAATTGCCATAACTCCAGGTTGGTAAATAACTCGGTGTCGAAATTTTCTTAAACGAGCTAGGAGAAACTGAAACACCATATGAATGGGCTCCTACCACGTATCCTTTTTTGGCATACTTATTAACTAAGCCATAGTTCAAACGATTTTCATAAAAATAAAACTTTGAATTCTTACCCAAATCGCTTGCAACGATCGTTCCCTTAGGCAAAGTCACCGTTTTTGAATAACCACTTTGACCCGAACTTACTTTATCGTAAAAAATTTTTGCCTTTGTTGCTTTATTAGTTTTATAGTACGTATCTATATTTAAATATTTTTTATACACTGTAGCGCCATTTATTTTAACTGTTGCAGCCGCCTGAGCAACATTAGTCGTGCTAACGCCAACCGCAACAAAAGCTGCTAACCCGAGCAAACCTGCCATTACTTGTTTACGCATTTAATAATCCCCTTCGCAATAACGATATGAAAATAGTATAACACTTCAAAAAATCCCATCACTTATGATACGGACTTCCCTCATTTATCATAAATGCCCGATACACCTGCTCCGTCAGCACTAATCTCATCAGCTGATGCGGCAATGTGAAGCGACCAAACGAAATCTGCGTGTTTGCGCGTTTCAACACTTCTGGCGCTAATCCCAGGGATCCACCAATCACAAACGTAATATCAGAATGCCCATAAGTCGTAAGCTGTGCAATTTCCTTCGCAAACTCCTCTGATGAGCGTTCCTTCCCCTTGATTGCGAGTGCGTACACGTACTCGCGATCTTTTATTTTGCCCAAAATCCGTTCGCCTTCTTTGGCCATCACGTCATCCATTTGGGCCTGGCTCAAAGATTCGGGTGCCTTTTCGTCAGGTACCTCAACAATTTCAAACTTACAGAATCGCGAGAGCCGTTTAGCATACTCTTCAATTCCCTGTTTGAAGTATTTTTCTTTCAATTTACCGACACCGATTATTTTGATATTCATTCGCTTACTCCTTAATTCCAGTTATACACATGTTAACAGTTTACGCTATCCACCCGAAAAATAGAATATTAACAGGTTGTCCACAAAGTTATCCACAGTCCTCGGGGATAACTTTTTTCATTTGTACCCGTCAAAATGAGAGCAAAACGGCATCCCTTCTTGTGAATTTCAAATAGTTATCAACAGGTTTGACAAAACAAGCGTTCTTATATTACAGTGAAACGCTTACTCTCACAAAGGATTTCGAACTTTTACCCAGTTATCAACAAACTTATCCACATTTACCTGTGGATAAGTCAAAAAACCAAAATTTATATCTTATAAATAAATAATTTATTAAATATGCGGCAAAAAATAGTTTTCCACAGAGTTATCCACAGGTTATTAACAACTCCACTTCCGCAAAATAATCCACAATCTCATCCCCGCATTCGGATTTTTCCCAAACTTTAATTTCCGAATGCCGGTTTATCCACAGATAACTCATCTCTCGTTCGGAAAGATTAAAAAATGAGATTGGCAAGTGGAAAATTTTCGCCAATCTCACGATGAATTTTGTCACCATTTTACTGCCATAAAACGCCGTATTTTTGCAATTTTTTTCATTGTTTTAAGATCCCCCAAAAAATACGCCACGCAATCCGCGTGACGCATTCTCCCATATTAAAGGGTCTTATTTAAAGTAATTGTTTCGGTCTTCTTATCACCATTGTGATAGTACGTCACCTTAACCTTGTCGCCAACCTTGTAATTGTACAAGATGTCACGCAACGTCCGATATTCAGTGATGCTCTTACTGTCGATTGCCGTAATCACATCGTACTTCTTAATGCCAGCCTTAGCGGCAGGTGAGCTGTTACTTGGAGTAGCCATCACGACTGCACCGGCTTCAACACTCGTTGGTAACTTAAGAATTGACTTTTGTTGGGTCTTCGAGATTTGAGCTAAATCAACGTATTTGATACCCAAAGCCGGACGGGTAATCTTACCGTTCTTGATCAATTCATTAATGATCTTCACGACTTCGTTACTTGGAATAGCAAAGCCCATTCCTTCAACGCTAGTACCAGAACTATCAGAAGCCAGTTTCATTGAATTAATCCCAATGACTTGACCGCCTAAGTTAATTAACGGACCACCTGAGTTACCGGGGTTAATGGCAGCATCAGTTTGGATAACCGTAGCATCACCACTGGTGGTTTGTACCGTCCGTTTCTTAGCGGAGATAATCCCTTGCGTTAACGATGTCGCGTACTCTGAACCCAATGGTGAACCAATGGCCAGTGCCGTTTCCCCAACCTTGATAGCGGAAGAGTCTCCGAATGAGGCCACTTTATCAATATCAGTTGCGTTCACTTTGATAACTGCCAAGTCGGTCACTGTATCCTTACCAACAATCTTGGCTTCCTTCTTCTTTCCAGAGCTGGTAATGACCTCTAATGCGTTTGAGCCGGCCACCACGTGATTATTAGTAACGATGTAGGCTGAGTTACCAGAGATCTTGTAAACGACCCCAGAACCCTCAGAACTAGCTTCTAAGTCGCTACTACTATCTGATGATGAAGAGGATGAATTGCCAAACAAGCTATCTGCGCTAAATGAACTTTCCTTTTGTAGGTTCACCACGGAAACGACCGCGCCCTTCACAGCCTTAAAGGCTTTTTCAGACTGCGAGCTAACGCTAACTTTGACATTACTAGTTGAGGCGGTACCGCCACTATTAGAACCACTCGGTACTGCCGTTGAATTTGAAACGTTATTGCTGACGTAAGTGGCACCACCAAAAGCGATTCCACCGCCGAGCAACCCTGCAACAAGTGCGGTCACTGCGACCTTTGTCATGCTAGTCCCATGTGATCGTTTATCTTGAGGCTGGTTATTTATTTGATTTTGAAAATCATTATTATTGTTATTATCCATTTTAATCGGCTTTGCGCCTAACCTCCCTTTTGGAGTGACAGCAAAAAAGCGCCCCTCTCAACATTTACAATACTATCATACCGTTAACTTGTGAAGAATGTTTGAAAAAGACGCTTAAAAAACGCTAAATTCTCATTATTTTATTAAAATTTTAAATTGCGTACAAATCTGACGCTTTATCTGGGTCCGTATCTAACAACTGGAAGTCATGACCGACACCGTAATCGTGGTTGGTCATCATGGATGTCACCGTTAAATGTGCCAAGCTCTTGATGTTGTTTTCCTGACTCAAGTGACCTAGGAAAATGCGTTTCGTGTGGTTACCCAGCACATCCATCATGGTTTCAGCGCCATCTTCATTTGATAAATGGCCCCGTTCGCCTAGGATTCGTTGCTTCAATGGCCATGAGTAGCTTCCCTGGCGCAACATTTCCAAATCGTGGTTACATTCCATCAGGTAGGCGTCCGCATCCTTAATGGTGCCTTCTACGTGTTCAGACACGTAGCCGGTATCCGTCAGAATTACGAAGCTCTTACCGGCGTGGTGAAAGGAGTAGAATTGAGGCTCAGCTGCATCATGTGACACGCTGAAACTTTCAACATCTAGATCCCCCAAGGAGAGCGTGGTGTCTGGTGCAAACAGATTCTTTTGTTCGGTTGCAACTTCACCAATCTTAGTGCCCATAGCGTCCCAAGTTCCCTTGTTGGCGTAGACATTCAGCTGCGGGTAACGGCGTGCAAGAATGCCGACTGCTTTGCGGTGATCACTATGTTCATGCGTCACAAACAAGGCGTCCACATCACTCATGCTTTTGCCGATTGATGCCATTAACGCTTCAATCTTCTTACCACTCAACCCCGCATCCACGAGAACCTTGTGTTGGCCGGTCTCAATGTAGGTCACATTCCCTGTACTACCGCTCGCAAGGATGCTGACTTTCAATCCATCATTCATGGTTACTTGTGCTCCCTTAATATGTAATGCGGTATGCCCTTAATTGAGGTCACCCGCTGCCACTGTTTTTAGTACCGTCGATTATACCACTAGTTTACTCACCCGTGGTACTTGCCTTAGCGGTCGAACTACTCTTTAAAATAGCCCCAGTAAACGCGTTTACCTGTCTAACGTACGTTCCCGTCGTCGTGTTAGTCTTCAACGCAACGTTCCAGGTTGGCACATAGACACTACTTTCCTTAATGGATAGTAGCTTCGTGTAAGCTAATTTTGTCCATTGAATCCTTGCACCGTTAGGAATTTCATTATATTGATAAAGCCAAATAAGTGCGCGTTCTTCGGAAATTGTGTCGGTTTTTTCGCGCAATGGTGCTACATCACTTAAATAACCTTGTGTATAGCTCGTAATTTCACCATTTTGAATGGTAAACCGGACTTCCCCCATCGTCGAATAAATAGAGCCGTTCGTCACGCGTTGCACGTAAACCACTTGGTTCGAATTCGACAGATTTTTGCTGTAGACATAATCCTTACCATGAGAAACCTGCGTCGGATCCTTCATCAAAACGGCCGTTGCCGCCTTAGCTGACGAACCCGCTAACTCAACTGGCGTTTTAAACGTACTCGTTAAAATATCGTCCTTATACTCCGTTGTCTGGTTAACCAGCCCACTTGCCTTGGCTTCCAAATCATTATTATTACTACTCGAAATGTAGTAACCGTCAGACGATTTAGCCGAAGGTGTATTGAACCGGATTTGGTCACTACGCATTTCCTTGATGATGGTCGAATTCGAGTCGCCAGCTTGACTGCCACCATTATTCATTTGGATCGTGCCACTTTGTCTAAATGTCACAAACAGGAAAATATCAATCGCAACAAAAATTAGTAGAAAGATCCATTCAATTCGTCGAAAATCCACACAATTCCCTCCCTTCCAGAGCAGTTAGCTTAACTGTTTAATAGTGATTCGTAGGTTTGCCAGCTTCCTTGGTAACGAATGTACCAGGTTGGCGTTAAATCAATGACTTCCTCGGAGACCTTATTTTGTTTCCACTGATAGCCTAATTGGACGGCACTAATTTCGTTTGTATCAATCCCCGCTGCCTTTAGTTGGTCCAGCATTGATTGCGTCGTTGGAATGTCCTTCGCCTTTTCTCGAGATGGCACTGGTACTTGGAGACTGTAAATCGAGAAATTGTACTGGCGAATGCTATCACCGACTAACTGAATTCTAGCCGTGCCATACTCTGCCTGGTTGAAGATTGGAAATCCTTCAACGAAGCCACGGTAGGCAACGCTACTCGTATCCTTGTTGTAGTAGTAAAAACGGGTGTTATCCATCGGAATCCCAATTTTTTTCAAATCGTTATACGACTGAGTCAGGCGCTTGGTATAGCTCTTGATTGGTGTCATTGAGCTATAGTCACCGTACGTCACAAACCCGGTCTTCTTGTTAACTTCCATCCGGTGATAAGCACCATCATCGTAAGTCGTCACGTTTTTCCGTTTTTTAATCGAAATATCCGTACTGTTACTGTCGTTTGACATCAATCGGTTCACAAAGTTATTTTCATCCTGCTTGTTGATCATGTAGCTATAACGCGGCATCGTCATCGCTTTTGTAATAAACACAGTTGGTTTACTCTTCAACATTCGAAACTCAACTGGGTCGCTCACCAGGTTCTTACTCAAAACCTTTTTGAGTTCTTTCAGTTTTTGACCTTTAACGTTGACCCGATAAATTCGGAAATTCGTGTCGTTAAGCAAATACACGTGCTTGGCATCGTTTGATTTAAATTGAATTCGGTTGAATTGAAGGTTATGAATCCTCTTCAGCTGATTATTGAACACCTTATTGAAAATTTTCACGGTGATATTACTGTCATAGTTCAACAAAACCGTATTCGCTGTTTGCAATTGTCTCAAGTATTCGGATTTTGACTTCGAACTAATCTCACGAACGCTCGATGCCTGCCACTTAGACATTTCATCGCGAATTTCAGTCACTAAATTAACTTTACGATTATTCACTAGTTTTTGATTGCCTTGGCCATCTGTGCGAATCACCTGAACTGGTAAATAAATATCGCGAATGGATTTGGTGCTCAAATCTCGCTGAGTGCCAGTGCTAGTCACTGTATCCTGCTTATTGCGCTCATATCGTGCCGGTTTATTCGTCCAAATAAACCACGACAGCACCATACTAATGATGACTGCAAAAAGGAGGGCAATTGGTAATAGCGCTTTAGTCGTTATTTTCATCCCAAAGATCATCCTCCTCGTATGGTTGATATGGCAACGTGATGTAGAAGGTTGAACCGCGACCTTCGTGGCTATCGACCCAAATTCGGCCACCAAGCATTTGTACCACTTCACGAGAAATGGCGAGCCCTAATCCAGTCCCACCTTGAGCGCGGGAACGGGCCTTATCCACTCGATAAAAACGGTCAAAAATATGTGCTTGATCAGCCCTTGGAATCCCCAAGCCTTGGTCACTGATGCTAATAATCACGTTGTTGTGGGTTTCTACCAAACGACAAGTGATGACACCACCATCTGGTGAGTACTTAATTGCATTATTCATGATGTTATCAAGCACTTGGGTAAAGCGGTCGGTATCGATTTCCACCCAAATATCCCGCTTCGTGAAGTTACGTTTGATGGAGTAGGATTTTTGCGGCTTGTCCTCGTCGCTCTTCTTATCGTTGCTGGTCAAGATCATATCGAAACGATCCAAGACATAGTTAAATAACTCGTTCAAATTGACGAGTTCAAGATTCATTTTTTGAGTTCCGGAATCCATTCGTGACAACGTTAGTAAGTCGTTAATCATCCGAATCATCCGGTCAGTCTCTTCTTGCGTCACCTTCAGGAACTTAGGGGCAACTTCGGGATCTTGCCAAGCACCGTCTGATAAGGCTTCAACGTATGAACGAACACTAGTCAGTGGGGTTCTCAACTCATGAGACACGTTGGAAACAAATTGTTTCCGGTCTTGATCAATTTTTTGTTGTTCCGTAACGTCATGCAGCACACAGACAAGTCCGCTGATAAAGCCGGATTCCCGTTGAATCAGTGAGAAATAAGCCTGCAAAATGAGGTCATTGCCCTCAGTCGAGAAGTCCAGAATAATTTCATCTGGGTCTTCCAGCAAGTCACGTAGCGAATATTCTTTTCGAATGTCTAGGATATCCAAAACTGATTTCCCAACGGCGTCGTCGTCTTCTAAGTTCAAGAAGTCGTTGGCCATTTCGTTAATGATAATGACATTCCCACGCCGATCGGTGGCAAGAACGCCATCTGTCATATGCGACATAACTGAATCAAGGCGCCGACGTTCAGACTCCGTGGATTCTTGCGCCTCTTCAACCCTAACGGATAGGTTATTGACGGCCGTTGCCAGCTGTCCAAGTTCGTCGTTTCCGTAAACGTGAACCTGTCCAGAATAGTCCCCGCGAGCAATTCGCAGCGTCTGTTTCTTCATTTCGTCAATCGGTCGAGTAATCGCCCTAGAAATAACGATTGCCAAAACCAGCCCTAAGGCGATGGCAATTAGGGCCGCAAAGACGTAAATCAGCGTGATGGTATTAATATTACTGTAGACACCATCTAAACTAGCGCGCATGTAAATAACCCCGACAGGCGTGTTGTTATTGCTGCCGGCGTCTTGACTTCTAATAATCGGTTTGACCGTCATGTAGTAGTGGTTATCGTCACTATCTACTGTTGTTCGGTCGATTCCCGCACTTCGCGTGTTATAAATCACACTCTTAATGCTGCTATCAGTGGTTTTTTGACCTACAACCGCTTGTGCATTAATCTCGTTGGTCCCACGAATGGTCCCTTTACTGTCAATGACCTGAATCTGGGCGTTATTTGGTGCATTAACGTCCTGCAAAATCACTCTAATGCGGCGGTTAGCAGCTTCTGAATCACTGCGCACTAATTGCTCCGCCAACGAAGTGTTTACGTATGGCGGTAGCGTAATTTGTGATTTAAAGGTATTAATATTTTGTCGTTCAAGTTGTTGAACGAAGATTGCCCCAACGATTTCCAAGGTCACGATGAGCATTAGCGCAAAAACGAGCGCTATTTTGTAATGAATGGACTGGTACCAACGCAATTTAGTGTTCACGCTACTCTGACTCCTCCGTGCGACTATGCTTGTTCGTTTTCAGGATTCCGCAAGCAATAGCCCACACCACGGCGTGTCACTAGCCATGTTGGGTGACTTGCATTATCTTCAATTTTTTCTCGTAAACGACGAACCGTTACGTCAACCGTCCGAACGTCCCCAAAGTAATCGTAGCCCCAGACCGTTTGCAGCAAGTGTTCTCGGGTCATCACCTGACCTAAATGAAGGGCAAGATAGTGAAGTAACTCAAATTCACGATGCGTTAACTCAATGTTCTCGCCTCGTTTAGTGACTGAATATGCATCTGGATGAATCGTTAAATCGCCAACTTCAATATCTTGAGATTCGGTTTCTTCTGATTGTGAGCTAGCGGCCGTGCTTTGACGGCGTAAGTTTGCCTTCACTCGCGCAATTAACTCGCGATTGGAGAATGGCTTCGTCACGTAATCATCGGCACCTAATTCAAGGCCAAGCACCTTATCTAATTCTGAATCCTTGGCAGTTACCATGATGATTGGCATATCATGGTTCTTTCGAACTTCGCGGGCCACTTCAAGACCATCAATCTTTGGCAACATTAAATCTAAAATAATCAAATCTGGGTTAACATCTTCGACTTGTTGTAAGGCTTCTTCGCCATCATAAGCTACATAAACTTCGTAGCCCTCTTTAGTTAAATTGAATTTCTCGATATCAGTGATTGGTTTTTCGTCATCGACGACTAAAATCTTTTTCATGAAATTTGTCCTCCTTAAAGGATCTACGCTTTTTTTCGGTTAAGTTTTATTTTTTAAGTGAATCATTGCCCATTTCGGTTAATTCATTTTGCTAAGGGCATGAGCTAAAATGAATAAACATGCTTGAACGGGTCAATTTTGACGTCCAAGCTTAATTTTTATTCTAATTTTTTTAGTCAATTAGAATTACAGCTATTATAGCACAGAGTGAGGTTTGACGCATAAATCCAGGGTTATGTGGTTAAATTATAGTAAAGATGTAAGCGGATTATAAATGAATTTTTAAAAAAAGGTGTTGCACTGCTCTGATATACATGATAATATAGTTTTCGTTGTTAAGGCGACGCAAGTTACTTAGCAAAACTCATATGGGCAGTTAGCTCAGCTGGCAGAGCAACGGACTCTTAATCCGTGGGTCCAGGGTTCGATCCCCTGACTGCCCATTCCATATGCGTTATAAAAAAGTTAAAGAAGACTTTCGGCAGTGATTGCTGAAAGTCTTCTTTTTTGGTTAAATTTAGCTTTTGCGCTTATCCTATTTACTTTTACGTAAGTGTTTGAAAAAATTGATGCCTCGTTTACCAAACAAATAACTAACGATAAATACTTCTAGACCCGCATACAGCAACTCTATTTCTTAAAATTCATTTTGCTTATGTTTTCTTTTTTTGTGTCCAAATACGAAAGCAATCATTGTCGCTAAAATAAATCCAAATATGGTGGCTGCATTTTTACGTTCAGCTAACTGCGGTAATTTCGGTTTTTGTGTTGCGGAACTAGTTTCATTCATCGATTCGCCAGAGCTTCTATTAAGTCTGATTCCTGGGCTTTTCGTCGTCTTTTGCTCAATAACTTCATTGACTGTTTCTTCTTGGGCATAATCAAATCATTGTTAATCCTAAAATGGAACGTCTTATCGGCTTCACTCACCCGTATTCTGATAGCATTTCCATCATCAGAAAAAACAAAATGTGTATTCTCAACTGTTAGCTCTTGCTTACCACCTTTAGCTAAATAATAAACACCATTTTTGGTCGTAATTACGGCACCTTTTTGATTAGCACCCGGTGATAAAGATACTCTTTGATCACCGTAGCCAACAGTTTCTGATTGAATTCTGAACTCACCAAAATTATCGGCATTAACTTTAACACGAAAATATCGACCACCGCGTTTATAAATTTCCCCATCATAAGCCGAAATATTTCCAGATTTATCATACTGAATAGTCACATTGCGTACTCGACCATTCTTGATTGAATGACTAGCAATGAAAAACTTCTGATTTTTATACCCATAGCTGAGGGTACTACCATCACCAAACGACGTCGTTCCTGCTCGCTTGGTTGTTTCACGATACGAATCAACCATTACCATTTCTTGATCTAAGTCACTGCCATCAATGAATGATGCGAATTTGAATTGACCTTTTTTCGCTTCAAAGGTCGCAACGTTGTCGTTATTATCAAAAAATTCAATACTAGTCCAGTTACCATCTTGACCAATTACATTTTCGGTACTGCCACCATCCGGCATCAAAATCCACTGTCCACTCGAAGAATTGGATTTCGTATGGGCTACTTTGGTTGTCGAATCATCCCTGTGGTCAGCTTGAGTGGCAGCGGACTTAACCGATTTAGACAGTTGCTTATCGGAAAGCCTATCTACAGATTCTTCAACTGAATTCGTCTGACGCTTTTCAACGGTTACTACGGCCTTTGTACTATCAGAATTAACGCTTGCATTGGCATCCTTTGAAAGAACCAGCAAATTAGTAGTTGTTGAAGCTGGTTCCTGATTTGCTGTCAATTTAACAGTATTAGTTTTTTCGTCTGGTTGAGCTGCGTTTGCACTAGTTGTCTCGGTTCCCGAAACATTGCTGTAATTAGTATCAGCCTGTGCAGTTAGCTCACCCCCTACAGTGATTCCCATCAAAACCAGTGAAGAAATTAAAAGCCGTTGTAGCATGAATTGCTTGTTATTACCCCTGTACATAGCACTATCCTCCCTACCCCATTAAAAAATCTTATCGTTCTCACATTTTTATTTTAACGCATCTGCCGAATCAATTCCGATTTATATCACTACTCCCAGAATAAACTTTTTTGACCCACCTCCCTAGCGTATAATTAAAACTAGGAGGCGAGTCATTATGACCAACGAAATCCCTTATTGCCATGCAGACATGATTTGTGAGCCAGGCTGTCGCTGCGCCAGTGCAGACGGCATTTGTCATTGTCCAATGATTAGTGATGATAAATGCGCCTGTGATGGCTACTGTGGTGTGCCCGCTAAGTAACATTCACCGTTAAGAAATAGTAAAAGACGGAAGCCAAATCTGGTTTCCGTCTTTTTGCACGCAATCATTTACCTAAAAGCGTCTCGGTTGGTGCCATTAGTAGTTTTTTAAAGTCATTATTGCCTTCATTAAGGGTAATCACCTTATTGGACTTAATTTTGCCTTCATCCGTATCTGAAACGTTGAAATAAACATGCCGATAATCAAAATCCGGTGAAAATATTTTTGTCTCAAAGCTGGCAAAAAGCGAATCTGTCCAAACGCCATTCTTCAATCGATACTCATTCATTGAATCGTCAAACAGCGTTCTAACCTTTGTATATCCAGCCGCTTTCAGTGCCTTACCAGAAGCGGTATCCACATAGTGATTTGGACTTGCGGGAGCCAATGGCATTGAAGTTACGTAAGGTATGCCATCGATAACTGTCGGTTTATTCGTATTCAGTGTAATTAAGTCACTGGCTTTGGCGTAGAAGATGCCTGATTTTAATCGTGAACTAAGCATGACAAACTGGCCCACTCTTTTAATTATTCTAGTCGTATTATCAATCCCATAGTAGTTAGAACTCAACATCGCGGCATCATCATCTGGAAACGCATATTGCGGACCAACCAATTCAACTTGTTGTGCCTCAGGATTAGACTCAAAAATCTTCCCACTACCGTTTTCTTGTGCTAATAAGACATTGCGCACCGTTGCTTCGGTTGTCCATTTACCATCATGGTCATAGTCGTCGAGATCACGATAAGGCGCTGAAAAGACTTGTACAACCGGAACCATTTCAGTACCGTCACTCGCCTGATAGGGCACATCGACAATACGAAAATCAGGAACAGACTTTTTAGCCTGCTCAAACGCAATCACGGTTTGAATTTGCGCTTTGGTCATACTAGGTTGATAGTTGCTGATAACTGAACGGCTGATTGCACCGTAGCTTGTCTCTGGCTTGGTTTTTGTTGGATCATATCCGGTTACCGCACTTTTATGATAGGTTGCAGCGTACGGAAGCGTGGAATAGTAAATTTCCTTGGCCGAATAGGCATAACTTTTTGAGCTAATGGTGGCTTGTCCGCTGAGTAACTTATTGGTATTTTTTCCAGCCATTAAATAGCCACGCCAAATATACCCCTGAAGTGAACCCACAAGTTTGGACAACTAAATTAAGCTACTAACTGATTGGCAAGTTCTCGGTATTGTACTGGTGACTTGCCTTTTAGCTTGGTCCTGATTCTACGGTTATTA
>NZ_BBJM01000036.1 GCF_000740055.1 Secundilactobacillus oryzae JCM 18671 | reverse complement strand
TTTCCAGGGTTCAAATAAGTTATTAATCGCGATTAATGATTTATTTGAGCTGTGGAAGGTAAACGCGGTTCTGAATATCTCTTAAAATCTGTCTCAAATATTGACTTCAATCCACAGTGTGCATCCTGGTGCTGGAGTACCTATCGTTATTACTAGTGGAGAATTGACCGCGAAAGAAGTAATGAGGGACTTTTAAATGGTAACTATTCAAAAAATACCAAATAGCGTTCTTGAAATTTTTTCGAGTAGTCAAGCAGCAATTAAACAAAATTCATCATCATTTTATTTTGCTTTTTCAAAATTAGACAAAGATCAAGCTTATAGCATCTTTGTCATCTATGATTATTTACGTCAAATTGATGATGCTGCTGACAACCATGACAGAATAACATTTAATAAATTAATTTTTTGGTGGGAGACGGCTTGTAATACCAATAATATTGTAATTAACAAAACATCAAACATTGCTGATAAAGTAGCCTACGTTTTTAATCATTTCTCTATAGATCCCAACCTAATGACTGATATGATTGAAGGACAACTTCATGATCTCAATCATGTTGAAATTAACACACTATCAGAATTAGAAAATTACTGTTATCAAGTAGCAGGAACTGTAGGATGCATGGTTTTTTGTATACTTTCTAGAAACTCTATTGAAAACAATCGTAAGGCAGTAATAAACGTGGGAATAGCTCTTCAGTTAACTAATATTTTAAGAGATGTACATGAAGATGCTATGGCGGATAGATATTTCATTCCAAAGCAACTGCTATTAAAATATGATATCCAAAAACAAGTTTTGTTAGAGAGTAAACCTGATATTCAAACACAATCTTTGTTGCAATATTTAGCAAGATTAGCACTTTCCAAGTACGCCGAAACTGATGTGATTACTAATCAGATTTTAGATAGAAAAGGCAAAGTAGCATTATAACTATCCATTAATGTCTACAAAAAGATCCTAACAAAATTAATGAAAAATAACTTCGTTGATTTATCAAAAAGAGTATATGTGACACCCCAAGAAAAATTACTATTACTATTAAAAACCTTTTCAAAACACATTAAGTGATATATTAATAATAAATAGAATTAATAAAAGGAGATTATTATGTTTTTAGCTATTAAAGAGATGCTACATGAAAAATTGCGTTATAGCCTAATAGTGGCACTTATATTTTTAGTAAGTTATCTTTTGATTATTCTTACTGGTTTAGCCACTGGTTTAGCTAACCTAAACAAAGCGGCAATTAACGAGTGGGATGCTTCAAGTATTGTCTTAAATAGTGATTCTGAAGGACGTTTACAACAATCTTTTCTTTCACAGGATGAGGTTGCTAGTTTACCCAATAATGGAACCAGAATTTCACAGTATAGTACACTTGTAAAATCAGAAAATGGATTAAAAGAGAATACTCAATTAGTAGGTCTTGATTCCAAATCGTTCATATTTAAAAAATTGAAAATAACAAGTGGTAGTAAAAATATCCGAAACAATGCCGGCGTCGTATCGGATAAATTCAAAAGTGATGGATTCAAAATCGGTGACCACTTGTTAGTTGCTAATTCATCATTGAGGATTAAAATTACAGGTTTTACACCCAGGGCAACTTTAAGTGCTCTTCCCGTGGTTTATATTTCACCAGACACTATTCAACCACTGAATAAAGGTGTAACAAATGCTGTGGTATTCAAGAATAAGTTAGAGAATTCAAAAATACCAAAAGGGACCAATCAATTGAGCATTAGCTCATTTATTAAAAAATTACCTGGATATAGCGCACAACAACTCACATTCGACTTCATGATTGCTTTTTTGTATATTATTATTCTAATTGTTATTTCAATTTTCTTGTATATTCTGACTGTTCAAAAATTACCCAACTTAGGTGTCTTGAAGGCGCAAGGAGTCTCAACGCAATATCTTATTTTGAGTACGTTATTTCAATCATTTATTATTTCAGTTATTGGCGTTATTATAGCCATTATATTAGGTGAAATAACAGCTATTACGTTACCCAGCGAGGTACCCATTGTCATCGATAAAAGTAATATTATTGTAACTGGAATCGGTATTATTATTATGTCCTTGTTAGG
Organism: Secundilactobacillus oryzae JCM 18671; assembly: GCF_000740055.1. Classification (GTDB taxonomy): domain Bacteria; phylum Bacillota; class Bacilli; order Lactobacillales; family Lactobacillaceae; genus Secundilactobacillus; species Secundilactobacillus oryzae. The sequence goes on along the minus strand of NZ_BBJM01000036.1, from coordinate 12,685 downwards.
TGCACTGATACCTATTCGTCAAATCGCCAAAGTTGATCCTTACAAAATTATTGGAGGTTAATTTCATGTCAAATCTAATTTTTGAATCGGTGACAAAAGTTTTTGGAGAAGGGAGTAGTAAGTACGTAGCGCTGGAAAATATTAATTTTAAAGCAGAAAGTGGTCAGCTTATTTTAGTTGTAGGGCCATCAGGATCAGGAAAAACTACATTTTTGACTATAGCCGGCGGGCTGCAGACACCAACTGAGGGTGACGTAAAAATAAATGACAGCACAATTAAAAGTTTATCCGAAAAACAGCAAACAAAATTAAGATTGGAAAAAATAGGATTTGTTTTACAATCTTATAACTTAGTTCCATTTTTAACGGTTGAAGAACAGTTTAAATTAGTAGATAAACTAAAAAAACAAAATTTAACTGAACAAAAAATGCATGAACTTCTATCTGATTTAGGACTTTTAGAACTCCTAAAAAAATATCCTAATCAACTTTCTGGTGGACAAAAGCAACGTGTGGCAATTGCTAGAGCATTATACACTGATCCTGACTATATCTTAGCGGATGAACCCACAGCCGCCTTAGATACGGATAGATCTATGAAAGTAATCGAGTTACTCAGAGATTTAGCACATAAGAGAAATAAAATTATTATTGTAGTTACTCATGACTTAAGGTTAAAAAATACGGCAGACAAAGTTTATCAGATAATTGATGGTAAGATGCAAATGATAAATTAGCTACTGTCTTAATTTTACTTGAAAACATATTAAATTTATGAATATCTAATACCACATCTAAATGCTCAGAAGTCAATAAATTGGACTATTTTTAGTCAGTTAATTAGACAACTGGAAATTGACGGTTCAGCACATTTTCTTGGATGTAGGTTTCTTGTTGCTCTCGTCGGTTATGTTTCTTGGCATGTACGGTTGTCCGCACGTTCTTCGCATTCATGACGTGAGTAATCAATGCGACCAACTTCCAGTAGCATCATTTTTAAGTATTTGTTATTTTACGCCTGTTTCAGGGCTTCTAATCTATTCTGATTATCTCATGTAAACCGGTTCAATGCACATCGAATTTCTTTCGGTATCTGATAAAGGTTGTCCGTTTAATCCCGGTATTACGGGCAACATCTACATCACTCATGCCCGTCTGGTAAAGTTTAAAAGCATGTAGTAAACGGGGATCATCTTCGGCATATTGAGGTTTCCGACCATGATATTTACCCTGCTGTTTAGCGAGGGCAATCCCTTGTTGCTGCCGTTCAATGATCCGCTTACGTTCGCTTTCAGCTTGATATTTATACAGTTCAATAATGAGATTCGTCATGAGCTGGCGTAAATTAGGATCCGCAATCCCTGTCATGGACGGCAAGTTTAACACATCTAGGGTGGCCCCCTTATTTTGAATGGTGTTCATGATCTTAGTTAAGTCCTGGTTGTTTCGGCCTAAGCGATCTAATTCAGTGACCAGGACAATATCACCCTCGCGAACATAGGCGAGCATTTTTTGCAGTTCTGGTCGATTGGTGTTGGCCCCACTCAATTTATCTGTGAATAGCTTATCAACGCCCTTTAAAACAGCTAGCTGCCGATCTAAATGTTGTTCCTTGGAACTCACGCGAGCATAACCGATTTTAGCCATTGTCAGCACTTCCTTTTGGACAGTTCTAATGAACATTTATAATTCCTAGTATAGCACAGGACCAAAAATGACCACTAGGGTATACCCTAATGGCCGTTAAGCATTCCTTATTAAAAATTACTTTTAATATAACTAGCCACATTTTCTTTATCTGGAAATAAAGTAGCCTGATTTATTTCGCGCGTTTTAAAATCAAGTTAGCCACTTTTATTACAAATTTGGGATAATAAATCTTCAGCATTTGCCTCAGTAACACGAGTGATGGTGATCGCCATGGCATTGGGCCTCCTTGAATTTGCCTTGAGCTTACCTTGCTGACGACGGTATTGCAAGACCACGAATTCTTTCCTTACATTAGCTAAAACTTCGACTATAATTATTTTGGAGGCGATTACATGTTTTTAGATCATCGAACCATTCGCAAATTTTCCACGCAACAAGTTGACCCGCAATGCTTGAACCGCCTGATCACTGTGGCCCAACATACTGCAACCTCACATTTCTTGCAGTCTTTTAGCATTATTCATATCACCGATTCCGCACTGCGTTCACAAATCGCCGCCATCAGCCACCAAACTTATGTCGATGGCAATGGTGAATTATTGATTTTCGTGGCGGATCAATACCGCGCCGACCTATGCGCCGACCACCCTAACCAACTCAGCTCAACGGATAAATTTATCCAAGCCGCATCGGATACTTTATTGGCGGCAGAAAACCTCGTCGATGCCGCTGAAAATCAAGGGTTAGGAACCGTGATTTTAGGCAGTATCCTCAATGATCCAAAACAATTGATCTCCCTGCTTCACCTACCGAACCTCACCTTCCCGATTTGTGGCGTGATTGTCGGCTATCCCGATCAAAAACCAAACTTCAAGCCGCGCATGCCGCAAAGCTTAATGAGCTTCGACAATACTTATCACTTACCTGACGACTGGAAAACGCAACTAACAGATTACGACCACGTGATTCAGCATTACTATGCGACCCGCGATACCAATCAGCGCGAAGAAACCTTCTCCCATTTGTTAGCTAACGGTGCCGCCCATACGCCGAAAAAGCGCAGCGAACTACTCGATGCCTTGCATCAACAAGGGTTCTGTTTGAAATAACAGGATAATAAATCGATTCATCTTTTAATTTTAATTTGTGTCTTGTCAAGTGTCATGCGACAATCATCTCTAGGCAGCTGCCTCCAAAGGGGGTGTTGTCTTTGTTGAAGGATCTATTCACAGTCGTTGTCGGCCCTGTGGTGGTCGGGGTTATCATTGAGTTGATCAAACATTGGCTGGACGCTTTAGATGACGATTAGCCAGCTGCCAACCAGACCCACACGCCTGAAATAAGGTGCAAAAAAATCCCCACTTCATGCAGGAAGTGGGGATTTGTGTTGTCTTGTTGAATCGATTTATTCACAAGTTCATCATACCATGACCCGACAGTTCACGCAACTCGTCTTCAGTTACGGCGTACAATACCCCCTAGGATTCACACTTTTATTATTTAAAGTGTCAACCCTAAGGGGTATTGTACGGGGATCTTGGCCCAACAGTTGAATGCCAACAAAGTGCAATTCACCACGCCGTTGGCACATTTTTACCCGCGATTTAAGCCGGCGCCCCAGTTGACGGTGGCCCATGCCTTGCACATGACCTCTGGGTTAAGCACCAAGGCCACCTTGCCTGGCAAAACGGATCAGGCGGTTTTGGCCGCTAATTCACGGCAGCTTACCTACCAACCGAAAAATTTTGGTAAATTTCAATACACGCCAGTGAACTATGTGTTGTTGGCCGGCATTAGTGAAAAGCTGACCCACCGCAGCTACCGGCAGTTATTTACCAGCACGTACATCAAGCCGCTGGGGTTAAAACAGACCCGCTTTGCGGCTACTTTAGGCCACACGCCATTAGCGGCCCAGGGTTATTACGCCAAGGATTACCACCAAAAACAGTTAACGGTGGCCAAGCCGAATCTGGACCTGATTCGCGGCGAGCTTGGAACAGGCCAAGTGTTCATGTCGGTGCTGGATTTGTACCACGCTGAACAGGCCTTGGTCAATGGCAAGATCACCGGCGCTAGTCGTGATCTGTTGTACGTGAAAAAAGGTGTTTACAGTGGTGGCTTTTACGTGAAGCAGCCGTATTACCAAGCCAATGGTACTGGTTATGGTTATAACGACAGCATTGCCATTAGCCACAACGGCCAAAACGCGGTATTGTATTTAAGCAATGTGCAAACCAACAATCGTCATCAGCTGTTAACGGCAGAACGCAAGTTAATGGTGAAATATGGGCACTAAGGCTTATAAGTGACAACCTGCAAATGAAAGGTTTGCCGGTTGTTTTTTTATTGAAACTGTCGAATGAGTTTGATCTAAAATATAGCCTTTATTTTACGATAAGTATTCAATCGTGAAGCGAGGTTCAGCCAATGGCGCATTCAGTTTGGGTGTGGCGTAAGGCATTGGAAATGGCCCAGACGGCGCTAGGGGACCTGATCAAGGTGACTCGGCAAACTATTAACACCATTGAAAACGCCAAGGATGATCCGTCATTGGCGTTAGCGTTTAGATGAGCGCGTACCTTGGCCATGGCTGACTTGTTTCAAGATTAGGCTTAAGGGGGCGTGTTATCAATTTGGAGGAATCCATGAGAAAGCCATCCTGGTCAGGTTTTCGCTCAGACCTTCAAACGCGATGAGCCAGGGAGCATCCGAAGGGCTGGCAAATCGTGAGGCCATCAAGTCCGATTTAGTTGTTGACTAATACAAGGCACTTGTCACATGCTAAAGCGCAGTCGATTTTCGTCGCTGCGCTTTTTGCTTGGCCTGATTATTAAAAGGGGGTCGTGGGCAAACACTGAATTTAAGCATTGCGAATCCATGAACGGTTTTCCGAAAAATTAATTAAGTCTGTCACGAACGCGCTTGAATCAATGTCGGCCGTTATCGATCTTGGAATCGTCGTATTGTCAACCAGAACAATTGTTTGTTGATTCGTTAAGATTCCGCAAACCCAGCAAAGTCAGTTACTGAAAATGGTATAATTTAAGCTGATTTTAAGTAACTTGTGTTAAAGAAAGAGGGATTTATGTTGGCAGAAACGATCTTGCTGGTGGAAGACGAAGACGGCTTGCGGACTTATTTACAGTCGGAACTGCAGTTTGAAGGGTATCAGGTTCTGACTGCCACAACTGGTATTGCGGCGTGGGACGCGTATCAGGCCCACCAAAATCAGTTAGCGTTGATGATTTTAGATTGGATGATTCCTGAATTAGACGGCCTTGAGGTCATGCGGCGGATCCGGCGCCATGATGACTTGCCGATTATGATGATGACGGCTCGGGATTACATTGGCGATAAGGTGGCAGGGTTGGATAACGGTGCCGATGACTATATTACCAAGCCGTTTGATATTGAAGAATTACTGGCGCGGATCCGGGTGATCATTCGCCGGAAACATCACAGCGCCAGCCAAAATTACCAAGTCGGCGATTTGGTGCTGAACACCAAGGCGTGGCAAGTACAGCGGGCTGGTAAAGTGGCTCAGCTGACCCAGCGGGAGTTTAGTTTGTTGCAGGTATTAATGCAACATGCAGGGGAGCCGTTAACGCGGGATGAATTGCTGGACCAAGTTTGGGGTGCTGATTATGAAGGGCAAACCAACATTGTGGATGTGTACATTCGTTATTTGCGGGCGAAAATCGATCTATCGGGCATGGCACCGCTGATCCACACCGTGCGAGGTGTGGGGTACATTTTACAAGAGGCGAAGCATGGCCGCTAAAGGGTTACAATCCAATACGCGCTTGATCACCCGGGCGTACGCCACCTTGCTGGTGACTTTGATGATCGTGATCAGTTTTGCCACGATCAGTGTCGTTGGCATTCATTTAGTCAGGTCTAAACAGGCCACGGCCAATCAATTGATCAGTACGCTGGAAAATTCATTTTCTGATTACAAGCCGGACTGGGATTATTGGCGGGATACGGCACCGGTTAACGTGCACAATACCTTTGTGCGGGTGAAAGTGGTGCATGCTGACAAGCCAAATCGGCGCTACTATTTACGAGGCACGGCGGATTTTTTAGCGGATCAATGGGAGTCGTGGCCGTTGTTACACAACATTCAGTATCGGCCAGATCAAGGGTTGTTTTACCATGAATCGGTGCGGGAACGCTACAATAAAAAAACGTGGGTGACCTATGATGTTTGGCTCAGCTTAAATAACATCATTGAGCTGTTTAAATTGATTTTGGTGATTGTGATCAGTACCACGTTGCTGGGATTTGTGGTGGGGATCTGGCTGATTTCTTGGTTGGCCAAACGCATTAACAAGCCGCTGGAAGAATTAACGGCGGATAGTCAGCAGATCGCCACCAGTGACACCGACTATCATCAAGAATTGCCGGTGTTTAATTCGTCCCGGGAAGTGCATGATTTGTCCTTGGCGTTTAATCATTTGTTACGGTCACTGAATGATCGCATTCGCCGTGATCATCAATTTGTGTCGGATGCGTCTCATGAATTGCGCACGCCGTTAGCGGCGATTCGCGGGCATTCGGAATTGTTGCGGCGGCATGCTAAGCAGCATCCGGAAATTATTCCTGATTCAGTGGCAATGATTGCTAGTGAAACCTTGAAAATGCAGCATTTAATTGAAAGTCTGCTGCAACTGTCGCGGATGGATCATACCACCTTTAAGTTGGCGGACTTTGATCTAACGGCCATGGTGCATCAAGTCACGGCAACATTTCAGGAACAAATACCCCAGGAATTGCTGAAGCAAGGGCCGGCCCAAGTGACGGCGTACGCCAATAATGAGCAGGTGGAACAGATTTTAGTGGCATTGTTGGAAAATGCTAGCAAGTATGCGCCTCAAAATAGCACCATTACGGTTAAAATACGCACCACCACTGACTGGGTCGACTTAAGCGTGTGTGATCAAGGGTGTGGCGTCAGTGATGATGACAAGGAAAAAATCTTTGATCGGTTTTATCGGGTGGACAGTTCGCGGTCGCAAAAAATTGCTGGAAGTGGCTTAGGGTTAGCGATTGCCCATCAATTGGCAACGTTGAATCATGCGCGATTAGTGGTGACTGACAATTTACCGCAAGGCAGTTGTTTTACGTTGGTGTTGCCGCGCAATCAGGCGGTGAGTGCCGCTAATCCTGGAACTTTAGAAAAGCTTTAATTGTTTTTAAGCTGGCATGATGGTTTCTAGAAAACCTATGAGATCAGCGGTTTAGCGCTTTAAATGAGATTTTTTCATTTAATTTTCAGCATTTATAAGTAGTTGGCGCGTTTGCAAATTCCTAAACTGGAATCATGCAAACGCGTTTTTTGTTTGCCAGAAAAAATGGAATTGAGGCGATCAACGCACATGCGTCAATTTTTCACCACGCATCCCTGGGCCAGTTTTACCTTATGCACCGCCATTTATGTTGTGATTATTTTAGCGCTGGTGTACCTTTACGGCTATTCAGGGGTCAGCAATAGCAAGTTTATTTATAACGAATTTTAAGCATATTTTGAATGATTAAGAAAGGCGCAGCCTATGAAATTAACGAATATTATCACGCAAATCGATATCATTGCCGGTGAGCACCCTGATTGGCCGGCCTATGACGCGCTAGGCACGGTGCACACTTACGGTGATTTAAAACAAGCGTCTGATGCCATTGCCTTGGCGATCTCCCAGCGGCATTTGGCCCGTACTCAACCAATCATGGTGTACGCCGACCAAAGTTTTATGACGGTGGCAGCCTTTTTAGGCTGTGTGAAGGCGGGGCATGCCTATATTCCCGTGGACACCCATTCACCCAATGACCGGCTGACCATGATCGAAAGCATTGCGCAACCGGGGCTGGTGTTGGCGGTACAACCATTGCCGATTACCTTAAAAACGCCAGTGTTCACCGCCGAGGCATTAGCGGTCTACTGTCGGGCCGATGCGAAAACGGTTGACTTTCAACCAGTGGTTGGGGCGGAAAACTTTTACATTATTTTCACATCAGGCACCACTGGTCAACCGAAAGGTGTTCAGATTAGCCACACCAACTTGTTAAGTTTTGTCAACTGGCTGACTGATTTCAAGTTGCCGGAGCGACTGCGCTGTTTGGTCCAAGCGCCTTATTCGTTTGACTTGTCGGTGATGAGTTTGTATCCCACTTTGGTCAACGGTGGCACGTTGGTGGTGTTACCGCGGTCGAAAACGCAGGACTTAGCGCAGCTGTTTCATTGGTTGCCATTGTTCAAATTAGACGTGTGGGTTTCGACGCCGTCCATGATGGCCATGTGCTTATTGGACCAAACCTTTAACGCCGCCACTTACCCACAATTGCAGCAGATCTTCTTCTGCGGTGAGGAATTAACCCCGCAATTGGCGCGGAAGATCTTAAAGCGTTTCCCAGACGTGGCCTTGTACAACACTTATGGGCCCACCGAAGCCACGGTGGCCGTTACGGCCGTGCAGATTACCCCGGCCATTTTGGACCAGTACCCACGTTTGCCTATTGGTTACGCCAAGCCAGACACTTGGATCAGTTTGCGGCCTGGCACGGAACAAGTTGACCACGGCCAAGCCCTAGGCGAGTTGCGACTTAGTGGACCTAGCGTTTCCAAAGGTTATCTCAATCGGCCGGACAAAACCGCCCAAGTGTTTAAAGCCGGTAGCTATGTCTCTGGGGATCTGGGCTACATTGACGCCCACGGCTTGATTTTCTATCGTGGCCGCACCGATTTCCAAATTAAAATGAATGGTTACCGCATTGAATTGGAAGAAGTCAATCATTTCTTAAACCAGTCTAAGTATTTGAAACAAGCGGTGGCAGTGCCGAAATATAATGCGCAACAAAAAGTCACCCAGTTGATTGCCTTTGCGGTACCAGCGGCTGGCCAAACGGGCACTAGCGCGTTAACCAAAGCGGTGAAGGCGGAATTAGCCGGCGTCATGATGGCCTATATGATTCCCCAACGGTTCGTTTACCGCTCCGAATTGCCGCTAACGCAAAATGATAAAGTGGCCATCAAACGCTTAATAAGTGAGGTCAATCCTGCATGAGTGCTTTTCAACCTTACGCCAACCCGCGTTACTTTGTGATGTTATTGGTGGCCTTGGTGCCGCTGATCATTGGGTTACTACGGGGACGACGGCACCGCAACTATGAAACTTTGGTGTCGCTGGTGTTTATTGTCCTGATTTTTGCTGGGGGCAAGTGGCATGAAGGGGTGGCCTTGATCGGCTACGTGTTGTGGCAATTATTGCTGGTCATGGGCTATACCCGTTATCGCCACAAAGCTAACCGTACCGGGGCTTACTGGACGGTGATCTTAGCCAGCATTGCCCCGTTGGTGGTGGTGAAAGTCACCCCCGTTTTCACCGTGCACCCTAGCTTGTTGGACTTTTTAGGCATGAGCTATTTAACCTTTAAAAGTGTGCAAACCCTGATCGAGTTACGGGATGGCACATTGCAACAAGTGGACCCGCTGTTTTTCTTGCGCTTCTTGCTATTTCTGCCCACCATTTCCAGTGGCCCCATTGACCGCTATCGCCGCTTTGCCAAGGATTACAATACCGTCCCAACCCGCGAACACTATTTAGACCTGCTTCAAAGTGCTGTGCACAAGCTGTTTTTAGGCTTTGCGTATAAGTTTGTGATCGGCTACTTTCTCGGTACCTTGTTATTGCCCAAAGTGGCCCACAGCGCTTTGGTTCACCATCATTTAGGAGGTGGCTTAGGCATTTCCTGGGCGCTGGTGGCATATATGTACGTTTATAGTTTGTATTTATTTTTCGACTTTGCCGGTTACAGCTTGTTTGCCGTCAGCTTGTCCCAGTTGATGGGCATTGACACGCCGCAAAACTTTAACCAGCCATTTAAAGCTAAGAACATTAAAGACTTCTGGAACCGGTGGCACATGAGCCTGTCCTTTTGGTTCCGAGATTTTATCTTTATGCGCGTGACGTTTGCGTTAATGAAGCACCGCGTGTTTAAAAATCGGATCCACGTGGCCCAAACCGCCTACCTGATCAACTTCCTCGTAATGGGCTTTTGGCACGGCGTTACCTGGTATTACATTGTGTACGGCCTGTTTCACGCAGGGGCCATCATTGTCAACGACATGTGGCTACGCTATAAAAAACGCCACCACTTGCCACACAACCGCGTCACCACAGCGTTGGCCATGGTCATCACCTTTAACGTGGTCTGCTTCAGCTTCCTGATCTTCTCGGGGTTTTTGAATACGCTGTGGTTTAAGTAAAAAAAGGCAATTTGAACCGGGTAGATCCTAAGCATTAACCTAGCTTATAAAAAAATCCTGGTTTTAGGATTTTTTTATAAGTGTAGTTAAGCGGAAGGGGCTGGCCCCAATTGCCGGATGCCACGCGCAGATGCCGTTGGCCCATGCAACCGTCCTACGGCAACAGCAGGCTGGAACGCTGTGAACACAAACATAAGATTTGTCATGTAAACCAAAATAATGAAAGAATCAGAAAGGAAGTATTTCATATGACTGAAGCTATTCAACAAACTGTTTTAGCAATTTTACAAGATTTAACTGGGGAGGACTTAAGTGAACGAATGGATGAAGATATTTTTGAAACAGCGTTGTTAGATTCTATGGACACGGTTCAAATGGTGTTGGCCCTTGAAGAACAGCTGGGGGTGGACATTCCAGTGTCCGAATTTGAACGGGACCAATGGGCAACAGTGACTAAAATTGTGGCGCAAGTTCAGGCCTTACAAGCATGAAAAAACGGTTATGGTGGATCTTCGGACCAGCGTTATGCGCTGGTTTGATCGTGCTAGGGTTGGTGGTGGTGCCGGTTCATTTTTCCACGGTGAAATCACATTCGCTGGCTACCGCCGCTGTTTCATTAAAGAAAAATGTGTTGGTGGGGGAGCGGCTGAAGGATGAAGCCGTGCAGCGCGATTATGTGCCGTTTATGGGGTCATCAGAATTGTCTCGGCTGGACGCTTTTCATCCCAGCGTGTTGGCTCAAAAGTACCACCGTCCCTACCAGACATTATTATTAGGCGGCCCAGGCACCCAATCGTTGGTGCAATACGCCGACAACCAAAGTTTATTGCAACAGTTACGCGGCCGGAAGGTGGTATTTATCATTTCGCCACAATGGTTCACCCCACAAGGTCAGCAGCCAGACGCCTTTGCCTACTATTATTCACCACTTCAAACCACGCGCTGGTTATTAGGCAAACGCGGTGGCTTGGCGGATCGGTATGCGGCCCGGCGTTTGTTGCAAATGGGCAATACCAAAGGCGGTGTTCATCAAGCCTTAATGAATGTTGCGGCTGGTCAGCCGGTACAAGGCCTGTTGCGCACCCGGTTACAAATTAGTTTACAGATTTTACAAAATGAAGAGGGCTTGTTCGGTCGGCATACCAGTGCTAAAAATCAAGCGAAAATCATGCAAAGCGCGGCTAAGTTGCCTTTTAAGGACAATCAGCACCAGTTGGCAACCTTGGCTCGGAATATGGGGGCCCAAGCCACCAATGGCAATCAATTTGGCATTCGCAATCACTTTTTTGACAAGCGTTTAGGCGGTGACAAACTAAGCGATTTGAAAGGGGCGCAAGCCAAATTCGATTATCGCCGGTCACCTGAATATAGCGATTTTCAGTTATTACTCACAGCGTTTGCAAAAAATCACGTTCAAGTTCAATTTGTGATCCCACCGGTGAACCAAAAGTGGGCCACTTATACAGGCTTGCGGTCAGGGATGATGACCCAAACGGTTGCTAAAATCAAAACGCAGTTGCACCAACAAGGCTTTATGCATGTGTTAGATTTAAGCCGCGACGGCAACCAACCTTACTTTATGGAAGATACCATTCATTTAGGCTGGCGAGGGTGGTTAAAAGTGGATCAAACAGTGAAGCCGTTTTTGGAACAGCGGCAGGCCCCACCGCAGTATCGGTTGAACGATCAGTACTTTACCAAAACTTGGCAACAGAAGCTCATCCATTAAAGGCGGCCAGCACGGCGCCTTTTTACTTTGTGAAAATTTAAACCTTTAACCATAGTTAAAGGCGGTGTCATCAGCGATACGAACTGGAAAATAAGCGCAGGTCGTCAATGGCAGTGATATTAGTGCGCATTTTAGGCGCTGGGGTTGCGCAAGCGTTAATTGGGGCGTTGGCGTTTTTTTGCCACAGATCAACAGGCCGAGGCCCGCAACTGGCAAGCCGAGTTTGAAGCAGCCGCGCATTTACGGTATGGTACTGATTATCAGTATGTGGGCTTAGACGTGAAACGACGTGCGGCGTGGCGACTGCCGCAGGGCGCTACTAAACATGGATCCTTTATGAGCTTGCCAGATGGCACCATTGATATTCAGAATCGGCGCCAGGTGTTGCAGTTTGTCAAATGGCAGATTGCAAGAAATAACTTGAACAAATTTAGTAACGCAGATCACGCAAAAAGATCTCAATCGGTGTTCGCCAATTTAAACATTTGAGTGGTTGGGAATTCAAATACCAGTTAATTTGAATCAATTCATCATCGGTAATCTCATCAATCGCTTTAGGTTAGTCGTTAAGATGGTTTTACGACCACGATGACTAAGTTTAACTTCATGGTCAGTTTGAGCCTTAACTGCGTGATACTCACCAGCTAAGCGATGAACCTCATTAAAGATAGTGGTTTTACTAAAGCCTAAATAATCGGCAATATATTGAAGTGAGTGCTTTTCATGATGAAGTGTTTCGATGACAACGCGGTCTTCAAATGATAAAATAGTGGTGCCCATAAAGGTCCTTCTTTCTAGTGGAATGTTGTGGTGACACCATTAAAGACCTTTATGGTTTTTTCTGTCCACTAATATGTTCAACTTAAATTTTACAATCTACCAAACATTAAAAAAGAAAAATCACTTTTTTTAGAGGAAAAAAGTGAACTCAATCTTCCAAATTTTAAAAGGCAAATTCTATAATTAATCCGAACAGAAATTAAAAAGCCCAAAGCAATCACTTACAATGGTAGTAGCTAATTCCAACCAATATAGGGAGTGATTAC
>NZ_BBJM01000037.1 GCF_000740055.1 Secundilactobacillus oryzae JCM 18671 | reverse complement strand
TTTAGCCAAGTAACGACTGATGAGATCCTAGCAGCACTTGAACTAATTAATCAACGACCATTAAAAATACATCATCAACAGACTGCCATTGAAAGATTCCGGGCTTGTTCGGATTAAGCTTGTAATTTGCCAGAATTTAAAAACTCTAAAAGTCTATCGATTAAGTAATTGAAGAAACTGCTAAGTTCCAATTATATCTAATGTCCTTGCTCATCACTTCTTTAAGTATCTTTCATTTGCCTTTTCTCTTAAAACAGCAGCATTGCCACCCCGATACCGGTTAGAGCACCCAGCACTGCACCAATCCCAGTCTCTAACCAAATCTGACGTTTCCGATTACGACTCTTTTTCAGTTGCCCCGTCTTCATATAGTAGCGAATTTCCGCCATTGTCCAAATATCCTTTTGACCTTGAATTCGGTACACTTTCCAAGCGAAGTAAATGCCAATTAACCAGCAAATACCATACAAAATCAGGGTCAACGCACCAGTCAACGGAACGGTTTGCCAGAAGTAAAGCACCAAACAAGACAGCACCACCATCACCATGAGGCCCACTGTATTCAAAATCAATTTGCGTATCGTCTTCTTTGACTCAATCATGTCCAAGTCCCCCTTAATTAAATCGTCTAAGGTGAGCTGATACAAGTCGGCGAGCAGCAACAAGCTTTGAATATCAGGAAAACTATGCTCATTTTTCCAGTTGGAAATGGTTTGTCGGGATACGTGAATCCGATCGGCAACATCTTCCTGACTATAACCAAACTGTCCCCGTATTTCCCGTAAGTGTTCGCCAATTTTCATCCTTTTCACCTCTTCTTTAGCTTAAGGGGAGCGCCGTATTTTGACTATCAAAAGTCTTTGACATGGCCTTCTGAGCACTCTTTTTACAATTATACTTCAGTCAATGTCGTTAATTCATATAACCGGTTTCTACATTAAAATTAAATTAGATTTTACTTGCTTTTATCTCATTTTCAGATATACTTCATTGTTATATACACCACGTATATAAATATATTATAGATTGTGAGATGGAAAATTATGTGGGAACGATATACTAGAATATCACTTATTCAACGTATTTCAGTAGGTATCATCATTGGCGCCATTTTAGGAGTGATCGTTCCCACCTGGACCGGGATCGGCATTTTAGGTGACGTCTTCGTCAATTCGTTGAAGGCCGTTGCGCCGTTATTGGTCTTCTTCCTGATCATGTCCTCATTATCACGTCACGAAGAGGGAACTAAAACGCATATGCGGACAATTGTCAGCTTATACATTGCGGCAACCTTAGCCGCAGCGTTTGTAGCCATCGCAGCCAGCTACCTTTTCCCCGTGGAAATCGTACTACCAAAGAGTGCAGCTAGCGGTGTTCCTGCAGCACCAAAAGGATTCTCAGCTGTCATTACCCAAATTATCAACAGTGCAATCGATAACCCAATCAAGTCATTGGTAGAGGGAAATTATCTTTCCTTACTAGTGTGGGCAAGCTTGATTGGCCTCGCACTGCGACCATTAAATAAAGCAACTAAACAAGCGGTCAGCGACTTCGCTGCTGCCATTACCAGCGTGATTCAATTCATCATTCAATTGGCGCCATTCGGAATCATCGGGTTGGTGTTCCGTTCCGTATCTGAAACTGGTTTATCAGGTTTAGCCCGTTACGGTCAACTAATTCTACTGATCGCAGGATCCATGATTTTCGTTTCGTTAGTCGTTTATCCAGCAATGGTCTGGTTCATGACCCGTCAAAATCCGTATCCGTTAACGTTCTACGCTTTATGCGAAAGTGGCGTTTCCGCCTTCTTCACGCGAAGTTCAGCCGTTAACATCCCCATCAACATGGAATTAAGTCGCCGTTTAGGTTTAAATGAAAAAACTTACGCGATTTCAATCCCGTTGGGTGCTTCCGCTAACACCGGTGGTGCAGCTATGACGATTTCGATTATGACGTTGGCAACTGCCTACACATTAGGCATCCACGTGTCATTCCCATTAGCTTTCATTCTGTGTTTGCTAACTTCGATTTCGGCAGCCGGTGCTTCTGGTATTGCCGGTGGCTCACTCTTACTGATTCCACTCGCATGTAGCCTGTTTGGTATTTCAAACGACGTTGCGATGCAAGTCGTCGGGGTTGGTTTCATCATCGGGGTGATCCAAGACTCCGTTGAAACTGCCGTTAACGTTTCAAGTGACCTCATTTTCACGGCCACTGCAGAATATGCTGACCTTCGTCGTGAAGGCAAACCAGTGAATATCAAGGAACAGGTTCGCAAAGCCAAACTCGTCTCGGGCAACGCTAGAGACATTGCGAGTGAAGCATTGGAAAACCCAGCTGGGAGATAGAACGAATCAACTAACCTAAATAAGCAGCATCTAGAATTGAGCCTCGGCCATTCTGGATGCTGCTTTTAATTTAGTTATATCTTATGCAAGTCTTCTCACACTACCGTTCACCGCACTTAACCAATTCTTATGGTACAGCGTTGAAACGGCTACTCCGTGCGTATCGCTCGTTGGCGCATCATGGAGAAAGAGGTTATCACCTAAATAAATAGCAACGTGGTAATTTGTGCCTTGCTTAGCGTTTGAGAAAAAGAAAATATCGCCACGCTGCATATTACTAAATTTAACTGCTGTTCCTTCATTAATTAACTTAAAAGTCGTTACACTATCCAATGACCCCACATCAACCCCAGCTTTACTATAGCAGTACCTAATAAACGAGGAACAATCGAAGCTTTTACGTTGGATATCGGTCAAGTTTCGGCCACCGCCTAAGTTGTATTTAGAATGGCCCACAAGGCTCAAGCCTGTGGTGATGGCTTTTTCGACCTGCGGATTCGTGCTTTTTAGTGTATTTAAGTCTCTAAAGTCAACATCCTGACAACTAATCCAATACGAATGGTGATGCTGTGAGAATTGAATATAGCCTTCATAGCGCTTATTGTTCAGGTCCTTTCGCTGTTTACCGACAATATTGTTCGATAGATTCAACGATTTGACGCTCCCAAAGGTTCTTACGCCTGGGGTGCCCTGAGGTCCAGAATACAATTTAGCCTTTCGATTCGTCACCTTTAATTTGTAGGGGTACTTGTACGTTTGAAAAACGTGATTCGGTGCTATCTTATTTGAAACCTCGCTAACTACTGTGGGCTTGCCCATTAAATCAGTTAACAGACGTCCACCAACCAGGATAAGACCAAGTACCACAACAACGCCTATCAGTACTCCCCAAAACTTCTTACGATGCATATGAATTTCCCCCAAAATAGTCTTCAGCTAATTAATAGCACTATATAATAGAAGAATGTCATTTTTTTATACTACTTTAAACATTCTTAGGTACTTGAAATGCCTGATAAAAAAAGGACGCTATCGCGTGAATTTGCGATAACGTCCTTGTCATTTTGTCCTTATTTATCGTTTGCTCGACGATATTCCAGCAACTCGTGACTCATGTCACTCGTGTGCTTATAGATTTGCTTGTAGACTTTGTAAACCTGTTTGTAGCGTTCTGCATTTTCTGGAATTGGCATGTAGGCCTTACCAAAGTGCACGAACTTGTCAGCAGCTTCCTGGAAGTCCTTGAACCAACCAAGTCCAACCGCTGCCATCATTGCAGCACCCATACCAGGTCCCTGCTCGTTTTCCAAACTGACAACCTTCTTGTTGAAAATGTCGGCCTGAATCTGTAACCAAAGTGGGTTCTTAGCGCCCCCACCAATGGCTACCACTGTATCGAAGTCATTATGATTTTCATCGTAAATGGTCATAATATCCTTGAATGAGAAGATGATGCCTTCTAGCACTGACCGAACAAAGTCGTGGCGTTGGTGTGTGCCATCAACACCAATAAAGCTACCTCGAACCTCTGCGTCGGCATAAGGTGCCCGTTCACCAACGATATAAGGGGCAAACAATAGTCCGTTAGCACCCACAGTTGATTCCCCGGCACTATCAACCATATCGTTAAAGGATTCATCAGCAGCAAAGGTCCGTTTGAACCAACTCAGCGAATACCCAGCAGCCAACGTAACCCCCATTGAATAGTAGGAATCTGGAATGGCATGATCTTCGAACTGCAAAACGCCATGATAGTCAACGTCTGGATTGTCTTCATACTTCAAGACAACGCCGGAAGTTCCGATACTTGAGAGCACCATGTTGGGTGATAAAATCCCAGCACCAACGGCACCAGCTGCGTTATCAGCACCGCCACCAAAAACTTTGGTATCAGTCGTAAGGCCAGAGAACAGCGCGTAACTCTTAGAGATTTGCCCTGCTAAATCAATCGATTGAATCAATGGTGGGCAAAGTTCAACTGGAATATCTAAGGCATCGCAGATTTCTTTGCTCCAATCACCCTTCTTCACATCCAACAGAACCGTTCCAGTGGCATCAGAATAGTCCATTGCCAGTTGACCAGTCATACGGTAACGGACGTAATCCTTAGGCAATAGGAAGGTTTTGGCTTGTTCCCAAATTGCGGGTTCATTTTCCTTCACCCACAATAATTTTGGTAAAGTGAACCCTTCAAGTGGTCTGTTTTTCGTAATCTCGACAAATCGATCGCCTAATTTGGCTTCAATTTCTTCACGTTGCTTAGTTGTCCGGGTATCATTCCATAAAATGGCTGGTCGGAGCACTTGGTTATTGTCATCCAACAGCACTAATCCATGCATTTGTCCGGAAAAACTAATTCCCTGGATCTCTTCAGGCTTGATTTTATCGTTTAAAATTAACCGCACGATTGCAACGGTTGTCCCTGAAACCCAGTCTTCTGGATTTTGTTCGCTATAACCAGGGTGCAGTTGGCTCAAAGGATAATCGAAGCTTTGTTGCGCAACGATTTCCCCCGCACGGTTCATGGCGGATACTTTAACGGCGCTGGTTCCTAAGTCCACGCCTAATACGTATTCATTCATCATGCTACTCTCCTTTAACAAAAACAGCGAGCAGACAAGGGTGTCCACTCGCTGCTGTTTGAATTTACTTGCTTAATGTATCGATGATGTAGTGGTTGATTGTATTCTTAACTTGTTCAAGGTGATCTGAGTGCGTTGCGGCACGAAGATCTGCTGGAGTCTTGTCTAATGAGTAATCTTCTAACTCTTTCAAGCCAGCTTTACCACTTTCGATATCTGCACCGACACCTGAGTTGTATGAGCTGTAACGATCGCTCACAAGGTTTTCAAGAACGCCATCCTTCTTCATCTTCATCGCAACACGTAAACCAGCTGCGAAGGTGTCCATTCCGACCATGTGACTGTAAAGTAAGTCGTTTGGTTCGAATGATGAACGACGTGGCTTAGAATCAAAGTTCAAACCACCGCGAGGTCCGATACCACCGTTTTCGATGACTTCGTACATAACAGCAACTGCATCGTACAAGTCTGATGGGAATTCATCGATATCCCAACCGATTAACTTGTCACCTTGGTTAGCATCTAATGAACCAAGCATGTTAGCATCACGGGCAACGCGAACTTCGTGTTGGTAAGTGTGACCAGCTAAGTTAGCGTGGTTACCTTCCAAGTTAAGCTTGAAGTCTTTGTCCAAACCGTATTCCTTCATGAAGGCAATCGTTGTCGCTGCATCGAAGTCGTATTGGTGAGTTGTTGGTTCCTTTGGTTTTGGTTCAAGAAGCATTTGAGCGTCAAAACCAATTTCATTTGCATAGTCTTTAGCAAGATGGAAGAGCTTTGCAGCATGTTCTTGTTCCAACTTCATGTCAGTGTTCCAAAGTGATTCGTAACCTTCACGACCACCCCAGAAGACATAGTTTTCAAAACCGACACGCTTACCAACTTCAAGACTGTGCTTGATTTGAGCAGCTGAGTAAGCAAAGATGTCAGCGTATGGTGATGTTGCTGCACCGGCTACGAAACGTGGGTTAGTGAACATGTTTGAAGTGTTCCAAAGAACTTTCTTTCCAGAAGTCTTTTGGTATTCAACAATCTTGTCAACAACCTTATCAAGGTTCTTGTTCGTTTCACGTAATGTATCGCCTTCTGGTGCTAAGTCGCGATCATGGAAGGCTAAGTAATCAACGCCCAATTTGTCGTAAAATTCAAAAGCGTAATCTACTTTAGCTAAGGCGTTGTCCATTGGGTCTGTGTACTTATCGTATGGACGAATTGCAGTACCATCACCAAATGGGGCAACTAAGCGTTGGTCAAATGTGTGCCAGTAAGCAACTGAGAAACGTAACCAGTCACGCATCTTTCTGTCACCAATTTGTTCGTCAGGGTTGTAGTAGTGGAAACCTTTCCCTGATCCAAGTTCACCGTTGCCAACGCAAATAAGTTGGCAAACAACCACGTTTTTCGAGCCTTATACATTTTGTAATGCAAATTCTCCCTCTGAGTTTGCTTTACCTTATTATTCTTAGACATAACATTTTCCTCCCTAAAATGATGCATCCCCAAAAATTTAATCTATTTATTATTTCAGTTGAAAAATATCATAGATTTCTTATATAAGGACGGAAATATACCATAATTTTCATCATCTGCCTACTAATATCACTTGTGAAATTCAAATTTCGGAATCATATAATTTTTAGACAAAAATCGTCATTAACCCTTTAATTTAAGGTGCAATTTGAATGCTATTCGACTATTACAACCCATCTATAATATCCAATTATTTTTCACAATATCAAATTCTATCCTTTTCACCTTCAATCAGTCGAATTTTAATTTAACCCCAAATTGCAAGAACAAGTTAGCCGGGGTGTTGAGACACTCCCAAGAACAGCCTGTTATCTTATGAGTGGTTCATTGTTTAGCTTACGTGTTGTGCTGAACGCCGAGTCCGGCGCACTTCGGTCTCAAAACACTCCTGGGGGCTACGGTAGTCTAGCTTTCTCCGGGGAAGCCCGTTAAGACGGTCTTGGGTAGCCAGCACCTGGCTGGGACTAACATCATCCAGCGACTCGCCTTTTGGTAGTCACGTCTAATCATGCGATTATGGGCCTCATTGGAGCCGCGATCGCATGAGGTGTATGAATGCGCGTAGAAGATGTCTGTATCTGTGTCCTCAAAGGCCTTATTCAGAGTCGAGAACTCCGGGCCATTGTCTGCGGTAATCGTGCGCAGACAGTCACCCCACTCAAGCTTGATTTCTCGTAACGCAAACTCCACAGAGTCCCAGTCTCGGCCGTCGATCAGTCGGAGAAGTTGGCAACGAGTCTTCCGCTCAATCAGGCTAAGGATGACGCTCTCACGGCCATTACGTTTCCCGACAACGGTATCCATCTCCCAATGTCCGAACTGCTTGCGGCGTTCGACAGCCTTAGGACGCTCCTCAATACTGCGGCCGGCTAGGCGCTTATGCTTAGTGCTCTTGTGTTGCTTGGTCCGCCGATTTGCCTTCTCCACGAGATCGATGTTCCGAATTTCTAAGCGTTGATCATCGATTTAGCGATATAAAGTGGTTGTGCACACCATCTCCTCAGGGGTGAATAGCTTGGCTCGCCGTGCGGCGCCAACGGCTGCATCAGGCGACCAGTGTTCAGTCTTGGCCTGATTAACATACCAGGCCAGGAAGTGGCTTGTAGCGGCGAATTTATCCGGCCTATGACAATTCAGACGTGCGGTCTCATAGCGCGTCTAAGCAGCTTCAGGACTATATTCCGTATGATAGATCAGTTTGCCATTAATGCGCTTAGCCTGCTTGACAGTCCCTCGGTCAATCTCATTATTGATGGTTTGATGGCAGACGCCAATTTTGGCAGCAATTTCGCGTTTGGAGGTGCCGGTGGCGTAAAGTTCTGCAATTCTACCGCGTTCCATTTGAGACAAATGATGACCTGGTTGACGACGTGTGATATCCTGTTCATGCATCAGGACAATACCTCTTTCATTGTTTGTGTTGGAACTTCAATGATACAGGATATCTGTTCTTGATGTTTTTGATTGTCCCAAATTTGTAATAAAAGTGGCTAACTTGATTTTAAAACGCGCGACCTTTTTTGTACTACCACTACCCTTCAATCATAGTACAAAAGAAACATTACATCGTACCATGCAGCATGGCTGTATTAACGATTATGTACAGAGCAAAGGTACCCACCTTAAGTGTCACGTAAAGACTTCCGGTCAATCTCATCTATACTCTAACGGAGCTGTGGCTAGGAACCCACCCTTCAGGACAAACTGTTCACGATAAGCTGACAACGCGATCCGCTCCAGCAAGTCATCCAGCAGTATTTCCTGCAGAAAGAGGCGCGGATCAATTCCCCGCTGACGTGCCTCCTGGCGGACAAAGGCAGTAAACTGCATCCCATTGTTAAAGGTCCCCCTCATAGCAAAACCCCTATGTATTCAGTCATCGCCCGTTCAACGCGCAACTCCGCTGCATACACCATCAATAAATTAAGGTCTTTATCCCGACGCTGGGCAAAGGCCTGGAGCGCATTCCGAACGACCTCTGCTTCAATTCGCTGGCGTGCGCGCACAATGTCGCAGATGGTGCGTTCGGGACTGTACACCTGGACTTCATTACCATAAATCGTCGAGGCGGTCGTGATTCCCATCCGCCACAGGCGGTCGATTTGATACGAGGCGTGAATATTCTCGTTCTCGAGTTGCCTCGCGTGATAGCCCCGCGGAAAGTTCATTTCCAGACTACCTGGCGTCTTGTCTGTCATATCGTAGAGGCTAAGCGCCGTCTCACCGCAGAACACGCATTTGGCAAACCGCAACTGAGCTATTAAATAGGAGTCCTCAAGCTGAGCAGGATCGGTGTAGATGCCAGGGGCCACTCGCTGAATCAAATTATTTTGAACAAGCCGGCTCAATTGTTTGGACTCAAATCCCTCATCCCGGGCCTGCTCGGCAGTAAAGGTCCCATTGTATTTAGTTAACAACAGATGAGATTGACTAGTCATTTGCACTTCACTCACCCCCTATGTCTCTATCGTACTACACCTTCTATTTTAATGCAGTGCAATAGAGACATCCGTGGTGCCGACTATCTATCCTCCATATCTTATTTATCCTTACAATAGATTACCCGATCCCGCCGCCCAGCCCCGCGCCGGCCAAGCAGGCCACCAGGCCCAGCACGACCGAGCCCCCGTAGTACCAGGCAAAGCGGCCCCACTGGTGGTTGCGCACCAGGATGAAGACATCGGTCTCGAAGGTCGAAAAGGTCGTGAAGCCGCCGCACACGCCTGTCAACAGCAGCAGGCGCAACGCGGCACTCGGCGCCAGCGCCGTCAGCAGCCCGGCGCAAAAGGCCCCGAGCACGTTGATCACCATGGTCGCGTAAGGCCGCCCCGGCCAGACCTGCTTGCCGATCATGGTCAGCAGGTAGCGCAAGACGGCGCCACAACCGGCGCCCAGTCCCACCAAGCACATCTCTACCACAGGCGCCGCCCCCGTTCCATCAGCTTGGCCACGCCGTAGCCGGCCCAGGCCAGGGCCAACCCGCCCAGCAGGTTGAGCAGCAGCATCCCCGCGGCAAACGCGGGCCGCGCGACCGCCCCGGTCACCACGTTCAGCATCAGCGTCGAGAAGGTCGTGAAACCACCGATCACGCCGGTGCCGAGCCCCAACAGCAGGCCGTCCGGCAGGTCGAGCACCATGTCGAGCCCGTACGTCGTGAAGGTAAGCAGGAAGCTGCCCAGCAGGTTGACCGCCGTGGTGCCCCACAGCGTTGCGCTGGCCGCAAACTGCAGGCTGACCCAGTAGCGACCGGCGCCACCCAGGGCCCCACCGATAAAAATAGCGACCAGCCACCAGGGCTGGATGTTGAGTCGTTTCAGCATGTTGTTCCTCCTTCATCTTTCAGGCGTGCAGGCCGCGTGGCGGGCCCGCGCCACCCAAAAAACGGCACCTACCCCGTCTGCACAGAGTAGGCGCCATCAGCGTTTCGCGTAGGCGAGCACCATCGCCATAAGATAATTTCAGTATACCAAAGCCGCCCGCCGGTGCCCAGAAGTTTTCATGACAGTTTCAGAAACTTTTTCACGAAACCTGCTTGCACTCGATTCGCCAATGCGTTAACCTTTAGTCGTACAAATGAATCGGCGATGACGTTCGCCATTAATAATTGACTATCAATTGATGACGTCTACTGAATCGGGCTCACGGGCCCGGTTTGGTAGGCGTCTTTTCTTTTTGGTAGCGGAAGGAGAATTGTACAAATGTCAGTAGTGATTGAGTCCGTTAAAGCACGTGAGATCTTCGATTCCCGGGGCAACCCGACCGTTGAGGCCGATGTGATCCTCAGCGACGGCACGCTGGGCCGCGCCGAAGTCCCCACCCGGCGCTTCCACCGGTGAAAAAGAGGCCGTCGAGCTCCGCGACGGCGGCGACCGCCTGCAGGGCAAGGGCGTCCTCAAGGCCGTCAACAACGTCAACAACAAGATCAATGACGCCCTCAAGGGGCAGGATCCGTTCAACCAGGGCCACATCGACGCCCTGATAATCGCCCTGGACGGCACGCCGAACAAGGCGCGTCTGGGCGCCAACGCGATCCTTGGCGTTTCGATGGCGACGGCGCGGGCTGCGGCCAACGCATTGCACACCCCGCTGTACCGCTACCTCGGCGGCACCGACCTCGAACTGCCTCAGACCTTCCACAACGTGATCAACGGTGGCGAGCACGCCGACACCGGCGGTCAGCGCCATCACGGCAGTCACCGCAGCGTCCCCGCGTTCGGGGACAATGTCGGTCGCCCCGAATTCCCGGGCCAGCTGCTGCCGGTCCTCGTGACGCATCATCGCGATGATGCGCTTGGCCCCGCGCAACTTGGCCGCGATCACACCGCACAGGCCAACCGCACCGTCGCCCAGGACCACGACTGTATCCCCGGCCTTGACCTCGGCAGAGGCGGCCGCATGATAGCCGGTCGCCATTACGTCTGCCAGCGTGACAAACGAGCTGAGCATCGAGTCGCTGTAGTCGCTCGGCTGGCCCGGGATTTTCACCAGGGCCCAGTCGGCATTGGTGAAGCGCAGGTACTCACCCTGGTAACCGCCATTGCCGCCCGATTCCTGATTCAGGCAGTTGCCGTCGAAGCCGGCCAAGCAGGCCGCACAGTGGCCACAGCCGTGGGTGAACGGCGCAATGACAAAATCGCCCGGCCGCACCTGCGTCACGTCGGCCCCGACGGCCTCAACGATCCCAATCGCCTCATGGCCGACCGGCGTGTTAGCCGGCCGCTGCGGTGACCGTGCCTGGTTGCTTGAATACTGCTACCTTCATCACAATTTCCTCCTTGTATCCAAATCGAACTGGCTCGACCACTTGCCGAACCTCATGTTTCCACTTTACCGCCTTCGAGCAGGTGTAAAGCAAGGCCTTTTTCATCATTTCCGAGACGCAAAAAAGCGCCACCCATCCAGAGTGACGCTTCATTGCGCGTCGAGACCCGTTCGCAAGAGGTCCCGTTTCGATACTGCCGACTACTTGGGGGAATACCTAACGCCGGCTGACTGTCTCGCGCCGGCGCGGTGTCCTACTTTGCGGCAATCAGCTTGAGCAACTGATTTTTAAACAGGCAGATCATGAACACCACGATGCAGATGATCGCCACCACTAGACTAGGCATCAACACCAGATCGTTCGTCCCGGACATGACGATGTAGCCGATCGTCCAGCTGAGGATCTGCACGTTGAACGCCGCCAGCAGGTATATGGCGATGATGCCCCATGACAGACTGAGGATCAGGGCGATCAACCAGATAAAATTGATCACGTTCGAGTGCTTTAATTCATCCGCGCATTTTAATTTAACTGTTGTTTTTCCAAATAATTATGGCAATTTAAGCTAAATTAAAGGTCAAAACAGCCTCCGATCCCCCCTTAAATCCCGTTTTAATCTCGACTATTATTTAGCCACTTAAATATTATTTCATCCATCACAACAAAAAAGATTCCTTTTCTTCAAAGGAATCTCAATAAAGCATCAGTCATATATTAATTTCGATCTTTCACTCTAAACGCCAGCACAAACCCAATAATGGCTAAAATCATTGGGAAAATCAAACCGTAGTGGACACCTGAAGTAAACGCGGTTTGTGAGCCAGTCGCTGCACTAGAAAGGTGTTGGCCAACACCCAACAGACTTGTCGAAACGGCCGTCGCAATCGCCCCAACAATTTGCTGGAACGTGTTCATGATTGTACTACCATCCCCCGTTGAGCGTCTGTCCAAAACGTTTAACGCAAACGTCTGAGCCGGCGACATCGACAGTGGCACCCCAATCATGATAATAATGTGGGCCAAAATAACGTACCAGATGGCAGACGATTTAGTCGTCAGAATTAGCATGGCAATCCCAACCACTGTGAGCAAGAAGCCCATAATCACTAATTTTCGTGCTCCAATATTATCGTAGATTCGACCTGCAACCGCTGAAACGATCGCGTTAACTACGCCACCGGGCAACATGACAATCCCGGTTAAAGCAACCGCAATCGCTAACCCATTTTGCCAAAACATTGGTAGTAGGTACATCGTCGAAAGTGTCACCCCGAAATCCAACATCACGAGTAATGCGCCAACTCTAAATTTAGAAGAAGCGAACACGCGAAAGTTCAGAATTGGTGTGGTGGCATGCAACTGACGCACGATGTAAATCGCTAAAATCACAATGGCCACTACCAAAACGCCTAACACTTGTGGTGAACCCCAACCGTAGTCACTCGCCATGCTGACGCCGGTCACGACACCACCGAAGCCGATAGTTGAAAGAATAATCGATAAGATGTCGACCTTTGGTTTTGTCACTGGAATAACGGCTGGTGCGAACCGAATAGCCAAGAATAAGGCCACTAATAGAAATGGGACGAACAACCAAAAAATCCAGTGCCAATTTAATGCACCCAAAATAATTCCGGACAATGTCGGTCCGATTGCCGGTGCAAACATAATTACCAGCCCAATCAGCCCCATCGCCGAACCCAATTTATAGGGTGGGTAAATGAGCGTTGCCAGTGTGAACATTAGAGGCAAAATAAGTCCGGTGGCGATTCCTTGAATCATTCGCCCAATCATTAAGACGGTGAAGGTCGAAGCCAACGCCGAGATGATGGCCCCAACCAGGAAATCAGCCAGGGCAAACAAAATCAATTGTCGAGTTGTAAACCATTTGGTTAATAAACTTGAGAGTGGTAAGACGACTCCGATGACCAGCAAGTAGCCGGTAACTAGCCATTGAATAGTCCCAACGCTAACGTGTAGTTGCGTCATTAAACTTGGCAAGGCGATGTTAAGTGACGTTTCACTCAGCATCCCCACGAATCCACCAATTAAAATTCCCATCATCGCCAAGTTTGGGCGCTTAACGGGAACACTTGCTTGTGGTTCATCTAAAACTTCTGAAGACTCTTCAGACATAAACGTTACTCCTTTGGTTTTACCGAAAATTTTTAATCTTCAAGTATTAACGTTAGCACAAATCGAATTTCTACATAAGTTTTTCATGAAAACAAAAAAGCCCCACAAACCATCTCTGGATTGTGGAGATTAAGTGATAAATTAGTGTGTCTTTCAAAAGCTTAATTTACCCTAGTTTATGCAGTAAAGACTTGCCGAGTTTTGTCAGCATTAATACGACCATCACTATCGGCCCACAAAGAATCAATAAAAAGGTGATCCATAAATGTTCACAGAAAACAAAAATTGGATTCAGTATTTCATCGGTACTTTGCGTACTATCATGACTATACGTCCAAGGATTTGTCGCTACACCATTACTAGACCAGCGATATCCCTTATGATTACTCGAAATGTCCTGCTGGTGTAATTTTAGTGCTTTAGTCTTGTAAGATTCCATCCCTGCATTATTTTTACTATACAGATCAGAAAATTTTGCCCGCAAATTTGGATAACAAAGCAACCAACTCAAAAAAGTCCAAATTGTTATAGGCGTTACTGGCATGATCCAGCGGCCGGCAACTTGTTGCAGAGACCACGTTAGCATGAGTAACATCACAAAAAGTCCCTTAGCTAATAAAATCAGATATTGCTTAAAAGGCATTCTTTTTAGCATTTTATCAACTCCATTTTGCGTAAAAACGGTGAACTATCTTCTTCGGCGAGTATCACCTGGTCTAATTATGAGAACTTTATCATAATTATATTATTATTCTATTATTCAGGCAAATTCTATAATTAATCCGAACAGAAATTAAAAAGCCCAAAGCAATCACTTACAATGGTAGTAGCTAATTCCAACCAATATAGGGAGTGATTACTTTTGGTACATCTACTTTATCACGTTTTCAACGTGGCGCACTAGCACAACTGATCAATGAGGGGAATAAATCTTACCAAGTAATGGCTGACGCCTTAGGCGTCGCCAAAGCTACGATTAGCTATGAGTTGGACCGGGTTAAACCTTATGATCCAGAAT
>NZ_BBJM01000038.1 GCF_000740055.1 Secundilactobacillus oryzae JCM 18671 | reverse complement strand
TAATCGTATAGCGAGAACCTTTTCTGCCCATAGAAAAACTCCTCCTTAGGTAGGCAAGCTTTGATTATTTGCTTGTCTACCCAAAGAGGAGTATATCCTGCTATTAAAGCGGTTGGCTGACAATGTTTTTTAGTTTAAATAAGGGACATGTGCCGCTGACAGTACTTCGTCCCACGCTACAGGATAACCCGCACCGTGCGCGCAGAAAACGGATCCCGGCGTGTTAGCCAGATCCGCAACTGGATCATAAGCCATTTCTGTGACAACCGTTTCGGCATTGTGCGCTGGTCGATAGCCATCTACCAAACATTCTAGCTGCCCTTTTCCATGGGTATACGCCGCAACTTCTTGCGCATAGTGTTGTATTTCAGCAACTGGAGCGACACCGGTGATAACTGCCTTAGCGTTGTCATCGGTGGCATCTGGCGTCTCAAACGTACCGCTCATGCGTTGGATATCGTTCATTGCCCGCCCAACTTGGTCCTGACTAACTTCCAAGCGGAATCGATACCACGGCTCCAATAAAACAGCTTTTCCCCGTTGTTTGAGCATCATCAGACCTTGGCGCAATGCGCGCCAGGTCGCCTCCCGAAAGTCGCCACCCTCCGTATGCTTAATATGCGACCGACCGCCCACCAGCGTGATTTTCATGTCGGTGATGGGTGAACCCGTCAGAACCCCTAACTGCGTTTTAGCCTTTAAATTAGAGATAACTTGTTGCTGCCAGTTATGCGTCAACATTTCCAATGAGCAGTTGGTATCGTAAACGAGACCACTTCCCGCCGACAACGGTTCAAGGAGTAAATGGACCTCCGCGTAGTGCCGAAGGGGTTCAAAGTGCCCCACGCCCTCAACCGTGTCCGCAATGGTTTCCTTATACAAGATGTTACCCTCGCCGAAATCAACATCTAACTGGTAACGATCCAACAAAAGTTGTTTTAAAACTTCGAGCTGAATCTCACCCATAATTTGAACTTGGATTTCTTGGAGTTGTTCCTGCCATGTCACGTGAAGTTGGGGATCTTCATCCTCCAATTCACGCAAAATCGTCAAGCATTCGTGAATATCGTGGCCTTTGGGGTCAAACGAGTAGGTCAACACCGGTTGGAGCGTTGGTGCCGCCTCATCCGTTGCTGCACCAATTCCTTGCCCGGGATAAGTATCATGAAGCCCCGGAATGGTCGTAACACCGCCAGCGACGACTTCTGTTTGCGTCGTAGACTTCACACCATTATAAGCGCGCAATTGATTAACCTTTTGCCCCCCTAAAATAATGTCTTTAGGGTGAAGCGTCCCACCCGTCACTCGCAACCAGGTCAGCCGTTCCCCCTTTTCATCACGGGAAATTTTGAAAACTTTGGCTCCAAATTCTGAATTCGCTGGTGCTTCGTTCGCCCATTTTTCAATTCCGCTCAGCAATTCCGAAACTCCTTCAAGTTTTAGCGCTGCGCCAAAAAATACGGGAAAAACGGTACGAGTTTGAATTAACTGGCGTACCGTATCGTCCGCTAATTCGCCGGTTTCTAAGTAGTTCGCCAATACGTCGTTATCCTGCATGGCGACCTCTTCTTCGGTTTCTGGCGTCAGCGTTTCGCCAAATGCTAGTGCCCCTGGAGCCAATTCTCGTTGTAGCTCTGCCACAATGGTTTCGCGTTGGGCGCCCGGTACGTCCATTTTATTCACGAAAATAAAAGTCGGCACCTGATAGCGTTCCAGCAACCGCCATAGCGTCCGAGTGTAGCCCTGTACACCATCTGTAGCCGAAACCACTAAAATAGCATAATCCAGCACACTCAAAACTTGTTCAGTTTGACTCGCAAAGTCCACATGTCCCGGGGTGTCGAGTAGCGTTAAATTAAGGTTTTGAAAGGTTAGGTTTGCCTGATGCGAAAAAATGGTGATGCCACGCTTCTTCTCCAGATCATCCGGATCCAGAAAGGCGTCACCATTATCAACTCGTCCAAGTTTGCGCACTTCACCCGTTTGGTACAGCATAGCTTCTGAAAGAGTGGTTTTTCCGGCGTCAACATGCGCCACAATCCCCGCTATAACGTGCTTCATGATTGGATTCTCCCTTTAAAGTAATCGCGTCTTATCGGAAAACTAATAAGCCCCCGAAAATAATTAATAACAAATAAATATATTTCACTAACGTTTGGCTGGCAATATGGGCGCTCAACCAGTTACCAAATGGAATAACCACCAACAGTAGTGGCACGATGAACATCAGTAGTTTGATGACTTCCAACGACCAAAATCCCGATGCAATTTGGCTTGCGACCACAATAATTCCGACGCAGACAAAATGCGCCTGAAGAATACCGCGCATCGTGTCTACTGGCCATTTTTTCAGGGTCCCATAAATAACAACCGGAACCCCATGGCTATTAAACGCACTACCTAATGCACCCGAAATAATCCCAGCAACATAATCCCACCCGTTTGCTTTCAAATGAGCTTGAGTTGGTCGCTGCCGTAGAACTTTGATCAAACTGTAGGCGCCATAGCAAATCAGAAATAGGCCAAACAAATGAAGCACTAAACTCCGATCTACATATTTAATCAACGCAATCCCGACCGGAACGCCAAATAGCGAGCCAAATACCAAGCGACGGACCACTGCAAAATCAATTTTAGTGTGGTATTTAAAGGTTGCTGGCAAGGCCACCAAGAGTCCTAGAATACCAATTAAAGCGGTAGACGACTCAATATTAAAACCAACTAAGGCTAACAATGGCATCGTGACCAACGCTTCTCCAAATCCAAAAACCGTTCGGACTAAGGCGCCAAAAAGGGCGATTAAAATGATTAAAACTAACGTCATTTCGTACTCCGTTCAAATTAAATTATTTTTCCAACGTGTAAATTGTTCTCCTATCATATCCCACTTTTAGGGCCAAAGTAAAACCGACATCCGTGGATGTCGGCTTAATTGATTTAATCGTTTTCGGCTAACCAATGATCCAGTACGCTAATGAATTCATCGTGCTGATCCAGTAGCGCTAAGTGACGGCTATTCGCGAATAAGTGCCATTTAGCACCAGGAATCTGATCATAAACTGATTTCGCAATCAATGGCGTACATAAATCGTCGGTCCCGTTGGTGACTAAAACGGGAACGTGGATATTCTTCAATTGATCTGTCACCTCGAAGTCACTAATGGTACCATTTTCGGTAAACTCGTTTGGCCCTTCAGCAATCAAGCTTGCTCGTTTACCGTTCGTTGGTCGGCGTAAGGGCTCTGGTGAATTTCCGTCGGGGTCGTCCCAGCAATAACGTTCCATATAACGGTCATTGGCTGCTAAATATTTTGGACCCGTGAAATCACCAGTGCGCTCCGCTTCGGCGATGGCTTCACGATCCTCATAACTAAGATAGGAAATTAAGCGGTGTTGTTCTTGTGTCCACAACTTGATTGAGGCTGGTGACCCGTCAATCATGACACTCTTGATGCCCTTAGGATCGAAGCTCGTCAGGTAATACATTTCAAGCATGCCACCCCACGATTGACCCAGCATATGTACTTCATCTAAATGGAGATACTTACGCAACGCAATCAGCTCTTCCGCCCAAGTTTCCTTGACATAAACACTTTCATCTTCGGGTAAGGAGGATTTTCCACAGCCAACTTGATCATACATAATTAGCTGACGGCCAGTATTAGCATAGTCATCCATTAATTCAAAATAGTTGTGCGAAGAACCAGGACCGCCATGAATTAGCAGCAGTGGTGCCTTATCACTGGGTTCTCCCACGATTCTATAGTAAGTTTGATACTCACGAAATGGCATATAGCCCTCTTCAATTTTCATGGCAATCGGTCCTTTTTCTAATGAATTTGTTAGAATTCATTGTACGCCTTATTTAGCCGAATGAACGACGGAGTTTCACGTGAAACATTTTTAACTTATTTGTGCTATGTTGGTATCAGAAATTTTACGTAAAAGGAACGAACTATGAAAATTATTATTTCACCAGCCAAAAAGATGAAAGTCGATACTGATAGCTTTGCCAGTACGGCGCTACCTCAATATTTAGCAGAAACCGAGACCATCCTCGCCGCGCTTCGCTCACATTCGTACGATGAACTCCAGACTATTTGGCATTGTAGCGATAAAATCGCTCGCGAGAATTATGAACGCCTTCAACAACTAAATTTAAAAGACAATCTAACCCCTGCTTTGATGGCGTTTACCGGCATTCAATATCAATACATGGCACCCGATTTGTTCACCGAACCGGCACTACGTTATGTAGAAGAGAATCTCAGAATTCTCTCCGGCTTTTACGGTATCTTACGGCCATTTGACGGAATTACGCCCTATCGCTTAGAAATGCAGTCTGACCTCAACCTGGCTGGTCAAAATTTGTATCAATTTTGGGACAACAAACTTTATGATGCTTTAAGTGACAATGCGACTGAGCCCATCATCAATCTCGCCTCACAAGAATATGCCAAGGCGATTCAACCCTATTTACAGCCCGATAACACGTTTATCAATATCGTCTTTGGCCAATTAATTGATGGTAAAATCAAAACCCGGGCGACGCTGGCCAAAATGGCGCGTGGCGAAATCGTTCGGTTCATAGCCGAAAACAATGTGCAAACCACCGATCAACTCAAACACTTTGACCATTTGAATTATCAGTTTGATGAGCAATGGTCAACAACTGATAAGTTAGTGTTTGTGAAAGCTAATTAAAGCAGTCTAATCATTCTTCCCGCCATTTCAATTGTGCCCTCCTGAGTCAATTTAGAAAATTGACGACTCAGTGTTTCAGGAGTGATGTTCAACCAGTTTGCCAGGTCCCGTTTGCTCAAGGGGAGTTTGAAGTAGCGACTCCCAATTTGTCCGGCTGTGTCCTCTAGGTACTGGGCTAGTCGGTCATGCGCGGTTAACGTGCCATAGCGAGCACTCCGATTTTCCAAATCGGTCAGCCGATTACCAAATGCGTTGATAATACTGACGGCTAGTGACGGTGTTTCTTCCAATAATTGCTGAAAATCCGATTTGCGAATCGAGCAAACTAGCGAATCCTCAACCGTTTCCGCAAAATTATGGTGTGTGGCATTTGTGAACAACGCCGCCTCACTATCAACCGCATGACCATCTAAAAAGTAGAGAATTTGCTCCTGCCCATCCTCATCCAAGCGATACACTTTGATACGACCCTTATCAACAACGAGCAACCGATCGACATAAGATCCCGCCTCATACAGGGTCGTTCCTGCTGGACAGTATTCTTGATGCGTTGAAATAGTGGTTAATTTTTTGAGCGTTTCATCGTCCAGTCCAATAAAAATTGGTGCTGATTTAACGCACTCGAATGCAGAATGTTTTTCCATAACGCCCTCCAAAAATTGACATATATCAATTTATTTTCCTGGTTTTGATTATACACTAGGGACAGTTAATCAGAGGAGGAATTTTATCATGACTAAATATCAAGCAGAAATCGTCCCATTAAACGACAAGCAAATTGGCTCAAGTGCTCACGGTACCGCAACATTTGTTGAGGAAAATGATCAATTGACCATCACGATTGAAATGTTCGACACGCCCGCTAACACTGAGCATTGGGAACATTTCCATGGCTTCCCAGATGGCAAATCAGCTGCAATTGCAACTGAAGCACAAGACGCCAACCATGACGGCTTTGTTGATTTGATGGAAACAGAAGCCGTTTCTGGTACAACAATGGTACCGTTTGACGATGCTCCTGAACATATGGATATTCCTCACGACCGCTACCCCGTTTCGGACGACAAGGGTCACTTCTCTTACACCAAAGTGGTTCCCCTACCTGAGCTACAGGCTAACTTCGAAAAAGCCTTTGGTAGCAAAGACCTTCAACTCGACAAGCGTGTGGTTTACATTCACGGTGTGCCCGCATCCCTCGACTTGCCAGAATCCGTAGCCGGAATGGTCGGTCACTTCGATGCCCACGTTACGTTACCAATCGCGGTTGGTAAAATCGAAAAGGTCAACTAAATGAAATTAGTCCATTTAATCGTCCTCATCATTTACATCATCGGCCTAGTTGGCATGCTGAAAATGAATATGGATTTCGCCATGTACATGATGTTCGCCGGAATGATGATTGAATGTGTAGCACATTTATTAGAACCGAATAAGCATTAAAAAATAAAGCTTGATTCCGATTGGGATCAGGCTTTTTAGTATTCGGTAGATTGTAAATAAAAGGTTGAACTGGGAGCTAGCCATTAACTTTAATACGGATTAATAGCTAAATCTAAAAGGGGCCTCGTATTCGAAGCCCCTTTTGGTATGGTGTAAACAGTTTTAAAATATATTGTTTTTAACTAATTTAAATCGTCGCTGTTGCGTGCGTTTACTAATCCCCGTCTTTCGTTCAATCATCTTATAAGTCATCCCCTGTTGTCGTAACTCATAAGCAAATTTGATCTGTTCATCGGAATACGTTTTCGGTCGCCCTTCCCGAAACAACGGATCATGTTGCTTGGCATACAATTTACCTTCTTGTGTTCGCGTGACAATCATATCGCGTTCAAACTGCGCAAAGGCGCTAAATATTGTAAAGACTAGTTGTCCAGTCGGCGTATTGTCAATTAAGCCCATATTCAAAATGTTAACTTTGACATTTTCTTTAAACAACTCTTGTATAATGGCTAAGGCCTCGCGTGTGTTCCGTGCAAACCGATCCAACTTAGTGACAATCAAAGTATCGCCTGTTTTTAGAACGCGCAACAGTTTTTGAAACTCCGGTCGTTCGGTAGTTGTGCCGGTAAACTTTTCTTGAAAGATTTTTTCTGCTCCTGCCAATTTTAGTAACTCAATTTGATTTGCTAATTTTTGATCAGTGGTAATGACCCGCGCATAGGCATATTTCATCTTTTTATCTCCTTACTTATGTCATTAAGTAATGACACGGTTCTAACCCTTTAATTATACAGTATCAAAAAAGAGGCCACAACTGTTAAGTTGTGACTTTACTTGTTCTATTAATTATGTCTCTATGATATTTGGTGTTTACGGATAAAAAAAGGACATATCGTCCTGTGCTACAATCGAGTCGACCAAAACCAATTGAAAGCGAGTGTCAGATATGTCCCAAGACCATTCTACTCTAAAGTACTGCTCCAAATTAAAGACCCAAATATTACTGATTTAGTTGTTCAAGAAGCTACTAACGGAAGCCTACAAGTGCTTGCGAAGCCAATGTATCCGGTTACTGTTTGCGCACGTTGTGGCAAACGTTCCATGGTTAAGAATGGCTTTATATCAGAGTTTCTAGAATTAGCGAACAGACCATCATTCTTAACTTAAAGAAGTAGCGATTTATCTATAAAAGCTGTGGTAAAAGTAGTTTAGCAACGACCACACTGGTTAAAAAGCATCATCAAGTATCTGAAAACAGTCTTCATGCCATTGATCCATTATTAACTGAAGACCGTACGATGGCGAGCATTGCGGCTCAATACAATGTCTCGACCAATACGATTAGTCGCCGAATAACGTTACTCGGACAAGGCACCCAACCAGCTTTCAACGGTCTCCCAACTATGCTTTGTATCGACGAGTTTCGACTGGTGAACAAATGAGTTTTATTGCGGCGGGTGCCCAACATTACAGTTTTACCATGGCGTAAGAATGCTGATATTAAAAATTTCTTTCTCAATTGTTATTCTAAACGTCATCGTGAGCGCGTAACTCGGGTTGTCATGGACTTTAATTCTCAATATCAACCTGCTCTTCGAACACTCTTTCCACACGCCAAACTGATCGTGGATAACCTTCATCTTGCTCAAATGGCCGTACAAGCTTTGAATCAAACTCGGGTACAACTCATAAAAAATATGACTACGGACGGGTATCAAATGATTTCGCAGAAGGTGTGAACTGTAAAATCAAGCAAACCAAAAGAACAGCGTATGATTACAAGAACTGGAAAACCTTTATTTATCGAATTCGGGATTGGAATCAAAATCGAAAAAAGAAACCAATTCGTAAATAAATTGGTTTCTAAATATAACTTCGTCAACACCGGTTGACAGAGGCACCTTTAATATCTCCTGTGGACATTGGCTTTTTTAAATTTGAATTATGCCTAGAAGCCTATGTTAGAAGTCATAGTCGCCGCTACTCATAGCTTCAGCATTACCCATTAGATAGCCAGCACCAACTTGTGAAAAGAAATCATGATTGGCCGTTTCGGTTGAAATTCCGTTCATTACGATTGGGTTGATATCTTTAATCTCAGCATTGGGGAAGCGAGATTCGAAGCCCATATTTTGGAGCGCCTTGTTGGCGTTGTAGTGAACGAATTGTTTAACGTCTTCCGCTAAACCAATCGGCGCGTAGACTTCTTCGGTGAACGCAAACTCGTTCTCAAGGAGATCATCGAGCAACTCATCCATCCACTTTTTGAATGGTTTTTGTTCAGTCACTGATAGCTCGTTATATCCCAATTGGAATTTGTAGCCGAGGTAGGTACCATGAACAGATTCATCGCGGATCACTAGTTTGATGACTTCAGAAAGATTTGCCAGCTTATTGTTACCACGGTACCAAAGTGGGGTAAAAAAGTTGGTGTAGTACAAAATTCCTTCAAGAAAGACGCTTGCGACTTTCTTTTCAAGGTTGTTTCCCGTTTGATAAATATCATTGATCCGTTTGGCTTTGTATTGCATTCGGGGATTATTGTTCATCCACTTAAACACTTCGTCAACAGTGGCTTGATCGTTCAAAGATGTCAAAATAGTGCCGTAACTTTTGGCATGAATTGACTCCATCATCAAAAAGTCATTGAGGACTGCTGCTTCTTTTCGTGTCCGAACGTCGGGCCGCATCACGTCGACTCCTTCTTCGGATTGGAGTGTGTCCAGCAAGGCTAATCCACCCACAACCCGATTGATAACCGATTTTTCGGTGCCAGAGAGTGTCCGCCAGTCCCGTAAATCATTAGAAACAGGTACTCGCGTATCCAGCCAGTATTGTGCCGTTGCTTTATCCCATACATATTCGTCAAGTTCGTCTTCGATGATGTCCCAATTAATTGTTTTATAGCTCATTAGTTGAATACTCCTTAAAAGTCGTAGTCGTCATCGGTCATTTTTTCAGTGTCCGATTCATTGTTTGCAGCCGTTACCTGTTGCAAGAATTGATTTTGGTCAATCATCAGTTCTTTGAGTTGCGCCACTAGTGAAGACGGTTGAACTTCGTAGACAGCGTTAAAGCCAAGTGACATTAATGCATGATTGGCACCATAGGAGGCCAGATTGATGGCTTCGGTGGCATCGTCAAGGTTAGCTTCTAAGAAATCTTTTTCGGTTTGCATGAGTTGATCAAACTGGGTGTTAATCCAATGCTGCAGTTCGGCTTGGTCACTTGACGCGAGGTCTTCAAACCCAAGGTGAAATTTGTAGCCGACATAGGCACTAAAGATGGCACTTCCACGAAGAATATTGGCCAACATTTGGTAGGTATTGACGAGAGAATGGGTTTGAAGGGTTGTCCAATATTTACCAAATGAAAGGCCAGTTTCGGTCAAAATAAAAAGGGCTTTTTTTTGTAAAGCCGTGCCATTGATGCTCGTTTGAGCGAGTTGGTCGATTTCAGCTTGCAGATTGGCATTATCATCTGCCCAAGTAAAACTTTCATCGCCGTTACCCGGAATCAGAGCCCGGAAAATGGTCGTACAGCTTTTGGCATGGACTGATTTCATAAAGGTAATGGTGTTTAATACGGATTCTTCTTGTTGAGTTCTCCGATCGTGGCGAATAGCAGGGGTGCCAACTTCTGATTGGTAGACGGCTAACATTGATGTACCTGCCAACATACGAGTAATGGCCTGTTGTTGAGTATCTGATAGCTGTTGCCAAGCCGTTTGATCATTCGTGATGGGAATCCGAATGTCCAACCAAAAGTTAGTGGTGAGTCGTTCCCACATGTATTTATCGAAATTATCTTTAATATCATCCCAGTTAATTGCTTTGTAGTATAAATAGTCCATCGTTATTTGTTCGTCTCCTTAATTAGGATTCATGGGTATATGGGTCTTGTGACCCAATAACGTATGCCGGTGTGTTAAACGGCCGGTAAGACCCCAAATGAATTTCCTAGATCATACATGATTCACATTCATTTGCCGTTTTAATTTCATCGTCTTCTGTGAATGTTCGAATGTAGTAAAGTGACTTGATGCCCTTGGTCCAGGCGTAATTCCGTAACCGGTTAAGGTCCCGGGTCGTCATCTTCAAGTTGTCATTGTCCTTCCACTCGTAAAGGTCGGGTTTCAAAACTGAACGCATGAACAGTGTCAGACTCATGCCTTGATCAATGTGTTTTTGCGCTACGGCATAGGTATCGATGATTTTGCGTTGGTCGATATCATATGCGGGCGTGTAGTAGGGCAAAGTTTCGTTAGACAGGTAGGGTGCCGGGTAGAAGATTGATCCCACTTTATTTTCCTGCCGTTGTTCTACTAATTGTGTGATTGGGTGAAGTGACGCACTCGTTTCATTGACGTACGAAATAGAACCATTCGGTGCCACGGCAAGTCGGTTACGATGGTAAAGACCATCCGCCATGACGGCCTGTTTGAGGGCCTCCCAGTCGGCAACAGATGGTAATTTAATGTTTTTGAAAATCTCTGCAACTTTAGTGCTCTTAAATTCAAAGTCGGCGTTCAGGTATTGATCAAAGTAACTACCATCGGCGTATTTTGATTGCTCAAATTTGGCGAAGGTTTTGTGACGTTCGCGTGCAATTTGGTTACTCGTGACGAGTGAATAGTAGTTTAAGGCTAGGAAGTAAGCATCCGTAAACTCAAGGGCTTCTGATGAGCCATATTCAATTTGGTGGCGTGCAAGGGCGGTATGCAGACCCATGGCACCCAATCCGATCGTATGGTAAAGTTCGTTACCATGTTTAACGGTTGGGACTTCCTTGACGTTGGTTGTATCGGTCACGAGGGTGAGCGCGCGAACGGCGACCGCAACCGAGCGACCAAAGTCTGGCGAATCAATCATATTCATAATATTAGTTGATCCGAGGTTACATGAAATATCGGTACCAATGGTCTTATACGATAGATCATCATCAAGTTCTGAGGGTTCCTGGGGCTGGAGAATTTCACTACAGAGATTACTCATAATAATTTTGCCGTCGACAGGGTTCGTGCGGTTCGCCGTATCAATGTTCAAGATGTAAGGATACCCAGATTCTTGTTGGAGTTGAGAAATCTTTTGTTCTAGCTTCCGGGCGTTAAAGACCGATTTTTCGATATTCGGGTTGGCAACCATGTTGTCATATTCCTTCGTGATATCAATGTAGGCAAATGGCGTGTGGTATTCGCGTTCAACGTCATAGGGACTAAAAAGATACATCGGTTCGTTAGTCTTGAGCAATTCATAGTATTTATCGGGAACGATCAGCCCGAGGGACAGGGTCTTCACCCGAATTTTTTCATCCGCATTTTCTTTTTTAGTATCCAGAAAATGTAAAATATCGGGATGGAAGACGTTGAGATAAACCACTCCGGCACCGTTACGTTGACCAAGCTGGTTACTGTAACTAAATGAGTCCTCAAGTAACTTCATCACTGGTACAACCCCGGACGAGGCGTTGGCAATTTTTTTGATAGGATCGCCTGAGGCACGGAGATTTGACAGGTTAACACCGACGCCACCGCCAATCCGTGATAGTTGAAGGGCGGAATTAACGCCACGGCCAATAGAGAGCATGGAATCGGCCATATCAATTAGGAAACACGACACCATTTCTCCGCGGCGCTTTTTCCCCGCGTTGAGAAAAGTAGGAGTGGCGGGCTGGTAACGCTGTGAAATTAATTCATCGGCAACGTCATTAGCAAGTTGCTCATCACCGTTTGCAAGGTAGAGAGCATTGAAGACAACACGGTCGATAAAGCCTTCCAAGAATTGTTGTCCGTCGTTGGTTTTCATGGCGTACTGTGTGTAAAACTTGTACGCGCCGAGAAAGCTGCGGAAATGGAAGTGATGGTCTTTCATTCGGTCGAACAAGGACCGCACAAATTCGTGGGAATACTGATTCAAGATATCTGGATCAATGTAATCTTCGTCGACTAAGTAGTTTAATTTGGTATCCAATGAATCAAATTGTTTAGTCTTTGGTTCGACCGTCTCTTCAAAATAGGCCTTGAGGGCTTCTTGATCGTAATATAGCGGAATTTCTCCGTCGACAGGGATGTTTACGAGGTTATTTAAGTAAAAATAGGTATTTTCCATTTCTGGGGTGCTAGTTACCATTAGGGATTACTCCTTTGTTGTTTGAAAACAAAATTGATTGCGATAGGTTAAGATGGCATCGGCAATGCGAGGAATGTCGTGTGCGGTGCCACGTAGCTCAAAATCGGTAATGTAAGGAAAATCGAAGCGTTTAGCATATTGTTTAGCCGTGAGTGCAAACTGCTTATTAAAATTACGATTACCGCTACCGATAATACCGTAGCAATGCTGGTAATTGCCTTCGTACGCGAGGTAATCTCCCAAAATAGTAGTTAATATTTCAGTATAACCGTCATTAACCCCATTACCACCTTTAAGAAAGGCTGGTAGGAAGGTAACAAACGGCTGGTCAAGAGTGGTGAATTCAGGGTGTTCTTTAACATTAATGGAACTAACCCGAACATGACGTTCTTTCTCAAAGTATGTTGTCAGTCTGCTAACAAAATATTTTGTGTTGCCACTCAAGCTGATGTAGAGGATATTTATGGTTTCCGTAACTAATCATCGTCCTTTTTCTATATATGGTGGTTAGAATGACATTATAGCACTACATATAGTAATTGCAACAATCAGGTAAATTAGTTAAAGGTCTGATTGAGCTAAAAATTGTGTTGGAAAGTTCATGCGAGGTGGCTAAAATGAGCCCACTATTGGTATTTTCAGCTTCACTAAAGGACGATTATTCATGCGGCTGTGAGTCTTGCGAGATGACTTTACCCGTCGGCGCAACTTCACTGTTAGTCAGTTCTAAGCGGCCGTCGACGGACATGGTAGTTCCGGTTGGTTCATTTTGAACCAGTGTACAAAGGAATCAACACTGTGAATACGCGGCTTACAATGCAATCCAAACACTAATTGGCGGAAGAATTCAGGTACCCTTAACACCTAACTTACAGCGCGACAGGCCATCCGATGGTTGTCATAAATCAATTGAGCATTATCCGCAAAGTAGGTCTTAAAAGGCTGATGATTAGCACCAATTTGACAACCCGTTCCACATTTCAACTCATGACTGATCGTACTAGAGTTGCGATGAAGGTTACTGGCAATCCGACGGCTGGTCTTGCTGTCGAATTGACGAGCCATAATTAATTCGGTAGATTGCAACTTTAATCCAAATTTTTTGACAAATTAGTCAGCATGACTTGGCAAGGTGTTTGCCAGTTGAGTACTTTAAGCGGTCTTTGGTTAATTTGGAGTAACAGAGTTGTCAAATCTTGAGCACTAATGTGCTCAAAACAAGTCCCTTTAGGGTAAAAATAATGTAAGTTCCGATTAAAGCGTTCATTACTAGCGCGTTCAGCCGCTGGCATAAGCATGACAGTAATAGACCCTGGATACCTTACCGTGGTTCAAATGAAACCAGGCCGCTTAAAAGTTGTTAGAAACTTAGTTAGTGCTTCATTAACAGTTGCTGCTGTCCGATCTTTTAGCTGGTTAGCCCAAAGAAAACGTGATTTACGATCGAGTAAAGTTAATAAAACTGCCTTACTATGTCCTCGAGGGCCAACAACCGTATCCATTTCAAAGTCACCGATGCGATTACGTTGATTAATTACGCTTGGTCGTTTTTCAATTGACTGACCTAATGATTGGTTATACTTGGACCGTTGGTCAACGTACGCCATGTTCAGGTAGATCATTCCAGGGGAAATCAATTTTCCCCTGATTTAACCAATTGTAAATAGATTTAGTAGCTAGTTTAAATTCGTGAGCAATCATTTCTGGTGACCAGCTTAGACGTAAATGGTTTAGAATGGTTTGCTTTAATTCGTCACTCAGTTTAGTTTTCCGACCACATCGTGATCGCCCATTTGGATATTGGACAGCCCTAGTTCACAAAAAGTTTCGATTTTAATTCGTTCAAAATAGGTTATACTAGACAAAAGATCAGCTCCTAAAAGATGGGTTTGTGGTAAACACCATTTTAGAGGAAGCTGATCTTTTTTGTCCGAACAGCGTTCGGATTAATTTTACAATCTACTATCATTTGAAGACCGCGTTGTCATCGAAACACTTCATCATGAAAAGCACTCACTTCAATATATTGCCGATTATTCAGGCTTTAGTAAAACCACTATC
>NZ_BBJM01000039.1 GCF_000740055.1 Secundilactobacillus oryzae JCM 18671 | reverse complement strand
AGTAATCACTCCCTATATTGGTTGGAATTAGCTACTACCATTGTAAGTGATTGCTTTGGGCTTTTTAATTTCTGTTCGGATTAATTATAGAATTTGCCAATGTAATCGAATCTACTTCTTTGCCTAAAAAGGTGAAGCTATCAGAATCTGTTGTTATCACGAAATAAAAGTCTGAATACTCATCATCCGGTTCATCAATAACATCCAGTCTGCCTCGTTCGACCTGCCCATCTTTAAAAATAGCCTGAGCAATTCGGTGTAAATATTCTTTTCGATAGTTGATATTAATATCCACGTACTTCATCTCCTAAGCCAATCAGAGATAATAAACTCTCCCAATTACTACCAGTGATTCGTGTGTACAATAGCAATTTAGAAAAACCAATCGAAGATTTCAACTTATTCTGTGATTCCTACCCTAGATACCATTATACGGGATAATGTGGGTATTCTTTCAACATATTCTGGTACAAATTTGTGCCAAATGATTTCATTTTCTAGTGTTTTCCTATACTTTCTAAAAAATAAGAACCCCACTAAACGTTGATTTAGCAAGGTTCTTATTTTTTATCAAGTGTTCCTATGCGTTCTAAAAAGGAGAGTACAGGATTTGAACCTGCGCGCCGGTATAAGCCGGTTCGCCGGATTTCGAGTCCGGTGCATTACCACTCTGCCAACTCTCCATAAGAAAAGTACTTAATAAGTATAGCAATTTTATCGGCTAATGCCAAGGTTGCCAAGGCTTATTAGGTACTATTTTTTTAATATTCCATCAAACTAAAAATATCGTATCCTTCGATCTTGTCACGACCGTGAAGATCCTTTAATTCAATGATAAAGGCAGTTCCAACAACGATACCACCTAGTTCTTCAACCAATTTGATTGTAGCGCCAATAGTCCCACCAGTAGCAAGAAGATCATCGGTAACGATAACTTTTTGGCCTGGCTTGATAGCGTCCTTATGAAGGTAAAGTGCGGATTGGCCGTACTCTAAATCATAGGTTGCCTTAACCGTTTCACGAGGTAACTTACCCTCTTTACGGGCTGGTGCAAACCCGATGCCCAATTCGTAAGCGATAGGACAACCAACGATAAAGCCACGGGCTTCTGGTCCAACAACCATGTCAACATCCTTGTCCTTTGCATAATCAACCAGCTGACCAATTGCTTCTTTGTAGGCTTGACCATCAGCCATCAAAGGTGAAATATCTCTAAAAACGATTCCTTCTTCAGGGTAATCGCGCACACTCGCAATGTATTTGGTGAAATCCAATGCCATTAAATAGCAACTCCTTTAGTCATTAAACAATCTGAGCTTGCAACCAAGATTTCAAACTGGTTGTATCGCTTTGCAATAGTTGTTTTTCTGTTAGTATCTGTTGTTCTCTCAGTTGATAACTCGGCGCATCCTTCAAGTTTGTCGCTTGTGGATTTCTGACCGGATTCATGATCCCATCGCTGACCGTCAAAAAGCCAACTTCGAAGAAAACCTGAATCATGAATATTAAACTATTTTGGTCAATTTGTAAATACTTGGCTAACTCACCTGATTGATGAGCAATATCGACATTTTGATGTGTCTTTACGAACTTAAATAGTTTAGCATATTGTTCGCGATCTGGCATCCCCAAATCCGAAATCTGCCGTTTCTTATAAAAGTACGTGATCACCATACTAGGCGTCACTGCAGCAAACAAGCGTTTTAAGTCGCCTAAATCATCCGGACAATCGACCAATAAAATTGTGGGATCTTCAGGAATTTCCGTCTGCGTCACTTCATCGATACTCATGCCAACCGCTCCATTTTTCAAAAATGGCGCTAATTGTTCCTGAATCTTTTTGTGGAAGAAAACGTAAATACCTTCTTGTTGAAACATCGATTCAGCCAATTGACTCGTCCGAGTATCAACAATTTGAATCCCCTTAACCAGGATGTCGCGAACCATGACCTGAAGATTGGAACGACCTCGCCAAACGTTGACATCCAAGCTTCCAATAATCTCAGTTTCGGTTGGGCCATTTTTAACGGCGCCGCCAAGCGAGCCCTTACCAAAGGCAATGGCATCTAGAGACGCCCCGTTTTGAACTAGTTTAAATTTCAAATGGCTCTTATCCGCACCCATTTCAGTCACAGAACTGATACTGTCAGGATCAAAGCGGAATAATGGTTCCGGATTATCGGTTCCAAACGGTGCTAAACTCTTAATCAAGTCATAAAAATCAGGTTTTACCGTATTAAGATCCAGAGTCGCCGCAACTTTGACTTGGGATTGCTCCTGCTCGCTGAGCTTTTGATCAATGGCTGCTTGTTCGAAAGCCGCTTTCACCTGATCCAAATTGGCAATCGTGGTTGTCATGCCGACAGCCATTTCGTGGCCACCAAAATTCACCATCAAATCACGGTGAGAATCAAATGCTACAAACAGGTCAAACCCATCGACGCTTCGGCCGGAGCCCTTTGCGTGTCCAGTAGTCGGATCTTCATTTAAAACGACGGT
The DNA here is from genome assembly GCF_000740055.1 of Secundilactobacillus oryzae JCM 18671. Classification (GTDB taxonomy): domain Bacteria; phylum Bacillota; class Bacilli; order Lactobacillales; family Lactobacillaceae; genus Secundilactobacillus; species Secundilactobacillus oryzae. Next base: position 11,222 of record NZ_BBJM01000039.1, on the reverse strand, counting down.
TGGCTTACCCGTCTTCTCAACAATTTTGCTAGCAACAATCCCCAAGACCCCTTCGTGCCAGTTTTCACCAGAAATCACTAAGGTCTGTCGTTGTTGATTGTCAGCATTTTCAGCTTGTTTTTCCGCTTCAGCACTAATTTGCTTAACAAGGGCTTGGCGTTCCTTATTCTGACTTTCCACGTCCTTGGCCAACTCACTAGCCCGCTCGTCGTCAAACGTTGTTAGCAGTTCGACCGCAGGCGTTGCATCATTTAGCCGGCCTAGCGCATTCAAGCGAGGGGCAATGCCGAAACCAATTCCCTGTTCATTGAAAGTCTCAAGGTTAATGCCGGCTTCCTTCATCAAAGCAGATAAGCCTGGCCGTTCGGTTTGCGTGATAGCTTGCAGGCCGTAATAAACAAGGACGCGGTTTTCACCCACTAGCGGTACAAGGTCCGCCACCGTTCCGATGGACACTAAATCCAGAGCTTCTTGTGGAATTTCCTGTAATAATGCCGTCGCTACTTTAAACGCGACCCCAGCACCCGATAAACCACCAAATGGGTACTCGTGTCCTGGATAGCGAGGATGAATAATCGCATAGGCATCCGGCAAGGTTTCTGGTAATTCATGGTGATCCGTCACCACAACATCACAATTTAATTCATTCGCAGCAGCAATCGCATCATGACCAGACACACCATTATCAACCGTCACGATTAGTGTCGTGCCGTTTTCAACAATAGTTTTAAAAGCTGCCACGTTAGGACCATATCCGTCCTTAAACCGATTAGGAATAAAGTAATCAACTTGGGCACCAAGCGTTTGTAGCGCCTCAAACATGATGGACGTACTTGTTACCCCATCAGTATCATAATCACCATACACGGTGATCTTTTCGCCGTTTTCGATGGCGGTTTCAATCCGGTCGACCCCTCGTTGCATATCATTCATTAAAAATGGGTCATGTAACTGCTCCGGGCTTGGATTGAGAAAATCTTGCATTTCCTGTTCAGTTCCGTAACCTCGGTTCAATAAAATTTGACAGATAATTGGGTCGATTCCCAATGCTTCTGAAAATTGTAAGGCTTGTTCGGATGGCTGATCAACATTTTTCACATTCCATTTAAACTGAGATTTTATCAACTGATTAGTCGCTCCCCACCAGTTTCCTTTAGCAGTCTGGCTCTAAACGCGCCGAGCCTTGTCAAAAGGAACTTCAATTTCATCAAAATCTTTAACAACCTTAGTATCGGCAAAGATTTTTTTTGCTTCTTTTTCTAAATCACGGGCCATTTGCGCCGTATATCGTGCTGAGATATGCGTCAACAGCAACTTCTTAACGTGATCCTTCTTTGCCACTTGAGCGGCTTGAATGTTAGTTGAGTGATAGTAACTGTAAGCGAGTTCGCCCTCACCCTTACCAAAAGTACTTTCGTGAACCAAAACATCGGCATTTTTAGCTAATTTAGCAATGTTATCATTCTTACGGGTATCCCCAATAAAGGTCACGATACGCCCCTTTTGTGAGGCACCAATGAAGTCAGCTCCGTTAAGCACACGACCATCAGGCAATTCGATGGTTTCACCCTTTTTGAGTTTGCCGTAAAGTGGACCAAATGGAACATTTTCGGCTTTTACCTTATCCACCAGCAACTCACCTGGATGATCTTTTTCGACGACCCGGTAGCCAAAGCTAGCAATCTTGTGGTCCAATGGCTCAGCATAAACGCTAAACTTGTCGTCATCATAGATTAAGCCGGGAGTATCTAATTCCTCAAAATTAATGTAGTAGGAAAGTTTCGTTTCAGTGACGTGCAAACTCGTCATCACAAAAGTCTTAATTCCTTTTGGTCCGTAAATAGTTAATGGGGTTTCGCCGCCTTGGAATGAACGGCTACTCAGTAAACCGGGTAAGCCAAAAATATGGTCACCGTGTAAATGGGTAATAAAAATTTTATCGATTTTTCTGGGTTTCAAGGTTGTTCGGAGAATTTGCTGTTGGGTCCCTTCACCACAGTCAAATAACCAAACTGAATTCCGCTCCTCTAAGAGCTTAAGTGCCGTACTCGACACATTTCTAAACTTACCAGGGACGCCCGCACCGGTCCCTAAAAATTCTAACTGCATACTATTTTTCCTTTTCTAAATACCATAATTTGGGTTCTTTTTTAAACTTTTTACTTTCATTTTTGTCCTATCAATTGTAGCATACATATAGTAAAAAGCGGTTTTTAATCACAGAATTGGAGGATAAAATGCGCTTAACTGACTTCCAACTAATGGCTCGTGATCTTGATCCAGAGCTACTATTATGCCTCAGTATCGACAAATCTATCCGCCCAATCACAGCCATCGAACTTGACGATGAACAATTCAAGTTAATAGCGACCTCAGGGGTACCAATGCACCTCGCTGAATTTATCAGTAAAACAACCACCCTGCCTCAAACTGCCACCCTTTTTGCTCAAAAAGAGACTCTGGAGCGCGTTTATGGCTTCAAGCAGGATGGCAATCAACTCATAATCGACTAGGAGAATAACCATGAAAAAAAGTTTAGTCCTCATGTTAGCACTGCCCGTCATTTTACTGGCTGGTTGCCACCAAGCCAATCAATCTAAGCCACAGCAGTCAGCCTCCAGCGAAGCGACGACTTCATCCGCTTCTTCAGCTGCCAAGTCCAGCTCTTCAACGGCTTCATCCAATCGTGATGCCGCCAATTTCTCTGTACCAAAGTCAGATCAACAAAATAAAAACTATGTCAAAAGTGGTAAATTGACCAAGCTTAACGAGTTCAGTTATGATCCGTACGGCACCAAACTCACGCTAAAGAAGGAACAGCGACAGTCCCGTAAGACTGCAAACAAACAGCTCGAATACAGTTTAGTTTCACAACGAGTCTATTCGAACAAGCCAACCACCAAGGCTGCCTTAAAAGCCGCGCAGTCTGCCTTCTCGCTCGTTAAACTGAGTAATCCTTATACGACACTCCAACTAAAGTTCAAGGTCACCAATCGGCTAAACAAGCCTATTTTGATTGATGGCATTAAACAAATTAAGTTTGCCAACAAAGCAATCATCACTTCAGCGGCCGGCCTCAGTGACTCAAGCGCTGGCCAACAGATTGCGGCCAATTCATTAAAAACGTTTACCGCTATGGCATTACTCCCAAGCAATAACTTAAAAGCTGTGTCACCCGCAACTATCAGTTTTTCAGGTGGTTACAATGAATCTGGCACTCAGATTTCTGCTACACCACCGGCACTTACCGTTTCCTTTAAATAATCAATTTAAAAATCGTTAGTTCAATTTTCATTGAGCTAACGATTCTTTTATTTTTGCGCTTTTTTATTGTTATCCGGATTCGTCATAACCTGGGTCGCAAGGGTTGCATAGTTACGATTACCAGTTGGGTTAGGATGAACATTGTCTTTGTAGAACCAATCCTGATGATTTTCACTTAATTTGTGCCAATCAATAATGGTCAGATTATCATTCTTCTTGGCTGCTTCATCAAGCGTTCTGTTAACTGAGCCTTCCCAGTTTCGGGTTGGAACGTGTGCATTTACCCAGTAAACTTTCCGATCAGGACCAATTTCATTCAAAATGTCATTCAGCTGATCACTGGTCATTGGACCATTAGTACCTAGGTGCATCAGAACTGTCTGGCTGAGCTGTCCCCTGGCCTTAAGGTTCTTGATAACATCCATCGAGTCCCAAACCTGTCGACCAACTTTTCCATCAACAATCATTTGAGGGAAAATCTTCTGCAGGTCGGTTGAAACGTCAATCATCACAGAATCACCCACAGCCGTAACCGGCATTTGCTTAGCTGTCATTATCTGAGTTTTAGTCAGATTAAACTCGGTAGCCAACTCTTTGTCTCTACCTGTGAGCTTTTCGGTTGCCTCTGATTCTTTCTTTGCGCTGCTTTCAACCTTCATTGCCGCTCGCTTCTTTTCAAGCGCCTTGTTACGTTTGGCAACTTCTTTTGAATTGTCTTTAATTTTTGATTGAAGTGCTTCATTGTCCACACTGCTCTTAGTGGGTTTTGTTACAGCACCCGTCATCGCAACAACCAAAATAAAGGCAGCCAGCACAGCCCAAAGGCGTTTCCAGCCATAAGGTGACTCTTTGCTAAACAGTTTAACAATTGAGCCTTTAAGGTGAGAATAATTGTAACGTCTGAATGGTCGTTCCAAATAGCGATAAGACAAATCGCTAATAATTAGGATAATGACAACCTCAATCAAGGCGTTAAGTAGCGGATGCGCCGCAATGTTAGTCACCTTGGTTTCGTAAAAAATCATCACTGGAAACTGGTAGAGATAAATACCATAACTACGCTTACCAATCCAATCAAAGACTGGATTAGTAAAGAGGCGGTTCATGTCGGCACCCGGATGGGCAATAGTCCCCACTAAAATGGCTGACAGGAAGGTGAAGATGAACATCCCTCCCAAGTAGGTAAACTTGCTTTGACCGGCTAAGGTAAAGAACATACATCCGATGCCGATTAAACTCACAATTCCTAACGCATCCATAATTAGTCGGGAACGCTGCGATATTTCAGCCTTTAATTTAGTAGCTGGCCAAACGACCGCCAACGCAACCCCGAATAAAATAGCAAAGAGGCGAGTATCTGTCCCGTAATACAGGCGGTTTGAACTGGCACCCGTTAATGACAGAGTCGCCATCCAAGCACCCGATAAAACGGTAAGTGACATCAAGAGATAAAAGATTTGTTTCCGCTGTTTGAAGGCCCACAATAGTCCAATCAGTAAAACCGGCCATACTAAGTAGTACTGTCCTTCAATTGAAAGTGACCACAGGTGGGTAAACGGAGATTCACCATTGAAACGGTCAAAATACGATTGACCATGATCGATTTCCCACCAATTATAGATATATAGCAAGTTCGTCCAAATGATGTCTCGCAGTCCCTTTAACAGCGAGCGTTGGAAGAGTGTAATGTAGGCAGCCGTTGATAGTACCATCGTCACCAACGCGGGGTACAATCGTTTCAGCCGTCGTACATAAAACGCCCAAACATCAATTTTGTGATTTTGCTCGTATTCTTGCAGCAATAAATCGGTTATTAAATAACCTGAAACAACGAAGAAAATTGGAACCCCTAAGTAACCACCCTGCATCTTGTAAGGTAATAAGTGATAGACAATAACGCCTATAACTGCAAGGGTTCTAATGCCATCAAATCCAGTGATGTAGCGGCTATGTGCTAACCGTCTTCCCTTTGACTCTTTCATCAAAAATCCCCATCCTACAAATTTTTTAAATCAAAGATTATTCTACATATTCAAAAGTAAACGTATCAATCTGGACTGAATCGCCGTTTTTAGCACCCTTTTCACGAAGCGCATCGTCGATTCCCATTCCTCTCATCTGTCGAGCAAATCGGTTTAAGCTGGCATCGTGGCTCAAATCAGTCATTTGGAATAGCTTTTCAATCCTATGACCAGTTAAAATCCAAGTGCCATCTTCATCTTGTTCAATTTCAAAGTCTGGACCGACTTCCGTTGTGACGTCGTAATCGGTTTCCAGATCGTCCAATCCCTTAATTGGGAATTGTGGCGTCTTATCTAATAAATCAGCTGTCTGACTAATTAGTTGCGTTAATCCGCTATGCGTAACCGAAGAAATTGCAAATACTTCTGGTTTCTGTGGCAACGTATCATCTTTAGCGAGTTCTACCTTAAACTTTTCGAGATTTTCAGCAGAATCTGGCAAATCCATTTTGGTCGCCACAACAATCTGTGGTCGATCTAATAGACCTTCATCATACTTACTTAATTCGGCGTTAATCTTGTGGAAGTCGTCCATTGGGTCTCGTTCTTCCATCCCACTCATATCAATCAGGTGCAAAATTACTCGCGTCCGTTCAACATGACGAAGGAATTTAAGTCCCAGTCCAACGCCATCGGCAGCCCCTTCAATCAATCCAGGTAAATCGGCTACCGCAAAATCACGGCCGTCATCCAATTTCACCATCCCCAAGTTGGGGACTAACGTGGTGAAGTGATATTCCGCAATTTTTGGTTTTGCACTAGTAATGACTGAAAGTAATGTTGATTTCCCAACTGATGGGAAACCAACTAGCCCAACATCAGCCAGAACCTTTAATTCAAGTTTGACTCGCCGCTCAACTCCTGGCTCACCATTTTCGGCGATTTCGGGAGCTGGGTTCTTAGGTGACGCAAATCGGATGTTACCCCGACCACCACGTCCACCAGCGGCAACCACAATCTGCTCATCGGCTTCAACAACATCGCCAATGACCATGTTCGTTTCTTCATCGATAATTGTGGTACCCAATGGAACATGAATAAAGCGGTCTTCAGCTCCGCGTCCAGTCATCCCCTTGATACCACCATTACTACCATTGTCGGCTTTATACTTTTGGTTGTAACGAAAATCCATCAGCGTTCTCATGCCTTCATCACCAACGAAGATGACATTTCCGCCACGACCACCGTCGCCACCGGCTGGTCCACCGTTAGGCTCATACTTTTCGCGTCTGAACGCCACCATACCATTACCACCGTTACCGGCCTTGACACCAATTGTTACTTGATCTACAAACATTCGTTTTCCTCATTCTCTGTATGACTGTTAGTTCCGTACGTCTTTAATTATCCAAATTATAACATGTTCTTAACCCACTTCAAAGGGCGTTACTTAGATGTTTCTTCTGTTTTCAACACCGTTTTGATGGTCTCGGCCACCGTTATGGAAATTCCCAATTCCCTCAATTCATCCGTATTGGCTTCAGAAATTTTCTTGATTGAACCGAATTTCTTCAGTAATTTATTTCGCGTTTTTGGTCCAACCCCAGGAATCTGATCCAGGCGTGAACTCAAGGAGTGCTTGGTATGCACCTGTCTATGGAACGTGATAGCGAAGCGGTGCACCTCGTCTTGAATCCGTTGTAGTAGGTAAAACCCTTGAGACTTAGGGTCCAAATGCAGTGGTGTATCATTTTCACTGGCCAACAAATCCGCAGTCTTATGCTTATCGTTCTTAACCATTGCAGCAACAGGCACATCTAGTCCCAATTCGTTCGCCAGGACATCCTTGGCCGTATTCAACTGAATGTCACCACCATCCATCAAAATTAAATCAGGCATTTCCGCATGCTCTTTAAGCAATCGCGTATATCGCCGACGAATGACTTCTTTAGTGCTGGCAGCTTCGTCCGCGTGGTCTACCGTACGCAACTTATACTTTCGATAAAGACTCTTCTCGGGTTTTCCATCGACAAATACAACCATTGCCGAAACGAGATCAGCTCCTTGAATATGAGAGTGGTCAAACGCTTCAATCTTGTGCCCTGGTGCAATTCCCAAGGCATCAGTAATTTCCTGCATGGCCCCAACCGTTTTCCGTTCATCGAGCTCTAACAGTCGGAACTTTTCCTCCAGCACCAAGCGGGAATTCTTGCCTGCCATTTCAAGCAACGACCGCTTTTCGCCACGGACCGGTGTTCTAACGGGAACCTGTAAAATATCACTTAGAATTTCATGTGGTAATTCCTTAGGTACCAAAATCTCCCGAGGCAACACATTATCTTTACGATTATAAAATTGCAGAATAAAGGTTGTCATTTCTTCCATCGCATCGTTCACTACTGGAAATAGTCGCTTCTCCCGCTTCATTAACCGAGTTTGCCGGATAAAGAAGACCTGAATGGAGAGCCACCCTTTATCAAAGTAGAAATTGAAAATATCCCGTGGCGTCTTATCGTTTGAAATGATTTTTTGCTTTTCGACCGTGACCTCAATGTAGTGAATCTGGTCACGCAACTCCGCTGCCCGTTCGAATTCCATATCATCTGCAGCCTTTGCCATCTTGGCCTTTAATTCGCGTTTGATGTCGGCCACATTCCCATTAAGGAAGGACTTAATTTTCTTAATCTGTGCGTCATATTCAGATTCAGGGACCTCTCTAAAACAGGCACCCAAACATTGTCCCATATGGTAATACAAGCAGGGCCGATTCTGATATCCGTTACAACGTCTGAGTGGATAAACCTTTTCCAGGAAATGCAGCGTTTCTTCGGCCGCATAAACATTAGGATACGGACCAAAGTAAAAGCCACCATCTTTAAGAACTGAACTGACAATCTTCATCTGAGGATCGCGTTCATTCGTAATCTTAATATAGGGATAACCCGTTCCCTGTTTGAGCTTAATGTTGTAATGAGGTTGATGCTTTTGAATCAGGGTAATCTCAAGCAGAAAAGCCTCTTTATCGGTTGATGTGATGATAGTTTCAAAATCAGCAATTTCAGAAACCAGATGGGCTGTTTTGCCATCATGTGAGCTCTTGAAGTATGAGCGAACCCGATTCTTCAAGTTCTTGGCTTTTCCGACATAAATAATCTTGCCGTTGATATCCTTCATCAGATAACAACCAGGCATCGCCGGCAGCAATGCCAACTTATGTTCAATGTGTTCAGAAGCCACTGAGCATCCCCCTTTCCTCATAAAATCAGCTATTTGATTATAACCCGAATAAACGTTTGGTTCAATTGACAGGCACCGTAGACAGCAAAAAACCGGAATTGAATTCCGGTTTTCATTCTAGCTATTAATAATTTTGCCAATAAAATCTTTTGCCCGTTCAGTTTTTGGGTGATCAAATAATTCTTCAGCGGTACCCCGCTCCTGAATATAACCATCTGCCATAAACCAAACCTCGTCCGCAACCTGTTTGGCGAATCCCATTTCGTGGGTCACAACCACCATGGTCATCCCATCATCGGCCAATTCCCGCATAACACTCAAAACCTCGCCGACCATCTCGGGATCTAGCGCACTGGTTGGTTCATCAAACAGCATCACTTTCGGATTCATGGCTAACGCTCTGGCAATGGCCACCCGTTGCTGTTGACCACCCGAAAGACTTGCAGGATAAGCCTGGGCCTTTTCGGTCAATCCAACCCGCTCCAACAAGTCATAAGCGACTTTTTCTGCAGCCGAGTCATCCCAGTGTTTAACCTTAATTGGTGCCAATTTAAGGTTTTCCAAAACCGTCATATTTGGGAATAGGTTGAAGCTTTGGAACACCATCCCCATGTTTTCCCGGATAGATCCCAGCTCCTTTTCAGATAAAACCGTGATATCTTGCCCATCAAACTTAATTTCACCGCTGGTCGGATTTTCTAACCGGTTAAGACACCGTAGCAACGTACTCTTACCCGCACCGGAAGGACCGATGAGACAAATCACCTGTCCGTCTCGAACTGTTTCGTTAATATCTTTGAGAACGTCCGTTTTGCCGTATTGCTTTGCTACATTGTTAATTTCAATCACTGCTTGTTTAGTCATGTTGCATTCTCCCTTCAAAATGATTCAAAATTCTAGTTAAGCCAAAGGTCATAATGAAGTACAGCACCATGGCGATAAAGACGGGCATGACTCCTCGGTAGGTGTCCGCTCTGACAATATTCAATTGGTAAATTAAATCCGTCACCCCAATGATTGAAACAATTGAGCTTTCCTTGATCAACGAAATAAATTCGTTACCAAGAGCTGGCCAAATATTCTTCAACGCTTGTGGCAAAATTACGGATTTCATGATATCTGATCTGGATAGACCCAAACTTTGTGCAGCCTCATCCTGCCCCTTTGAAACGGAATCAATCCCACCACGAATAATTTCAGCAATGTAAGCCCCACTATTAAGTGAAACCGCGATAATCCCCGAAATCAAAGCAGGTAGGTTAACGATGACGCCCACCCCAAAGTAAACAAACAGCACCTGAACCATTAGCGGCGTTCCACGAACAAACTCGATATAACTCACTGAAAGCCACTTAAACACTTTCACCTTCGAAAGACGCATCAACGCAAGTAAAACACCAAGAACGACACCAATCACCCCGGAAACCGCAGCGATGATTAGGGTGTACTGAACCCCCTTAGCAAAGTACGTCCAGTAATGACCCATCGACGTATTAGCCGTATTGACCTTCATGTACTTACCGGCATCCTTCAGATAAACCTTATGAATTAAATTATCCTGCTTAATGTCCTTCAGGCTCTTGTTAACAGCAGTTACCAGCGAATCCGATCCCTTACGGAAGGCAATAGCTGATCCTGAACTATTTTCATCCAAGTTGTAGGTTGAGCTGATGGCAACTAAACTTGGATCATTCTTAACGTATGCCTCAGCAGCCGGTTTTTCCATTCCAACCGCAACCAACTTGTGGGTCTTTAATGCCAAAATCAAATCGGCACCTTTATCCATCCCTTTAACTGTGACTCCCGGGATGTGCTTCTTAGCCAAGTTATATTGCAAAGTCCCAGTTTGGGCACCAACCTTTTGATTGGCGAGGGATTTTTGATTAGGATATTTGCTAGCCTCATCCTTATTAACCAGGAAATCTTGACCACCAACATAATAAATGTCCGAAAAATCAACACTTTGACGTCTTTCCGGTGTCGGATTCATTCCGGCCATGACCATGTCCGCTTTTCCGGTTTCCAAGGCAACCAATAAGGAATCAAACGTCATACTCTTGATAACCAACTTAACGTGCAGGTCTTTGGCAATTTGCTTGGCAATGGAAACGTCCATCCCCACCACTTTGCTCTTACCCTTTTGATTGGTTTGAAATTCATATGGCGGATAGTCAGGGCTAGTCGCCATAACGAGTTTACCGCGTTTTTGAATGGCGGCTAGTGAATCATCGGTAGCTGCATGGGCAATTGCTGGTTGTCCTTGAATGATGGTGAAGCTCACCACCAAAACTGCCAAAATGGCAAATAATTGCTTGATTGTTTTCAATTGAATCTTCCTCTCTTATGCACACAATTTAAGACTTGATTAAGGTAACCGCTTTTTAATGAGCCACCCTTCGAATCATATGACAAAGCCCTTATTTTCTGCTATGATAGCCACAAAGTTAGGAGATGGAGAAATGGCCCTTAAAGTTAAACGTCAAGATGATTTAGACGCGATGTTTGGTAAGTTTGCTCAGTTAGATCCTAAAGACGAGAAGCGCGATAAGTTCCTCAAGCGCGACGAAGCTCACAAAGACATCAAAAAAGCTAAACCATTACTTCAACGCGACAATCACGTTGAAAAATAAGCATTAATAAAAACGGACTAGGATAAGCAGTTGGATATACTCCTCTTTGGGTAGACAAGCAAATAATCAAAGCTTGCCTACCTAAGGAGGAGTTTTTCTATGGGCAGAAAAGGTTCTCGCTATACGATTA
>NZ_BBJM01000040.1 GCF_000740055.1 Secundilactobacillus oryzae JCM 18671 | reverse complement strand
TTTTTTTATTTTTCATTATATCAAAAAGGCACTACCATCAGTTTTTAAAATCTGACGGTAGTGCCTTTTATTTTGGGACTTATGTCACAGCCCCTTTTTTTGATTTAAAGCGTTACACCATCCAATTGTTTCACAATTGCTTCGTTAAAGTTTTGGAGGTCCTTGGGTGTTCGGCTTGTGACCAGATTGTCATCAACGATAACGGTCTTATCCTCAACGTCTGCTCCCGCAAACTTCAAGTCGACTTGAATTGTCTTGAAGGCGGTCATGTGACGGCCCTTAACCGCATCTGCGGTAATGAGTAGCTGAGGACCGTGACAGATGGCAAAGACGGGTTTGCCTGCATCCATGAATGCCTTAGTGAACTTAACGTATCTTGGGTCCTCTCGTAAATGATCGGGAGAATACCCACCTGGGAGTAGGAGCGCAATGAAGTCATCTGGAGAGACTGAATCAATTCCTTCATCAAGCGTAAATGGATTATCATGCTTACCCATGATAATTTTGCCCGCCTCGTCTTCAATTAAAATCGGAAAGTAACCAGCTTTGAGAAGTGCGCTTCTTGGGGAGGTTAACTCAACATCCTCTACACCGTCCGTGACTAGAACGGCAATTCGCCTGTTTTCTGCCATAATAAAAAGCCTCCTTTACTAGTTCCACTATAGCTAAAATAGGGGCGGTTTCGCAATGAATTTGATTATAATGTAAGCCCTTTCTAACTTGTGAAAATTGGTGTACATTTAAAGTGACGTAATAAATGGAGGGTGGCAATATTATGACGCAGATGAAAGCATCACAAGCATTAGCACAAGTTTTGGAAGCCTGGGATATCAAACGAGTGTACGGCATCCCCGCCGACACCGTGATTGACGGCTTTTACCAGGAACGTGACAAAATTGAATACATTCAGGTTCGTCACGAAGAAGTGGGGTCTTTAGCAGCCGTCGCAACCGCGAAAGCAACTGGTAAAATTGGGGTCATGTGCGGTTCGGTTGGACCTGGCGCCCTTCATTTACTTTATGGTTTGTACGATGCCAAAATGGATCACGTGCCGGTATTAGCCATTGTCGGTCAAAGCGAAACGAAGGCAATCAATACCGCTTACCTACAGGAAATGGATGAAGACGCTTGGTTTACCGATTTTTCTGATTTTCATAAGCAAATCACGACTGCGGAACAGATTCCAGCGATTGTGGATGCCGCCATTCGATACGCTTACGACCACAAGGGACCCGCAATCATCATTATGCCGGACGACCTACCAGCCCAAACCATCGAGTTTGAGCCAATCAAAACGAAGCCAATTCACCAAGTGGCGGTCACAAGTCAAATCGAGGAAGCTGACGTTCAAGAAACGTTGCAACGCATCCGGTCAGCTAAGCACCCACTCTTGTTAGTTGGTCAAGGAATGGTGGGTAAACGTGACATTATTCAAGCGTTCTCTGAAAAATTTAAAATACCAGTAGTAACTAGCGCACCGGCAATCAAAGCCGTTTCAACAACGTTTGAGAATAATTTGGGATCCATGGGGCGGATTGGGACAAAACCAGCTTTTGAAGCCGGTCAATTAGCTGACCTACTCATCATGGTGGGAACCAACTATCCGTTTGCCCGTTTCTTACCTAAGAATCAAACGGTCATTCAGATTGATACACGCTTGTCGGCTTTAGGACGTCAGGTTCAAGCAGACCAGGCAGTTGTAGCTGATGGTGGTCAATACCTGCAGGCGGTTTATGACGCAGGGAATTTGGTGCCATTTAACGACTGGCTTAAGGCTAATCGCACCAACCGACAGAATTGGCAGCACTATCTGACCAGTCGAGTAACACAAGCTGGACCACTAACTCCTGAAGCCGTCATTAATACGATTAAACAACACGCTGAGAAGGATGCCTACTTTGCGTTAGACGTCGGTAATAACGTCACCTGGGCTTCACGGCAATTACCATTTGATGCTAATCAAGATATGAGTATGTCGTCTTGGATTGGGACGATGGGCTATGGCTTAGGTGCTGGTTTAGCGGTCAAATTGGAAATGCCAGAGCGGCAGGTCTTTAGTATCATGGGCGACGGTGGTTTTACGATGGTTTCTCAAGATCTATTGACCCAGGTTCAGTACCAAACGCCAGTCATCACCGTGATTATGAAAAATTCCGCATTCGGCTTCATTTCTCACGAAGAGTCTAGTCGGGGCCAAGCCGATTATGGGGTGCAATTTGTTGGCGCTAACTGGGCTGGTGTGGCAGAAAACATGGGCGCCCACGGCTTTCAAGCTGGGACGCAGGCCGAATTAGATCAGGTATTTGAACAAGTACGTCAGTTGCAGCAAGAAGGTAATCATCAACCTATCGTGATTGAAGCGACTATTAAAAATGAGGATCCTGTAGACACCAGCTTCATGCCACTTGATTCCAATCAGTTTGACACGAAAACAATTAAGGATTTCCGTGAAAAATATGGCATTTCTGAACAGGAACAGCCAGCGCTTTCGACCTTGCTCTAAATCTGGTACTATCTATTAGATGAAGAGAAAGAGGTTGAAGCGGGATGCAATTTGAATGGCAAAAAGTGTCGGAAGTTGATCAGTCAGTTAAAAAATTTTTAGCAACAAAGGGTGTGAGTCACCGTTTGTTGAGTGCCATCAAGAAGGAAACGGGAACGCCAATCACAGTTAACGGTCATCCCGTCGAAGCGGGACAGATGTTGGCGGTGGGAGACGTGGTCACGATGACGCTACCTCCAGAACCGGCCGATCCTAACGTGCCAGTTAGTGTTGAGCCCATTGACATTGTGGCGGAAACGGCCAATTGGTTGGTGGTTAATAAGCCTGCCGGATTGACTGTGGTACCTGGTCCTAGTAATCGAGAAGATACCTTGGTGAATCGAGTAAAGGGTTACTTGGTGAAGCAGGGATCAGAGCACTTAGTACCACACATCATTACCCGGTTGGATCGATTTACAAGTGGTCTGGTATTGATTGCAAAGCACCGATATGCAAACTCACTATTTAGTGAACAGTTGGCAAATAACACGCTCCATAAGACTTACCTCGCCTTTGTCGCTGGGCAAGTCACCCCTGAACACAGCATTATTGACAAGCCGATTCGTAAGGCAGATGAGGGATTTAACCAGATTGTTGCGTCAGATGGTCGAAGTGCCCAAACGGAGTACTGGGTTTTAGCGGCTAATGACCAGTATTCAATGGTTAAAGTGCACCTGTTAACAGGGCGCACTCATCAGATTCGAGTTCACTTCCAGTCGGAGGGTCATCCACTTTTGGGGGATGAACTTTATCACGGTCCACTTGAGCTAGGGGTTATCCGCCAAGCTTTACATGCCAGTCAATTAAGCTTCACCGATCCGTTCACAGGAGCGGCTGAGGCGTTTGAGGCACCACTGCCTGTTGACCTGGCCCCCTTAAAATTAAACCTAGAAAAGTAGCGTTAGCACGCTGCTTTTTTTAATGGGTTGGAGAATGGTACAATAAACTTATTGAAGAAGTTGAGGTGATCAAATGGCAACGAATCCGGAACTTGTGAAATGTCTGGTCGATAATCGAGAATACGAAGTTGAAGAGGTCGTCCTTCTAAAGGATCTGGCCCCTGATTTGAGAAATCGTATCAAGGCGGATAACCCGAAGGCTCGGCCCCAAGATTTTATCTGTAGCCATCACTTGCTAAAGTATCGTTTGGCGGGAGTTGATGCCTTCATTAACACCGATTTGAAGCAAAGTGGGAAGATTAATCGTAAACTTACTAAGGCTCTTCAAAGCGATGATTATGAAGTGAAGGACGTGAACTCTCAACTAGCTAATAGTCTTACGGTCGGGCAGCGGATTGCGGACGATATCGCTCGATTCGGTGGTAGCTGGGGATTCATTATCGTATTCACGCTAGTGCTACTACTGTGGATGTCGGTGAACAGCCTTGGGTTGTTTGGGATTCGGTTTGATACTTATCCCTTCATTTTATTGAACCTATTCTTGAGCTGTATTGCAGCGATTCAGGCACCCATTATTATGATGAGTCAGAATCGGGCCGCTGATCGTGATCGATTGGACGCCGAAAATGACTACCACGTAACTCTCAAGTCTGAGCATGAATTACGGATTTTACACGCAAAGTTAGATCATTTATCACAAAATCAAATGCCACATTCTCTAGAAGTTTCTAAAATTGAAATTGAAATTTTAAGTGAAATTCGCAGTGAATTAGTGGAGTTGAGGCTACGCCAGGAGTCACTTGAGCAGTCGTTTGATGAGCTGAAGTCGAAAGATTAATAGCTTTGACAATTTTCCAATTGTTCAGTATGCTATGGCTTAAGTAACAATTAGGAGGATTTTTGTGTTAACGATAAGAACAGCTCAATCAGATGATGCTAGTCAGATAGCGCCGTTAATTAATTTAATTTTCGACGAGATGCAACTTGAAGAACTAGAAGACGTTCCCGAACCTGGATTAGAGAAGGTCATCACGATGGCTTACCGGACGAAAGATTACCTGTCCGGTAAGGCGACCACCGTGGTGGCCGAGGCCAATGGCCAAGTTGTTGGGGTTGCCTTCGGGTATCCTAGCGAAAACGAAGAAGCCGTTGATCGGGTTTTAGAGGACCTTTCCGCTCAAAGTGATGATTTTGAGGAACCTGTTTCCTTTGAATCAGAGACGAGTGGTCACGAATGGTATCTAGATTCGATTGCGGTTTCACCAGAGTATCAGGGACACGGAGTCGGTAGTCAATTGTTGAAGGCATTGCCGAAGTATGCAGATGCTAACGGTCAATTAGTGATTGGGCTTAACGTGGACTTTGAAAATCCGGGCGCGATGAAACTGTATGAGCGTCATGGGTTTGAAGTCGTGGGTAAGCGAATGATCGGTGATCATGAGTATTACCATATGCAACGTGGCGTTCACAATAAGGTGAAGGTCGCAAACTAAACGTGATAATTAATGGGAGTGTGCGACAAAACCTGGTTTTGTGAGCACGCTCTCTTTTAATTCCAATGCAGGGACGTCCTGACACTGGTAAAATGAGACAAACAATTGATGGAGGCCATAATTAATGAAGGAAAACTTGAAATTGGGGGATGACGAGTTTGGCCAGATGCTACTCGTCCTATCCGAACCCGTCACTGAAAAGAACCATAAGGACTATAAATTCTTAGACTACGAGATGAATGAGATTGCCGATGATATTTGGGCAATGCCAGCATTTATGGCGGAAGATGAGGATTTTAGTTTCTTCTTTATCATCACGAAGATTGATACCGGTGATACGGTTGTGGCCTTTTCTGAAGGTACACTGGAAAACGGTCAATTTGGTTTGAGCAGCCCGCTACCAACGGGTGAAGGACTGAATATGCTATTTACCCATAAACCAGAACGCGCCCAACTCGTCTTGAAGTTTTTGAACGATATTTCAAAAGCCAATGAAGGTGAATGGCGAATGATTGAAGAAAATTAGAGAATTAGGGATCTTGATGTGAGCACAAAAAAGTCGTCTCGTCTGTTGATGAGGCGACTTTTTACTAGCCAATTCCATAAAACCGTAACGCTGCCATCGCCACAATACCGACAACCACAATGACCAGCAAACTTTTGGTCAGGATTCCTGCAATTACAGCCGGAATTGCTGCCCAAATATTTTGCCAATCAAATAGGGGAAGTTGCCCGCTTCTGGCAATCAGCATATTTTCGAACATGAGCGCGGACATAATCGTGATGGGCATAAACGACAGAAACTTAACGATGAATGCTGGCAGTTCAAACTGTTTGACCAAGATGAAAGGTAATACTCGTGACGCGATAGTAACGAAACCACAAACGACAATGGCTAAAAAGACGTATAGACTCATTTTTCAATCACCATCCCAAACAAGCAACCCAATACCGTTGCAAGGAGTACTGCCATGTTACCAGGCATCACAGCCATCGCGAAGTATAAGCAGATTGCCACAAATAGCATGACTAGGAGCTGGACTGCAAATTTTATCGATTTATCACTAATTAGTTGCAAGTAGACCAGACCGATGAACATGGCCACCAAAGCAAAATCAAGGCCAAGTTTTTCAGGTGATTCGATGAGGCTACCAAGCCACGCGCCAACCACTGTGGCGACTGCCCAGGTGGCGTATGCCAATAGATTGGCAGCGTGTTGCCATTTGGCTGAGAGTTGCTGTTTGGTACGGTTTAATTTGTTCATTGCGAGTGCAAAGGTTTCATCGGTTGTCAGCAGGGCAATGCCGATGTTGTTTAGCATCGAATCCTTACGGAAATATTGAGCTAAGGTGGTCGACATTAAAATCATTCTGGAATTCACGAGAAATGTGGATACCGCAATTGCGGAGATAGGGTCGTGGACCAGTAACATATTAGCAATGATGAATTGGGATGCCCCAGCGTAAACCCAAAGCGACATGAAGGCAATCACCAGGATAGAAAGGTGACTCGTATGGCCGATTACCCCAAAAGCTAGTCCGACGCCAATATAGCCGAAAAGGGTTGGTACAACGTCTTTAATCCCGGCACGAAATGATAGATCGGCGTTCATTATTGAGGCCTCCTTATGTATAAAATTAAATTATTGATACTGTGATTAAGTAACGCCTATTTTCTCATTAAAATATCATCTTATACAAGCAGGAATTAACGATATTATGGTTGCTTTTCATATCTGGTGGTTGTATGATAACGACGATATAAATTTGAGAGGAGGTACTATGATGGAAATGACGCTTACGGATTTTGCGAAATCAACGGGGGTAACAGAGGACCGGATTCGCGAATACGTTCACGCTGGCTTGTTGCCTAGCCATCAAGATCAACCAGAAAGTGCTTGGCAATTCGGCGATTCTGATCAGTATTGGTTAGATATGATTGCTTGTTTCCACGATAATGGTACTTCCTTAGACGATTTGAAGGCATTGATGTTACCTTGTCAGACTGCCAAAAATGAAGCTAGCCAGAGTTTAATGGGATTATTCAGCTAAATCAAAAGACAATCACCCGGTGTTTAACCGAGTGATTTTTTTATTAGGAGCATTTCTATTTGTTGTTTGGGGCTGAGAATGGTATTTTAGAGCTGGAGGAAGCGGAATAAATCGTAACGCACTAAAAATTTCTCATACCGACCGATCTTTACGGCTGGGTCGGAGTGTCATGTTGTGACGTGTTGTTTAGCCGACTTGTAATGAGCCAATCAAATAGCGCGTTAAAATTGCGCATTGAGAACCTGTGATTAATCATAGGTTAGAAATCGTATTATTGAAGCAACGTGTAAATTGAAAATTAAAGTTCACCTTTTGTTTTCTTGTGGCGTTACGATGTTTCCTTCAAAACCATCCGAGTTTAAGAAATTCTCGGGTGGTCTTTTTTTAATATAAGTGCGAAAATCCTTGTTTTATCAGGGCCCTTTCCGAGGAATTTAACTCATGAAACTTTTATGAAAATAGGCAGTCAAATCGATTGCAAGTTTTCTGCCAAGTGTATAGAATGGCAAAATCTTAGTTAAATTAAGGGCAAAAACGAGGAGGGATTTACGCAATGCAAATCAGAAAAGCAGAAATGAAAGATCTTCAAGAAATCGAAAAAATCGTGATGGATGGTCGCGAGCGATTGGCCGAACAAGGTGTTGACCAATGGCAAGGTGGTTATCCAAATACCGAGATTATTGTCGATGATATTGAAAGACGCTACACTTTAGTTCTCGAGGAAGATGGTGAAATTCTGGGGGCAGCTGCGGTAATCCCTGGTCAAGATGCCAGCTATCAAACTATTGAAGGCGAGTGGCTTACTGAGACGGATACGCTTGACACGGTTGCCATTCACCGCGTAGCCGTTTCTAGTCACCACCATGGTAAGGGCCTTGGCTACAAACTTCTTGAGGGAATCTACAACGAAGTCGCTAATCAGATGCCAGAAATTAAGAGCCTACGAATTGACACGCACCCTGACAACAAGGGCATGCAATACGTCATTTTGAAGTCTGGTTTTGAACAAACTGGCATGGTGAAACTCTTGAACATGGGCCTTGATGATGTTTATGACTATGCCTATGAACGTTTGGTTAAGGTACCAGTTAAATCAACGAGCAAATAAGAATAGTTGAATGATGAGTCCTAGAGACGGCATTGGCCGAATCTGGGACTTTTTTTGGTTCCCATTTTCGGTTGTGAATGCGATAATGAAAGCGAAGAGGGGGAATCGCCATGCATGATAATTTAACTGGCAAACGTTTCTTTGGAGTGACCCTCCTAAACGTTTGCATTACAATTTTAGAAATTGTGGGCGGGCTGTTATCTGGCAGTCTGGCTTTGTTGTCGGATGCATTCCACAATCTTGGAGACTCTCTATCAATTGTGCTGAGCTACGTGGCGCATAGAATTAGTCAAAAGTCACAGGATCAACAAAACACGTTTGGGTACCGGCGTGCGCAAATTATTGCAGCTTTGCTTAACGCTTTTCTGCTCGTTTTTATTTCCGTCTTTCTGGTGATTGAAGCCATTAACCGCCTGCGAGAACCTGAAACCATTAACGGCACCTTAATGATGATCGTCGCTGTGGTTGGCTTATTAGCCAACTTAATCTCGGTGATGTTACTTAATCGGGGTTCCCATCATAATATGAATATCCGGGCGACCTACCTCCATTTAATGAGTGACACGTTGTCTTCAGTGGGTGTGATCATTGGCGCATTAGTGATTAAGTTTTACAACATTACGATTATTGATCCAATCATTACCATCCTAGTGGCGGTTTATATTCTCTTTGAGTGCTGGCCGATTATCAAAAAGGCGATCAACATTTTGATGGAGGGGGCCCCAAAACTCGATTATGAGGCGATTCGGCACGACTTAGTTGCCCTCGAAGGCGTTAATGACGTGCATCACGTTCATGCGTGGATGGTGGACGAAAACAGTATCGTTTTTTCCGCCCATGTCAACATGGCCGATATGTGCCTGAGTGATGTGGAACCCGTTTACCGAGAAATTGAAAAATTACTACAAACGAAATATAAAATATCTCATGTCACAATCCAAGCTGAAGCAGCTCGGGGTAAGGGTGAAAATTTGATTTATGACCAAGGACGCGATATTTAATGAGTGATGAGGGGATGACAGGTTTGTCGGAAGTGACAGCACAGGAAGATTTAGTGGTTCAGGTAGCGCTACGAGCGGGCAGAATTATGATTGAAAACGGATCGGAGATTACCCGAGTCGAAGATACGATGACCCGGATTGCTAAAAATGCTGGCGTTGCGGATAGTAAACTATTCGTGATGATTACCGGGATTATGATGTCCATTACGGGGAAACAGAATGCGCAAATTGAACCGGTGAAGAAGCGGACGTTTGATTTGGAAAAGATTTCCGCCGTGAACGACTTATCTCGGCAATTTGCAGCCCACACGATTGATCTGGTGACATTTGAAAGCGCCCTGATTCAGTTAGAGAAACATCCGAAGTACTTCCCGTTTTGGCTTCAGTTGATTGGTGCCGCGATGGTTAGTGGTCCACTAGAATTGGTTTTCCGACAGTCATTAACCAATTTTCCCATGAGTTGTGTAATTGGTGCGGCTGGGTGGGCGGCATTTTACTGGCTTAATCGGTGGGTGAAAGTTCGTTTCTTAAGCGAATTTGCGGCTGCCATTTTGATTGGATTACTGGCTATTGTCGCAATTCGGTTTAATTTGGGAACGAGCGTTGATGACATCATCATTGGCGGTATTATGCCACTTGTTCCTGGGGTGCCGATTACCAATTCGGTCCGTGATACGTTAGCAGGTAATTTGGTGAGCGGGCCAGCACGTGGCGTTGAGGCATTAATGAGTGCGGCGGCGATTGGTTTTGGAATTGCCTTAGTACTACGAATTATGTAGGAGGTTCGTTAGATGCAGTTGATTGTCATGTTAGTTAGTACATATATTGCAACAGTGGCGTTTAGTATCCTGATTAATATTCCTCGCCATGCGCTAAACTTAGCCGGAATTGTTGGGACATTTGGCTTCTTCATCTACTGGTTGTACATGTACTTTATCGGTGGCTACGTTATCGCCAATTTATTGGGCGCTGTCGTGATTGGAATTGCCAGTATGGCGGCTGCCCGGTATAAGAAAATGCCCATGATTCTGTTTAATATTCCAAGTATTGTTCCATTAGTTCCGGGGGGACAGGCATATCAAATGGTAAAGAACTTTGCGCTTGGGAATACTGAACTGGGGACCAAGTTTATGTTTGAAGTTATTATGATTGCTGGTGCCATCGCGTTTGGCTTTATTTTGGCGGAAACGGTGAACCGGGTGAGCGTTCGTATTCCGACAAAGTGGGCGAAGCGCTGGTTACGAGAGAATCGTAGAAATCCAAAGCTATAAAAAAGAAGTTGTGACAGAAGTCGGGCAGTTGCTGAGCACTAACCTAGATTGGCGAATAATTCGTTTCTGGAATTGTTCGTTAATCGTAGTTAGGCGGAGGCAACTGACTTCTGGAGCACGATTAAAATAAATAGTTCGGTTAGGTTAAATAAAACGAGGCTGTACCAAAATTTACTTTTGGCACAGCCTCGTTTAGTTTTAAAAATATCCAATCACGAAACTGATAACTAAAATAATGAGGACAATCGTTGTAATCACGACGTATTGCGTGTCGTGTTCTTTAGCGAATGCGTAGATTGAAACGACCACCCGGAGAACGGGGGTGAGAATTAAACAAAACAGACCCAGCATCATAATCGCAAACGGTTTGAATGCAACCACACCACTTAAGATGGTGAGGATGGTTTGAGGATGCTGACCAGCTGGGTAACCACCGGATTGATTAATCAAGAAGAGTAGCAGGCCTAGTGCCAGGATAGCGGCAGAGATAAAGACGCCACCTTGAAGAATGCGGCCAATGAGAATTTCCACACTGGCCATTGCTTCTTTAGATTGTTCCTTTGTCTTTTGTGCCATTAGATGTTCACCCCGAATCCTTTAAATAGCATTTGTAATCCAATGTAGAAGATGACGGGTACGAAAATCATTCGGATCACACGGGCTGGCAAGACTTGCATGACCCGGGAACCAATGACCGCACCGACTAAAATACCTAGTGCAAGTGGTACGGCAATTTGTGGCAAAATGGAACCATTAAAAAAGTAAACGGTGGCACTGGCTGCGGCGGTAACCCCCATCATAAGGTTACTGGTGGCAGATGATGGCTTGAGTGGCATGTGCATAACGGTGTCCATTGCCATCACTTTGAAGGCACCAGATCCAATTCCTAAGAGGCCACTGGCAAGTCCAGCACCAAACATCACTGAAAAGCCGCCCGGCACATTTTTGACGTTATAGTCGACCGTTTTGAGTTCGGCTTTATCAAAGTAACTACCGTTAAGATTGAGTTTTTCAGCAATCTTATCCGCCTTAACGGTCTCGTTGAGCTCCGTACCCATTCGTAGCTTGCGAATCATGTTCCAGCAAGAAAATAGGAGTAGTAGCCCAAACAGAACATAAAGATAAGCCGGATTTAGGATGCCGGTTAATAAGGCGCCGAAGATAGCGCCAACGGTGGTGGCGATTTCTAGAAACATCGCGATTCGTAAGTTCAAGACCTCATCGCGTAAATAAGCGACAGTTGAACCAGAACTGGTTGCAATGACGGCAATGATACTTGCGCCGATTGCGTATTTAATATCGAGCCCCATGGCTAGCGTTAAAACGGGTGTGATGATAATTCCCCCACCAAGACCGAGTATAGCCCCAGCAACGCCGGCAAATAGGCCGACCAGAATAAGTAGTAGTGCAGTTGCAATCAAATCAATTTCCTCCTCTGTAGTTCCAACTACTAAGAATACCACATTCCGAATGGCGATTTAAATTGGATTAAAATTGCTTTAGAATGCCGATTTCGCTTAGTTGGGTATGGTATACTCACGATATAAATGTTTGGGAAGGTTTGGATATGATTTATAAAGAAAGAACACGGATTTTACGATTCCTGATCAGCGGCGTTTTGTTTGGCTGGCTGATGATCTTGGTGATGAATAAGTCCGGCATTTTAGATTTAATTGACACCGTCGTTCAACGACTCGTTCAGGATAATGAATCGGCATTGAAACATGGTTTGTTTACGTTAATCTCTGGCTTGGCTAGTCCTACGATGACGATTGTGTGGACACTTGTGTTGGCATTCTTACTATGGGGCTTCAAGTACAAGATTCCGGCATTGTGGGCACTATGCACGCTATTGGGTGGTGATGTCATTGCCAAAATTGTGAAGGAAGTTGTGCAACGGGCTCGGCCATTTGATCATTTGGCAGCGGATGATGGGTTCAGTTTCCCTAGCGGTCATGTGTTTGGTTTTTTCATTTTAGTGGCCTTGCTTTGGATTCTAGTCGTTCCAATGATGCAGAATCACCTCAACCAGATTTATCTTAGGGCATTTATGATCTTGTTATTATTCCTGGTGGCGATGTCCAGAGTTTACTTGAGTGCACATTATCCATCTGACACAGTTGGCGCCATGTTGTTGGCCTATGCCTGGATTCAGGTGGCCGAATGGCTTTATCTCGCTTTAGCGCCAATGATGAAAAAATGGTCGTTTTTAAAAAATTCAAAGATCTAAAAAACGTTGTGACGGGACTGCTCCGAGTCAAGTAGACAGTTCAAATAATTAAAATAGCTATGCAGTTTTTAGAATGGCATGATTCCGAAATTCTTTCGGGGTCATGCCAT
>NZ_BBJM01000041.1 GCF_000740055.1 Secundilactobacillus oryzae JCM 18671 | reverse complement strand
TTTCCAGGGTTCAAATAAGTTATTAATCGCGATTAATGATTTATTTGAGCTGTGGAAGGTAAACGCGGTTCTGAATATCTCTTAAAATCTGTCTCAAATATTGACTTCAATCCACGAATCTATCATACGATTTCGACAAGTGAAGCCGAGAATGCTACCTTCGAACGTCTTATCGAAAAGGGAACTCATGTCTTTATTCAAATCATGCCACAAAATGACAAGGTGGAAATGAAGGGCCTTTTGGAGGGACGTAGTAAAGAATAATGTTAAAGTTAATATAATTTCTAATTTCAAGCACCATCAGACGAAGACTTGCTCTAAAAAAGAGTGAGTCTTTTTTATGTAACTAAGCAATCAGTAATTTTTTTAATTTGTTTGCATAGGAAGAAAATAGGTAAACGGTTAATCTATCAATGTTTAGAAAATAACACCTGTTGAATGGTCTTTTAAGCGCTTACAAAAATATGTTGACACATTTTAGGTAAACGATTACCATAATGGTGTGAATGATATCATTTTAAAAAACAACGACCTTGAAGGGGGCATTATATGTCATCGCGTATGATGATTAATCCAGATAAGTTTGCAAGCGGGTTTGCAAATGCGGCACAACAACGGGATATTGATGAATCAAAAGTTGTAGAAGAGTCGAAAAAGTATCTTTTGAATTATTTAACGGCGTACTACTTGGTTGAAGACTTTAACGAAGTCGAACAAAAGAACTTTGAAGGACCACATGGACCGAATGACGAGCTACGGTTTGAGGACATGTCGTTTGAACAATTGATGGAAAGAGTTCGGAAACTAAATAAATACTAAAAGGGGAAATAAAATTATGACACTCATCTTGAATACTTGGATCTTTGAATCAGACGTAAAAAAAGGGGCTACACAGGCTGAATTAGTTGACCGTGTGGCTAAGCTTGGAGCAGATGGTATTGAAGTTCGACGCGAATATTTTAAGAATTTAGATAGTGAGTTATCAGATGTTGCAACAAGGGCGAAAGCACACAACTTAATTGTGAACCTCAGTGTTCCTGATGTAGTGTTCTTAGAAGATGGTTCCGTAAACCCTATGTTATCTCAATACTTCGAAGAAGGAAAAAAACTTGGAATTTCCAAGATTAAGTTCAACACTGGCCACTTCGTTAACTTCAAAGGTGATTTAGCTGAAGAATTTAGCAAGTTCCCACTAGATGAAATTGAAATGAACGTGGAAAACGATCAAACGCCAGTATCTGGGACTGTTGAAGCCATTACAAACTTCTTAAGTGCAGCTCATGACAAAGGCTTAACTCAATTAGGATACGTGTACGATTTAGGAAACTGGGCGTTCACTCATGGCGATGCAGTTGAAAGTGCCAAAGCACTTGCTAAATATACCCACTATATTCACTTGAAAAATACAATTGATAACAACGGTGAATTAACAACTTCAGCTGATTTGAATACTGGAATGTACGATTGGAAAAACATCATTTCATACTTACCAGGTGACGTTCAATTCGCGCTAGAGTACCCAATGGATACAGACGAACAAATTGCTGCTCAAATTAAATTATTTCGTACAGAGGTAGGTGCATAAACCATGGCTTCGACAATTAGTGCAATTTTACTTCTCGTTACGTTTGCTGCCTTTATCGTTTATATCGTTAAGGGTGGTAACCTAATGATTGGATTCTTCGTAATGGCTATTCTTTGGTCAATTATCGGTATGGTTCCGGCAGATCAAGTTATCCAAAAAGTGTTCGCTGAACCGGCGTTAAATTATGGGCCAACAATCATTTACATTGTATTTGGTTCTTGGTTTGGTCGTGTATTAGTTGAAAGTGGTATTGCTCCAGCAATCTCAGAGCAAACCAACAAGGTCGGAAAGAAACGGCCAGTAATTGCCGGCATTTTAGTTCTTTTTGTAACCGCCTTCATCTTCGTTAGTGCTTATGGTGTTGGTTCGGTTATTGCGATTGGCGTTATCTTATTGCCAATTATGCTTTCTGTCGGTATTCCACGAGACTTGGCCTTATCAGCATTCTCGTTGGCCATCGGAGCACCGATGTACATCAACGTCGTACTTTACAACCAAATTAAAGCCTTCTTCCCTAAAGCTGAATATGGCGGTAAATACTTAGTATTCGGTATCATTGCTGCACTGGTTCAATTAGCCGCAGTTGTTATTTTCTTCTTGATTCATCGAAAGAAGATTAACCCAGCTAACGCGGAAGAAAACTTGAGAATTATTGGTGCTAGCGGTGAGGGTGAAACGGAAGTTGCTAAAGTACCAAAGATTGCCTTTATTATTCCAATTATCCCTGTTTTGATGAACATGATCTTTCACTGGGATGCAATTCCAGCCTTGACATTAGCAACCCTACTTGCAATGTTATTAACTGGTAAAATGAAGAGTTACAAGGGATTTGTTAACTTCTTAAACGAAACTGTTGGTAAAGCGATTAGTGACATTGCCGGCTTAATCATGTTCTTGATGGCACTGATTATGTTTAGTGGTGCTGCTTCAATGGATGCCGCAAGATTCCGCCCATTGTTTGCTGCTATTTTGCCTCACAGCCACTTAGTTTTGGCATTAGCACTTGGTATCTTAGCTCCATTAGCCTTATTCCGTGGACCACTTCACGTTTGGGGCGCTGGTGCTGCAACGGCGGCTGTTTTATCAGGAACCGGATTGTTCAATGATGCCTTCCTTTTGCCATTGCTCTATGTACCAACCTTGCTTGCTGTCTCAACGGATATCACCCAATCATGGAATGTTTGGGGCTTGGATTACATGAAGGTTCAATCAAAGGACTTCTTGAAACTGGGAGTGCCGGTCATGTGGGTAGTATCGATTATTAATGAATTATTAGTCTTCTACTTCTTTGGATAAAACACCCCAACTTAAAATTTTGAAATGAGGTTATGAATTATGAGTGAAGTTATTACAATTGGTGAACCATTAGTTACTTTTGCGTCAGAAGAAATAGATAAGTCTTTGGTGGATGCTTTAAAATACCACAAAATTATGGGTGGGGCTGAATTAAACGTTGCCATTGGTGTTAAGCGGTTAGGCCATTCTGTTGAATATATTTCTCAAGTAGGTGAAGAACCATTTGGTCAATTTGTCATTAAGACCATTAATAGTCATCAAGTTGGGACAAAGTATATTTCTTCAGATCCTGACCACTGGACGGGTCATCAAGTTAAACAACTGGTTTCCAAAGGGGACCCACAAGTAGTAAACTATCGTAAGGGATCTGCAGCTTGTTACTTAAGTAAAGACGTTATTGATAAGGTTGATCTTGACGATGTAAAGATTGCACATATGTCTGGTATTTTCCCAGCCATTTCTGCAGAAGCTCAAGAATCATTCCGAAAATTATACAAACGTCTGAATGATAAAAATATTTTGACGACTTTTGATCCTAACCTTCGTCCTAGTTTGTGGGACAGCGAAGAGCAAATGGTTAAAACAATCAATGAATTAGCAAGCTACGCAGATATCGTATTGCCAGGAATTAATGAAGGTAAGATTTTGATGGGATCAGAAGATCCTGAAGAAATTGCTGACTTTTACTTAAAGGGCGAAAGAACTAACATTGTGATGGTGAAGGTTGGTCCAGACGGCGCCTTCGTTAAGAAGAGCGATGGTGAAAAGTTCACTGTTAAGGGCTTCAAGGTTGACCACGTTGTTGATACTGTTGGAGCGGGCGATGGGTTTGCTCTAGGTGTTATTACAGCACTGCTAGAAGGCAAGTCAATCAAGGCTGCTGCATTACGTGGTAACGCTGTGGGTGCATTACAAGTTCAAACGCCTGGTGATAATGATGGATACCCAACTCATGACGAACTCACTACCTTTTATGAAAAAGAAGGGGTATCTGAGGAAGCTTAATAATGAAAAAGGAGCATTAGTACAATAATGAAATTACAGGTTGCTATTGATCGAGTTTCACTTGAGTATGCTGCGGAGACAGCTGCTAAGCTGGACGGAATTGTCGATATCGTTGAATTTGGAACATCCTTGGTAAAAGATTACGGTCTTTTGAATATGACGCAGACAGTTAAAAGTTTGAAGCATGCACAGGCGTTAATTGATATTAAAACCATCGACGAGGGTGAATATGAGTTTCGTAAGGGATATGAGTCCGGTGCTAATATTTTAACCGTAATGGGTGGTTCATCGGTCGATACCATCAAAAAGGTCAGTCAAGTTGCACAAGAGGCTGGTCAGGAAATTTTTATTGATTTGATGGAAACTGATAATCAAAAGATGGCTGAAATTGCAAATATTCCAGATGCCATCTATGGTATTCACCATTCAAAAGATAACGTGAGTGGATTTGATGCTGTAGCAACTGTTGAACAATTTCATAAAGATTTTCCAGATATTAAGCGGATTTCAGTTGCTGGTGGCATTAATTTGGATACGGCATCAAGATTAGCCAAACAGGGAATTGTGGAAAGTGTCATCGTTGGCGGTGGCATTTTAAAAGCGGAAGATCCTGTGAAGGCTGCAAAAACATTTATGGAGGCAATTGGGTAATGAGTCTTATACAAGAAATTATGGGTGAAGTTAATCAGGTCATGGATTTGGTTGATCAAACCGAAATTGAAAATGCAGAAAAATTAATCCAAAAAGATAAGCGAATCTTTGTGTTAGGTGCAGGCAGATCTGGTCTCATGGCAAAGGGATTCGCAATGCGATTAATGCACATTGGTTACACTGTGTTTGTTATTGGTGAGACCATTACACCATCTATCCAAAAGGGTGATGTCCTTGTATCCGTATCTGGATCTGGTAAAACAGCAAGTATCGTTGAATTAACGGAAAAAGCGAAAAATGATGGCGTACAAATCGTCGCATTAACCAGTAAAGCTGATTCCAAATTGGGTCAGTTGGGGGATGCAACCATCGTCGTTCCTGGAGCAACTAAAACAGGAAGTGGCGTTAAGTCAATTCAATTGTTGAGTACGCTCTTTGACCAAAGTGTTCATATTACTCTAGACGTTTTGTGCTTATTATTAAGTCGGCGTGACAATACATCAAACGATGCAGCCAAAGCTTCTCACAGTAACATGGAATAAGGAGGAATCTTTACGATGTTGCAAAAATCAGATTATTTAAATAAAATTGCTGAATCTGGAATTGTTGCCGTTGTTAGAGGTAAATCTAAAGATGAAGCATTCAATGCGGCAGTTGCCTGTGTTGAAGGTGGCGTAAAAGGTATAGAATTAACTTTTACTGCGCCACATGCAGATGAAATTATTGCTGATTTAGCGGAAAAATATCAGGATGATGATAGTGTTTTAATTGGAGCTGGAACTGTTTTAGATCCAGCTACGGCACGATTAGCTATCGTGGCAGGCGCTCAGTTTGTCGTTAGTCCTGCTTTTTCAGAGGATGTTGCAAAGCTTTGTAACTTGTACGCAATTCCTTACATTCCTGGATGCATGACACCTACTGATGTTCAAAAGGCTTTAACCTTTGGCGCAGAAATCGTTAAAATGTTCCCTGGTTCAGTAATCGGTCAGAACATGGTTTCAGAGCTTAAAGGGCCATTCCCACAAGCTAATCTCATGATTACCGGTGGTGTGTCGGTGGACAACGTCAAAGAATGGTTTGCCAAAGGTGCAACTGTTCTTGGCGTCGGTGGTAAGCTGGTTGGACCAGCTGCGACAGGCGATTTTGCACAAGTTACTGAGAATGCAAAGAAGTTTGTAGCTGAAGCAAAAGCAGCTAAATAAATCATAAAAAGCTTATGGCGATGTGAGGAGTCATCTTCACATCGTCTTTGTTTTGGGCTATTCGCATTAAATGGTAAAATGGGCGTAATACTTTATTGAAAATGATGGTGGATTAGGTGAAAGAAGAGAAGAGTAAAACTGCAAATATTAAAGATGTGGCAGCACTTGCTGATACATCCGTGGCGACAGTATCTCGCTACTTGAATGGTGATTTTGGGAGAATGTCACCTAAAACTGCGCAAAAGGTTCAGGAAGCCATTGATAAACTGAATTACGTACCTAACTCTGTAGCACGGCAAATGAAGACGAAATCCAGTAGAATGATTGCCGTTGTCGTTTCAAATATTGATGATTATTTTTCAACGGAACTTTTTAAGGGTATTAGTTCTTTTTTAGAAAGTAAGGGCTATATTGGGATGCTTTTTGATGTTGATGCTGATATCGAACGGGAGGAGCGGTTACTCAAGGCGATTGGTGAGCAAAACTTTGATGGGCTAATTTTGCAGCCATTCAGTGATCCGCAGAAAATTAGGAATTTAATTAGACGGGACATTCCTATCGTAATTGTCGATCGTGAAATGGATCCCAACCCTTGGCCACAGGTTGTGACGGATAACTATGAGGCTGCTCGACAAGCAACTCAGTATTATAGCGACAAAGGGTTCACCCATGTCATTGTCATGTCGTCTGAAATTGAAGCTGCACGTACTCGTGAGGAAAGGTACAAGGGAATCAAGTCCGTTGGTAACAAAGTTAATGTGGTAGAAGTTCCGGAAAAATCTTATAATCATGCTGAAATCGATAAAAAACTGCTTAAGTTAATCCAAAATTCAGATGAAAAGACGTTAATTTTCTTCTTGAAGGAAAGATGGTTGCTTGAATTTATGCCTTCACTCTTGATAGAGGGGGTTGTTGATAATAAAACAGTCACTGCCACAGGATTTGCTGATACGGATATTGCACGCCAGTTAGAACCTAAATTAACATTAATTTCTCAGGATCCTTATTTGATGGGAGCTAGTGCAGCGGAAGTTATGTATGATATCGTTAGCGACAAAGAAGTGCCGGATGATAGGATTGTGATTGAGGCGAAGTTGGAATAAGCATGTAGTTGCATAAGTTTTTGAAATTTTATTAGGATAATTTAAGTCCCTCAAGTAAGAGGGACTTCTTTTATGCAGTTAAATTTAAAATGATCACATTTCAATAAAGAGGGAAAACACTCTGAAATTTCAGTTTCTAGTGTGAAAGTTAAAACACGCACAATGTTTTATAATGTTTTTTGTAAGGGTTTTCAATGGTTGGAGGCTTGTCTATGAATATTAAATAGGCAAATTACAAGTTTAATCCGAACAAGCCCGGAATCTTTCAATGGCAGTCTGTTGATGATGTATTTTTAATGGTCGTTGATTAATTAGTTCAAGTGCTGCTAGGATGTCATCAGTCGGTACTTGGCTAAAATTGGTTTTTTTCGGGAAGAACCAGCGTAACCGTCTATTAAAATATTCATTGGAACCTCGCTCCCATGGTGAATATGGATGGCAAAAATAAACTTTGATCTGATAATCCTGTTCTAAGGCCTGATAATTGGCAAACTCTTTACCATGATCAACAGTAATGGATTTTACTTGGGGACCGAAGGCCCCCATAAACTTGCCAAAGGCGGTGTTTAGAGCCTTAGCCGTTCTATTAGGGGCTTTGATGGCCCATAGAAGTCGGGTCTTACGTTCTACGAATGTAACCAGACATGATCGTGACTCACTTCGACTAGAAAGCACCATATCTACTTCCCAATGACCAAAAGCTAACTGTTGATTAACAGTTGTTGGCCGTTGTTCGATGGAAGTCCCACTTGTAAATTTCCCACGATTTTCGCTCACTCGGTGCTGGCGGACATTCCGATTGGGTAGATCAGTCAATTTGAAGGGGAGCCAGCCACGATTAAGCCAATTATAAATTGACGCAGTGCTCAAGTTATCAGCGGCCGCAATGGTTTCTGGTGGCCAGGTTAATCGTAAGTGATTGGTAATTAAAGTCGCTAATGCTGCCGTCAGCATCGAACGACGACCGCAATTCCGCCTTTTGCGATCTGCATCTTGCTGAGCTAATTCTGGATCATAAGGTTTAACCCGGTCCAACTCATAGCTAATCGTAGCTTTGGCGACGCCTAAGGCGTCAGCCATTACTTGGTAAGATTTATTCCCCTCATTGACCAGTTGTGCTAGTGCGCCACGTTGAAAACGTGATAAAGTAGATGTACCCAAAGTAATCACTCCCTATATTGGTTGGAATTAGCTACTACCATTGTAAGTGATTGCTTTGGGCTTTTTAATTTCTGTTCGGATTAATTATAGAATTTGCCCCATAAGCAAAAAAAATCCAACTTTTTAAAGTTGGATTTAATACATAGTAAATTACTTGAATATGATGAATTTTTTATTAGCTGTGATATAGTGACCATTACTTAATTGAAATCGAGTCGTTAGATGATGATGAATAATCTTCTTAATAGTTAGTGTATCGTTTCTTCTATCAGATTGGATTTGTTTGGATAACCTAGCATCTTTGTATTCGTTAAGATGGTTAGCAATGACCTTGATCTTTAAGGCTTTAGGTAAAGAGGTATAGTAAGCATTTTCTACAAAATCTTTACGTGCCGTGATGTAACCTTGTAATTTGTCTGTCTTGGTATGGTGATTGACGTCCTTAACATAGTATCGAACCTTACCATTCTGGTTTTTAATGATTTTGGTTACAACAAACATTGGCCGGTTGATCCGCTTCTGCTTAGCATAACTAGCTTTGATTTGCAGTTTATTAAAAACAGGAACCTGGTAAAGATTAATCTTCTTAGTGGCGTATACAGCGGAATTAACGTGAATACTGCCGTATTTTTTGATAATTACCGCGCTTTTTTCAGGTTTTGAACTAGGTGTGGTTGTCGTAGGTACAGCATTAGAACTTGAAGTTATCGGAGTATCTTTATTTGCAGGCGGATTTTTGGTTGTGTGGGTTAAGATCTTAAATAATCCATTTTTCTCAAATAGATCACCTATTTTGAGAAGTAAGCGGTCATTATTTTGAGCTGCTTGAAATTGAATTCCTAATGGCAAACCATCTGAGCTAACGTAAGTTGGTAAACTGATGGCTGGTTCTCCAGATAGATTAGCTAACTGGGTGAAAGGTGACTTCGAAAGACCATGTAACCAAGATTCGTAGATAAGTTGCATTTGCTGGTCTGAATCTAAATTCTCGATAGTTTTTAACTTATTAACATCTTCTGATAAGAAAGCCGGATCGTCATTTCGTGGGGCCGCTGTTGCAGTTGTGGGAGTTAAATATAATGGATATTGCTTATGAAAATTTATCATTTGTTGATTGATAAGGTTTAGCTCATTCTGGTAAGTTTGTGAGGCTGTTGTGGGAAGTTTTTTAGAGGCTGTTGTGGGAAGTTTTTTAGAGGCTTGGTAGAGAGCCCAGGTCATTGGACTAACCTGATCAAAAGTCATATTTTGTTTGGTTTTTTGTTTAATAATGAAATTGGCAGTAGAACCACTGGATGTAGCACGTAGATAGTAGGCCTGCATTAATTTTTGACCATCAACTGGAGAGCCGACTTCAACTGGTTTAAATCCCTTAGTCCTTAAGAAGCTGACGGCTCGTTCAACGGCTTTAACAGCGTCTTTACTGACAGGGGTACCAACTGGTGATTTTGTTGAATAAGCAATTGTCATACCTTTTAAATTAGTTGGCGCTGATTCAACCTGATCAGATTTCTTGGGATTAAGTAGGCTATCAAATAGCAAGTTGGTATCTTCCATGGTCTTGGTTTCAGCGAAATTAACGGCGGCTGGGGTTGAGCTATCACCCGTGATGATACCTTGAGTGGGTTTTAAGCCAATTAGTCCTGTCCAAGATGCAGGAATTCTGATTGAGCCACCAGCATCGTTACCGCCGGCCAGTGGAACAATACCATCTGCGGTACTAGCCGCGGCACCACCTGAAGAACCACCAGGATTGTAATCGGTATTCCAAGGATTACTGGTCGCCCCGTAGAGTTTGGAGGTCGTTACATTGATTAATCCCATTTCAGGAAAATTTGTGACGCCAATAACGATAAATCCCGCATTTTGAAATGCCTTGGTAATGGGGAGTGTTGCAGATGTAGTGGCTCCAGCTGAGGGTAAAAGGCCATTCGTGTTTGGACCGCCGGAAATCAGCTGCATGAGACCCTTAACTAGTAAAGGGACACCATAGAATGGTTGCCCAGTATCTTTTAATTCACTGGCCTCCTGCAATGCGGCTTGCTCTCTGGAATAAATAACAGCGTTTAGAGTAGGATTGTCCCGAGCGAGTAAGGAAAAGGCATGATGAATGAGTTCTTCAGGCGTGGCTTGCTTCGCTCGAACCATTTTGGCAAGGTCGTTTGCACTAGCATCGCGATACTGAGCATCGGTGAGAACTTGACGAGTTGCATCAGCGGTAGTTTTTATCGGGGGATTGGTATCAGCTAAAGTGGGGATGGAAGTTGCTCCAAAGAACCCGAAAAATGTGGCCATGAATAATAGCATCAAGTATTGCTTGAATCTTTTAGAAAAATGTTTCAAATTAATTCACCGTCTTTCATTTTGATGGAAACTTTAGATATACATAAAAAATGATAAGCCATATAAAGTTTTTGTAAAGGCTTACATTTATACTGCGATTGTGCTTGTCAAACTACTCGATACCCGTAAATTCAAAATAAAAATTCATTTATTTGAATATGATTACATGTCGTTAATCGTACCTGTTTAGAAGCAGTTCTCCTCGAACTGCTATTTTTTTACCCTTTTCAAAAATTAGAATCCCAGTCTAATAGGCTTTTGATTCTAAAAATAAACTTTTTTTACCTTTTCAGATTCTTGAGTGCTTTTTCAAAATCGTTCTCATTTTTAAAAGTCAGTCATACCAGGCGATTACAAATTTTGATTAAAATCAAATAAGGTCAAAGATCGACTTACAACCGTTTTCACGAGCACTTGTTACCGTTTCCACGACCACTTTTGATTTGGGCTCTCATTTAATAAGATTAATTCTAACCATAGGCGCCTATGGATTCTTCGAAAGAGGTAATTCATAGAAATGGATAAAAACAGAATAGCGTATGAATTTTTAATGACGGGCGACCATGACAAAATCATTTATGGGGCGTTGAAGAAGCTCAGCATCCTAAAGGGCGATGATCGGTTTGACGACTTTGTACAGGAGGCGTGGCTATTTTTCCCAGAACTGTATGATCGATTTCCTGGTAATCCGGAAGCGGAACAGAAACGAGCACTGGCTTATTTTTACAATGCCCTATATCGGCGGTTCCTGAATATTTTGCGGTACCAGAAGTATCGGCAGGCTAGTCCAGAGGAAGTAGCCGATATCCTAGAACAGGACTTTTCTCAGAGTCAGATTGAGCAACAACGCCAAGCTGAGCAGCTATACGTTCAGGACCAATTAGATGCCGTCTACGCAAAAGTGGGGCGCTGTGAGCGTCACTATTTGGAAGACGCACTCGTTCATCAACTGACACCAACTGAGATAGCTCGAAAGCGTGGCGTCTCTCGGCAGACGGTGTATGGCTGGCGGCGTAGTGTACGCTATCATTTATCGGATTTTCAAAAATAAGCCTTTACACTTTTCTTACTTGAGGTGTTTGTATAACCGTAAGCGTTGGCCGACAATTACACACTAACTTGAAAAGAGGAACTCGAAATGGAAAAGACATGGAAACGCACCGGACTCACAATGGTTATGAAGGATGAAAACGGCACGACTCGCCACAGTTTCTCCAACGCGGTTCAAGCGCCGGCTGAAGCAGATATTGAAGCATTCGGTGAGATTTTAGGTACCTTAACGGGTAAGAAATTTGATAGTGCTGTCATCACAACCGCAGACGATGTTGTGACTAGCCCAGCTAAATAATAGGAGGAACGAATAAATGACTGAAAAACAAACTTTGCAATTCGTATTTACTGATGGAACGGGCGCTAAGCATATGCTTTCAATGCCTTACGCACTCCCAGACTTACCCCAAAACGTCTTGATGGAAGCTGCCAGTAAGATGGCCAAGTTGAACTTGTTTGCCAAGGATGGCGCTAAGATTTATGTAAAGGAAAAAGCGATTCAATACGTCACAACTTCAACGACTATCGTTTCAGAATATAAGTAAGCTTTTCAAATTGTAGACTCCCACTGCTTATCCGACTTTAGGTGATGGACCTGGTTGAGGAGGAGGCTGCGAAATGAAAAGAATTTGCTTAATGGCGACTGCTTGCCTGTTAATTGCGGGTGGTTGCTGGATCCGAAATCAACAATTGGTGACTGCGGGAGTGCAACTCCTGATGGTGACGATGAATGACTGTTAAAAATGGCCTTACCTGAAGTGAACCCACAAGTTTGGACAACTAAATTAAGCTACTAACTGATTGGCAAGTTCTCGGTATTGTACTGGTGACTTGCCTTTTAGCTTGGTCCTGATTCTACGGTTATTA
>NZ_BBJM01000042.1 GCF_000740055.1 Secundilactobacillus oryzae JCM 18671 | reverse complement strand
CTTTTTTTATTTTTCATTATATCAAAAAGGCACTACCATCAGTTTTTAAAATCTGACGGTAGTGCCTTTTATTTTGGGACTTATGTCACAGCCCCTTTTACTTTACAACTAATTCAATTTCGCCCTTTCTCTCAGCGAAGTTAATGCCCAAGAGCGGCTCTTTAAGAATCTTTTGGTATTCGTTCAAGACTTCATCTGGAAGTGGTGTATGGGCCTCTAATTCATCAATGAGGGCGTCTGCAGAGTCCACCAAGGAAAAATCGATAAACAAGCGAATCTTGCTAACCACGTCACCAAGTAATTCCGTCAAAATAGCATTAGGTTTGCCGTCCACATTCGTCACAATCAAATTATTCGAAACTAGACGGTGATGATCAACCGTCACCATCTTCAGTACGTCAAATAGCGTATTCATCTAAATTCCTCCTTCCATTCGTAATCTCGTTATTTTATCTAATTATACACATCTCGTTGCAGTCGGTCATGCCCTAACTACTGCTTTTCCACCGTCTGCGCCATTTTGGCTTGAATCGTTGGAACTGGAGTCGTTGCCAAATCAGTCTTTGTGAGAAGTTTTCCTGGAAAATAACTGAGATCAACTGCCTCGTCAATTTTAGCCTGTAAAAGCGTAATCTGCCATTTTTGGTGGGTAAAGGTATGACTCACAGGTTTTAAACTTAATTGTTTCAAATGTAGTTCTAATTGGTAATCATCCTGAACGAGTTGCTCAACAGCCGCCAAGTCAGTCATTCTCGGATTATCCGCCAATAACTGTTCAACCTGTTCTTTAGCAACTAACGGATAGGTCCATAGGTTAGCCAACATCCCCTGTCCTGGACGTTGCACCATCAAAACTGCTTCCGGTGATTCGATCACCAATCCGTAAAATTCTTTCAAAATTGGACGCGCTTTTTTCGTTTTTACTGGATACTGATCTTCGACACCATCCAAGTAAGCCTGATTAAACGTTTTCACCGGAGAATGCTCACTGTCCGGATTTTTAGCCGTCATATATGACGATCCTAGGTCCATAATCGCCTGATTAAAATCTCCTGGCCTGGTCGGAGAAACAATCGGCTGGATGGCCGCTTCAAATATTTTCCGAGTCTGCGGCTTGGCGATATCAGCATCAATTTTTAACAAGCGTGAGAAGACTCGAAAAGCATTGCCGTCGATTGCTGGAACCACTTCACCAAACGCAATGCTCGCAATGGCACCCGCCGTGTAGGGGCCAATTCCAGTTAAGGCCTGCAACTCAGCCGCTGTTTTCGGCCAAACACCTTCGTAATCGGTAACCAGCTGAATTGCTGCTTTTTTTAAATTGCGCGCCCTGGAGTAATAACCGAGGCCCTCCCAAGCTTTAAGTAATTCCGGCTCTGGTGCGGCCGCTAAATCAGCCACTGTCGGAAATTTTGCCATAAACCGTTCGTAATAAGGAATTACTGTTTGAACTTGAGTTTGTTGCAACATAATCTCTGAAATCCAAACATGGTAAGGATCCTGATCGTGACGCCAAGGTAAATCCCGTTTTTCGGCATCGTACCAAGCTAGAAGTGTTTCTTGAAAATCGTGAATTTTGTCCGCTGACCAACTAATCATAATGGATCACCCAAGTATTTAACCATCACTTCTAGTTGCACTTTAACTTGTTTTGCTGCGTCATCACCGGGATTAATTGGCATTAGTCGGCTCAAAATTGGGCCGTGCGCTGTTAGTTCTCTTTTCGTTAGCTCGTTAGTCAGGTTGGTGAGCCCCTCTTCAAGGTTCGCCTGCTGCGTCACAATCAGATACTCCCCTGTTGGTAAGGTTAACGATGGATCCCGTGGAGTCAGCGTTGATTCAATTAATTTGGGCGCTTCGCCTTCTTCAATCAGGCGGTCAATTTCTTCAAGTTGCGCATCCGTTTGCGTTAAATCGAGGTCTTTGAAACAACGAACCTCCCGCCGTGTAACGCTCACAATCTCTTCCGGCTGCGTCGTCACACCAATTAAGTGTGAGGCGGTTTCTGTCAACGACACAATTTGGTCTAAAACTTGTTTGAGTTGATCCTGCAAAAAATGCTCACTATCCGTTGTTCGTAACGTCTTAATTTCAGATTCCGTCACTCCCGCAGCCAGCAAGCGCTTGATTAATGTCAAAACAGGTAGCTGTTCAATCGTATAGGTGGTTGCACCATTTTTTGCTCGTTTGGCCGGACTAAATAAATCAATTCGATCAAACTGCGCCAGGTCAGCTTTGGTCAGTCCACTTAAGTTAGCAAATTGACCCGCCGTTAATTCTCCACTTTTCATCTGCTGCCTCCGTCTCATTTACCTTATCAACAGTAGTTGACACCGTTTATTTACTCCCCTATTATCAAGCTAGGAAGGGTTTTCGTAAAGGGGGGAATCTCATGAATCGACATCGACTCATGCTAACCATTATTATTAGCGCCACAGTCGCTTTTATCGCCGGTTGTACGGCTGCACCAGCACAACCGAATAAAAAAACGGACAACAAGGGCGTCATGACTCAACGACAAGTACTCACGATTGCCGAAACACAGCCATTGGATACCGTTGATATCTCTAAGGCAACCGGATTTGGGAAACTGGCCAATTCAACAGAAGGCCTTTACCGTCAAGGTGAAAGTGGCAGCATCGAACCTGGCCTAGCGAGTCATACTGTCATTTCTGACAATGGTCGCAAGTATATTTTCACGATTCGTCCTGATGCCAAATGGAGCGATGGGTCCGCCATCACTGCCAATGATTTTATGTACTCATGGCGTCGAACCCTTAATACGGAAACCAACTCAACCTATACCGACCTATTTGTTGGCATTAAAAATGCCCTTAAAATTGCGCACCATCAGTTACCGTCTAATCAATTAGGGGTAAAAGCGATTGACCGGCGAACGCTGGAAGTCACGTTAGACCATCCCATGACCTACTTTAGATCACTAATGGCCTACCCACTATTTGCCCCACAAAAAGAAGCAGTCGTTAACAAGTTCGGCAGCCACTTTGCCACCTCTGCCACGACCCAGGTTTATTCTGGCCCGTTTGAATTAATAAAATGGCACAAAGGGAGTACAACTCGTACACTTAAACCTAATCCCTATTACTGGGATCGTGAGCATGTCTATCTTTCCAAACTAAATATCCGGACTATTTCTAACCCCTCAGCCTCCTTCCGCGCCTATCAAAACAAGCAACTCGATAGCACCCAACTATTAAGCCAACAGATTAAGAATAGTTCGCGCCGACTTGATTACTCCGTCATGCCTTATTCAATGATGGTTTACCTTGCCTATAACTTCCAGGATAATACGACGAAGCGTCAACACCAGCTCCTCAAAAATCGAAACTTCCGCCTTGCCGTTTCCCATGCAATTAATCGGAAAGCGCTAATTTATAAGGGTTTGAAAAATGCCTCTTTACCACCTAAGGGCTTCGTTACTACCGGGATTAGTAAGGATTCCAAATCTGATGCCGATTTTGCTAACATGCAACAAGGGACAAAGTACACCACCGGTTCAGTCAAACAAGCCAAAGCTGAATGGCAAACTGCCAAGCGACAGCTTAATATCAATTCAGCTAAGATTAAAATCGTGGTCGACGACTCAACCACGAACCGTAATTTAGCTCGATGCTTAAAATCACAACTGGAGACCAAATTGGCAGATCTTTCCGTTTCTTTTGTTTTCAAACAGTCTAACGCAGCCACCGCTGCTGCTTTTAAAACTGGTAAATTTGATTTGATGATTGCAGGCTGGGGCGCCGATTTTTCCGATCCCGTCTCCTTCCTGCAAATTATGACCAATCGTAATCCTTATAACTACGGCCATTGGCAAAACAAAACTTACGACCGCTTAACTTTTGCCGCAATTCGGAATTCTCATAACGATGATAACCAACGCTGGCAGCAGATGCTTGATGCCGAGGAACTGCTGATGAAGGATCAGGCCGTTACACCGCTTTACCAACAAGT
Organism: Secundilactobacillus oryzae JCM 18671; assembly: GCF_000740055.1. Taxonomy (GTDB): domain Bacteria; phylum Bacillota; class Bacilli; order Lactobacillales; family Lactobacillaceae; genus Secundilactobacillus; species Secundilactobacillus oryzae. The sequence goes on along the minus strand of NZ_BBJM01000042.1, from coordinate 8,266 downwards.
ACGATCCTATCTTGTTAATCCATCGCTGAATGGCGTTATTTATAATTCGACAGGTGTTTCTGCCGATTACAAGCGTGCTTACTTTATCAAATAAAAAAATGCTTTAGCATCGCCCGATTAAGGCTGCTAAAGCATTTTTATTACAATTTTCGATCTAAACGAACTAAGTCATCTAAGCTTTCTCGAGCCACGACCAATTTGGCATCGCCCTTTTCAACGAAAACCACGGCCGGCCGAGGATTACGATTATAGTTAGAAGCCATTGCATAGCCATACGCGCCGGTATCCAAAATGGCGAGAACATCACCTGGTTTGGTTTTAGGAAGTGGTTGGTTGCGAATCAAAATATCACCAGATTCGCAGTACTTACCCGCGATTCGAACCGTTTCTTCCGGTTCAGCTAGTGGTTGCGCCGCAAGCACTGCTTCGTAATCTGCTTGGTATAGAGCAGGACGAATGTTATCGCCCATCCCACCATCTACCGCGACGTAAGATTGAATGCCTGGAACATCCTTGCGTGAACCAATCGTATAAAGCGAATAGCCGGCTGGCCCAACAATGGAACGGCCTGGCTCAATCCACATAGCTGGCGTCTTCAAATTGCGTTCTGCTGCCCGGGCCTTAACCGCTTTAACAATCGCATCGACGAAAGCTTCTGGTGCGATTGGATCATCTTCAGCAGTGTAACGAATGCCAAAGCCACCGCCAACGTTAATGACTTCCGGCTCGTAGCCTAATTCATCATGCCAATCTGCCACCGTGTCAACGAGTTTATTGGCAGCCATAACAAAACCATTAACCTCAAAAATTTGAGAACCAATATGGGCGTGCACACCCAGCATTTTCATGCGGGGATTAGCTAATACTTGTTCTAACGCTTTTTTTGCTTGACCAGAATTGATATCAAATCCAAACTTACTATCTTCTTGGCCCGTTTGATCATATTCGTGCGTATGCGCAGAAATGCCCGGCGTTACGCGCAACATCACATTAATTTCAGCGTTTTTACTTGCTAAAATTTTGGTGAGTAGTTCAATTTCGTGGAAGTTGTCCAGAATGACAACCCCAATTTGTTGATCTACTGCCATTTCGAGTTCACTTGCTGATTTATTATTTCCATGGAAACTGACATTTTGCATTGGAAAATCAGCCTTCATCGCCGTGTACAATTCACCACCAGAAACGACGTCAATGTGACCACCCTCTTGCGCGACCAACTGGTACATCGCGATGCTAGCAAAAGCCTTGCTGGCATAACTCACTTCGTAGGCAATCGCATTTTCTTCAAAGACAGATTTGAATCGACGAATCTGGTCTCGAATGGCCGAAACATCATAGGCCACCAAAGGCGTACCAAATTCTTGTGCTAATGATACGGCGTCCGCGCCATCAATTAATAAGTGACCTTGATCATTCATCTGGTGTTGACTCAATTGTTCGCTCATCTCGTTGCTCCAATCTATTTCGTTTCTAGTAGTTGTTTTAATCTTTTTAAATCGGTGTCATTAATAAAAGCTGACGTAAACCGTTGCATCGGCGTATATTCGTGACGGTCTTTAAAGGCAATCGGTTGAGTGGCAATTACTGCAATCGCTAGATTATTTTCCGTCAAAAAAACTTGGCCAAGCTGTTTCAGCTGACCTTTGGTATGTTTACCGGTACGCCAAGAGTGAAATCGCACTTCACTATCTGGTAGGTCAACAACGTAAGCCCCCGACTGATTAGTCGTGACGGGGACACCAATATATTCATTTACTTCATACTTGCCTTTCAACTTATCGCCTCAAATCAAATTGATTTCTCAATTATACTATGACAATAAGCTTTCGGCGAGTCGTTCCGGACCATTTGCATCAGTCGCATGTTTAACAAATCGCTTGTCTAAGGTGGCTGTTAAGCTAGCAGCATCGTAAGATACACCAGTCAATAGCTCTTGTAGTTTATCGGCGTGCTTCCGCGACAACAAATCACCATAAATGGCCATCTTGCTGATCTGACCGTTTTCAACGGCAAAGTTAAAAATAATAGCGCCCTTTTCAAACGTTATGCGTCGATACTGATTGAATCCCGGGTTAGCGCCAAAATTCCAGTTATCCTGGTTATACTTTTCGGCCAAACGCTCATCAATGATGGCCCAGTCCTGGTCCGTTAAATGGTAGGTCTCAATCTCATCAAGACTTTCCACGTGGAAAAGTTTGAAAAGTAACTGAGTTTTAAATTCTTCGGAAGTGACATTTTGGTACTGAGGCGCCAAATACGATTTCACATTCGTAATTTCACTCCGGTTAGACTTAACCCACTTACCATGAATCTTGTCCTCTACTGGGTGAAGTGCCTCGCTGGCAGCATCAATATCCATGTCAAACATGAGTGTCCCACCAGCTGCGTAGCCATCGCCAGCCTTCACCATCGTCATCCCGGTGAATTTGTGATTATCAATAACCAAGTCACTCTTCCCACGTAACGTTGCTTGGGTGGCACCCATTTCGTGAAGAGCATCAAGAATTGGTTGAGCAAACACACCGTAATCGCCCCATTTAGTGCCATCCTCAGGATCCCCAACAATGATGTTTTCAAACACCAAGTTGCCACGATCGTGGTAAACTGCTCCACCGCCGGCTGTCCGCCGAACGAGTTTGATATTATTCTCCAATAAATACGGGACGTTGACCTCTGCGAAAATATTTTGATTAACCCCCACAATAACTGCGGGATCGTTGATATACATGATTAGGCCATGGCCCTTCAACTTCAAATCGTTGATCAGATAATTATCCAACGATTGATTTACAATAGGGTCATAAACGGGTTGACCATTGCGACTTGTGTCAATTAAAAACATGAGAATCCTCCTCACCGATCACTTAGTACCCTAAGTTTACTTTGTCATCATGCAAAAGTAAACGCTTCCCTTTCACGAACAATCCGTTATACTTGAGTTAGTTAATTTCACAAAGGAGTCGGCAAATTATGACAAAACAGACTTTTTGGAGCAAATTGAAATCACTTTTTTCTGGCCATTCTAAGGCTGCCTTCGAACCCACTGAAAAAGAAGGTGTCTGGTACTGGAAGAATCCTGAAACCGGCACAACACTGGTTGGATTGACGGAATTCGCCTACCAAGATATTGGTAACATTACCTTCATCGATTTTCCAATTAGTGAAAATCAAATTGAAGTCGATGATGACCTTGTGGAACTTGAAGGCGATAAAGCAGTCGAGAACCTTAAATCTCCAGTCACTGGTGAAGTTATCAACCGAAATCAGGCACTTGTTGACGATCCAAGCCGCATCCCCGATCAGTCACAACGGGACAACTGGCTAATGGAAGTCAAAGAAGCATAACAAACCCCATAGGACACATGCCAATCTGGCGTGTGTCCTATTTTGTTGCCCGCTGCCTGAAGGACTTTGCCATCAGCCATGAAATTAATCTTAGCGACTAGTTCGCTTAGATTAAGAACGGAGCTTGAGACCGCTTTTTGGCTCAAGGGAGTCCCATGGCGTTCCATGGCAAAGAGGCCGTAAGGCACGCCATAAACCTCTAAATATTTTTCACCAAAAAACGGGTCAAATCCATTTCTGAATTTGGCCCGTTTCCATTAGTCGTAAAATTAGTTACTCTTTTCTAGCTTTTCAGCCTCTTCGTCAAGCACTGCAAATCCTGACTTAGTCTTCTTTTGCGGGTGCTTTGCACGATCTTCTTCCGCTTTTTCGATCAAAGCTTTGCGTTCTTCCTTACTTAGTTTTCCTGCCATAAGCAATTCGCCTCTTTGAGTAATTTTGTGGGTTAAACTCCACACCTTTACCTTATCACTTTTTGAGCTCAATGGCGGACTTTTTCTAACTATTCTTTAATAAATCGTTACAAAACCGTTGCGCCTAATACATCTCGGAAATGGCTAAGTGCCCACTCTTGCCCCATTTCCGTTAAGGCGGTAACGCCTTGTTCGTGCACAACAATTTGATAGTTCAAATTGTAGGCGTCAACGGCTGTGTGCAGCACGCAAATATCAGTTAAAACGCCAACCAGATGCACCGTGTTCACTTTCCGCTCTCTCAGTCGCAGGTCTAAATCCGTTCCGGCAAACGCACTATAGCGCGTTTTATCGTACATATAAACCCGTTCATCCTGTTTATTACGATCATACCAGTCCTGCAGGTCGCCATAAAACTGGCGTCCCCAGGTTCCCCGCACATTATGAGTGGGAAATAGTCTGGTTTCAGGATGATACGGATCATTTGGACTGTGCACATCAGTTGGCAAAATAACCCAACTGTTATTTTGATGCATCATTTCGGCTAGATCTACGATAAACGGTGCCAAAGTCTGACCAGGTTTACCGCTCGTCAACGCACCCTTATCCGCTACAAAATCGTTCGTGTAATCAATAATCAGTAACGCTTCATTTGCACTCATTCCATCACCTCATGCTGACATTTCGTCGAATTACCTGCAGTTTAGCATGACCGCAGCGACAAAACCAGTTTGAGCCTTATTTGACGTAAGCGTACTTGTAACTCCACTGTGCGCCAGCAGTATTATGGATAATACCTTTTACGTCACTACGTTGTAAGAATGAGGTCTCATTTTGGTAAAGTGGTGTCATCCCCTGATCCTCGTTGAACAAACGACTAGCTTGGAGCAAGTCTTGCCAACGCTTGGCTGGGTTGTTTGCATCCTCATTATCGGCCTTCTTAACCAACTTGTCGTAAGCCTTGTTTGAGTACTTCCCATAATTATAAGAAGTGCCCGTCATTGGAATTTGTAAGAAGGAAATTGGGTCGTTGAAGTCGGCACCCCAACCTGACAGTGTGATATCAAAGTCGCCCCGTTGACCGTATTGGTTGGCCGTTTGTGATGGGACGGAACGAATATCAAGCGTAAAACCAGGTAAGACCTTTTCAAATTGTGCCTTCAGGTATTGTGTGACTGTGCTTGTAACAGGATCATCATTTGAAGCGACTAAGGTCATCTTTAAATTCTTAGCACCAATGGCCTTCAAGCCCTTTTCCCAATGTTGCTTAGCTAGCTTTTTGTTGTAAGTGACCGTATTCTTGACTGTTTGACTCTCAGCAAAGTCCTTGCCATCATAACTAGCTAAACCGCTTGGTACAAAGCCGTTTGGTACCTGAGCATCGTCACCCATTGCACTCTTCGTCAAGGTTTTCCGATCAACCGCCAATGAGAATGCCAAACGAATATCGCGGTTATTGAGTGCTTTGCGAATGGTTGCATCATCATCCTTGAAGTTGTACTTCAGGTAGAAAATTTGTGAGTAAGGATACTTCTTGAATTGTGAATCGTTCTTATAGTTCTTCACTTGTTCGCTTGAAAGCTCAGTTAAATCAAGCTTCTTTTGACGATAAAGGTCCAAACTAGTGGCTAAACTGGAAACTACCGTGTAGTTAACTCGACTCAGCTTGACCACTTTTTTATCCCAATATTGGTTGTTCTTCACGAATGTCCACTTGTTACCAGTTCCGTTCCAGTTCTTTAACTTAAATGGACCCGAGTAAACCATATACTCTGACTTAGTGGCGTACTTCTTACCATACTTTTCAACTGCCTTTTGATTCTGCGGTGCAAAAAGTGGGTAAGCCATCAAGATCTTGAAGTAAGCGATTGGCTTGTCCAAGTGCACAACAACGGTCTTGTCGTCAGTTGCTTCAATCCCCAATTTATTAGGGTTCATCTTACCTTGGTTGATGGCCGTTGCGTTCTTGATTCCCTCAAATAGATAAGCGTACTCAGCCTTCGTACTTGGTGTTAAGGTTCTACGCCATGAGTAAACGAAGTCCTGTGCCTTAATCTTATCGCCGTTACTCCACTTTGCATCACGAAGTTTAAACGTCCAGGTTTTACCATCGCGTGATTCAGTTGCTGTCTTTGCCAAGCCTGGTGTCGCTTTTCCGTTTTTACCTAAACGGAAGAAACTTTCGTAAATGTTCCCCGTCTGACCGTAGCCAGTTGATTTTGCAAGGTCAATGGTTGGCAGTGGTGCTTCCGCAGCTAAATTTAAAACTTGCGGTTTCTTACTTGAACTTGATTGGTTGCCACAAGCGACCAGAACAAATGCAATAAATACCAATGATGCCGCTAAGATACTTCTCTGAACTGATTTCTTTGTCATAATTAATTTCCCCATTCTTTGAATGATTTTTAGTTTTTAGTCATCATCCAACAACAACACGATTTAGCCATCGTTATCCACCTCCAAAAAAATCCAAGAAAAAAGTCCCCAAGCATCGACTCGAACGTCAATACTTGGAGACTCTTCACCTTTTGCACAAATTAATTCCCGCTAACCATAAAGTTAGCCAACGAAATTAAATTTTATGAGACAAAAAGAAGGTCCACCCCAGCGTTAACATCCGCAAGTTGTGCACATGGCATACAGTTACATTCACAACACATAGACATTAACATTTGCATCAGGGCGACCTCCTTTCCTTCTGTCTTGGATTTATTGTCACAATCATACCGGCAATCAAAACGATTGTCAATCTGACTTTTTAAAATTGACAGCGTTTTAGGAATGGCTCATTATTAAAGTTAAGAAACGCACAAACTGAATGGAGTTGAGCAAAATGGCAGTTGAAACGATTAATCGAGAAAATGAGTTGGCTCTTTGGCTAATGGTTAGTTCCCCCCGTCCCGTAACAAATGAGTGGATTATGGACCACTACCAAATCGACATGGCCACATTACACCAGGACCTTGCAGTGATTAAGGACTTCGCCAGTACGTTTAGACTGACACTCAATCCAGAATTTGACCAGCTATCAATTTACGGTCACGAAAACGATATTCAACAAGCCATGTTATTTATTTTGATGGATCTGCACGGCCAAGCTTCCGATAAGAAAAATTACTTACCTCAAGAACCGTTTGGAACCCAACGTCTAACCAACGTCATTAACAATGGTATCGATAATTTGGCAGCTTTTACCGATCTATCCGATGCTAGTAAGACTGACTTGGCCAACTACCTGTGGACCCTAACGCTACGTTACCATTTTGGCGTCGTAAAACACGCCCATTTCCAACAGTTATTCACCCATAAACAGGCCCATACCATCGAAGCGTATGACCAACTTTTTAAGTGGTCAGAACGCATGCTCAATGATTTGTCGCAACTTTACCGAGATTTTGATTTCCCAGAGCTAGAAACCTACCTCCTGACGCTACGAGTTTGGTTAAATAAATAACATAATTGTGATTAGTGCCTGTAGGTCTTTGCCATCAGCCATGGCAAAGACCTACAGGCACCCCCATTAACAGCAAAAAAGGTTTAAAAAGCCCAATTCCAACTGAATGGAATTGGACCGATTTAATGGCGATTATAGTAATCTAGATACATTTTATCCGTTTCAACATCCACGGTAATCTTTGTCACACTCGTGTTTTCAGGTTCCGGTAAACTCATTGGATCCGCCGGTTGCAGCACATTGAGTGCGAAAGCCTTGATTGTAAAACCGTGCGTAACAATGACCAGCTGCTCACCAGGATAGCGTTTCACCATACTTTTGGTAAAGGCGCCCACCCGTTCCTGCACCTTTTCAAACGTCTCACCCATCGCTAACGGTGCGTAACTAGGCAAAACATCGTGCAGCTTGTGATCAAAGACTTCCGGATAACGACGCTCCAAATCAGCGTTCTTTTGACCATCCCACATACCATACGAAATTTCCAACAAACGATCATCGTAACTCACTGGTAGCTTCGCGGTTTGATTTAGAATGGCGGCAGTTTCGATTGTACGATGCAGAGGGCTCACAATTAACCTATCAGCAAATTTAATATTGAACTTCTTTTGGAGATCTCTGGCTTGGTCTTTCCCAAAATCGTTCAGGTACGTAAATTTATCATTGATGGTTCCCTGCTTTACACCAGCAACGTTGGCGCTAGTCTGGCCATGTCGCACTAAATAAAATTCAGTCACTATTCGTCCACCCCGTCTTCAAGTTTGTGCCATTATCCCATAAATTCAATTTGATTGAAAAGGGAAAAGTAACCGACACTCGACTTGTCATCAGAAAAAAACATGCTATATTACACCCAACAAACAGAAATCGGAGGATTCAGCCAATGCGCATTTAATCTTTTTCAACAGGGCAAATTACAAGTTTAATCCGAACAAGCCCGGAACCTTTCAATGGCAATCTGTTGATGATGTATTTTTAATGGTCGTTGATTAATTAGTTCAAGTGCTGCTAGGATCTCATCAGTCGTTACTTGGCTAAAATTGGTCTTTTTCGGGAA
>NZ_BBJM01000043.1 GCF_000740055.1 Secundilactobacillus oryzae JCM 18671 | reverse complement strand
AAGTGTCCGTTGTGGACTAGCTTTTCAAATCCACACTGGGGACACTTACTGTAATTGGCGAGAACATTAGCTTCAAACACTTTGGATGTAATACCTCTCATCGTACTTTTTTTAAAATTATAGAAATTTACATTAGTATCTTCGATACTTAAAGCGAATTTGATGGTATTATTATTTGGATTCATGGTTTTTTCATATCCTTTCTAATGATGCTTGTGGTGGGTGGATTTTAAGTATATGAGGCCATGGGCCTTTTTTTATGCAAAAAATCCTGTTAATAGAATATCACTTAAGATATCCATCAACAGGATTTAGTATAGAGCCATAATAAATGATTACCGTTGGACAGCGAGCCGGCGGTTTTTATTTTGTCCAAAATTTGACGGCTGTGGTAGAATGGTTGTCAGTGAGCAACAATTCGGGAGATGAGAAAATGAAATATACTAAGAAACGGGCTTCTAATAAGAAGGACACACCCAAAAAAGAAGCTACTTGGGATAAATTCCGCAAGCAGCAAAATGAATTAAATGCCGATCGACGCGGTGTTCGTCGATAAGCGACGCATGCAATTTCCAAAAGGAAGTTGCTTTTTTTTATGGCTTGAGATTTGCAATATTGGTCTAGAACAGTTAATATTGGACTATACCATTAGGGCGGAAGGAGAACCATTCATGACAACGAATAATATGAAGGCTTTAATTGTTAAAGATAAAAATGAAGGTGGCAAGGAAGGCTACAAAGTCTTTGCGGACGCCCTCAATAACGGTGCTAAAGTATTTGGTTTGGCAACTGGTAGTACCCCAGTTACAACTTACGATGAAATTACGGCGAGTGATCTGGATTTCAGTAAAGCCACTTCAGTTAATTTGGACGAGTATGTGGGCTTGGGCCCAGATCACCCTCAAAGTTATCACTACTTCATGCAAGAACACTTCTTTAGTAAGAAACCATTCGCACACTCATACGTGCCAGATGGATTTAATGCCAACGAGAAGGTTGCAACAGAATCATACGACAAAATTATCGACGACAACCCAATCGATCTTCAAATTCTAGGACTTGGCCAAAATGGTCATATCGGATTCAATGAACCCGGTACAGATCCTAAGTTGTTAACCCACAAGGTTAAATTAACGCAATCAACAATCGACGCTAATGCACGGTTCTTCGACAAAGCAAGTGATGTGCCAACTTACGCATACTCAATGGGAATTGCGTCAATTTTGAAGTCTAAAAAAATCCTGCTTGAGGCTTATGGTGAAGAAAAGGCGGACGCCGTGAAGGCTATGTTAGAAGGCCCTGTAACACCAGACGTACCTGCTAGCTACTTACAAGAACATGATGACGTCACAATCATCATTGATGAGGCAGCAGCAAGCAAGTTAACTAAATAGTTGGAATTAGATCTGTGAGGTTGTGTTCACAGATCTTTTTTTAATCCTTAAGCTTTTTGTAAAGCCTTTGTTATTGCAGTTACAGTGAACTGCCCTGTATAATAAATCACAGGTACATATTTGAAGGGAGTATCACGCAATGAAGAAGGGTATACTCAGCAAGGGACTACTTGCCATCACAGCCATTGCAGCGATGGGAGCCATTGCGATTCACCAAGCAGGGAGTGCAAAAGAAGCGAAAAGTGCGACGCTCACACCAGCCGCTTTTATTACCAAGATGACACCGGATGTAAAGAGTGTCGCAAATAGTTATAAGCTCTATCCGTCAGTAATGATGGCACAGGCGGCTTTAGAAAGCTCATGGGGTAACAGTACATTATCGACAACCGCTAATAACTACTTTGGCATTAAAGGCAGCTATAACGGTCAGTCGGTAACGATGCAAACCGCAGAATACGATTCTAATGGCCAGTTGTACTATACAGATGCAGTTTTCAAAAAATATCCCAGCATTAAGGCGTCAATGACTGATAATGCCCAATTGTTGCGTAATGGACCAGGATTCTCCGCAACTTACTATTCAGGAACTTGGCGAGAAAATACGGCCACTTACGAAGACGCAGCTAACGCACTTACGGGAACTTACGCCACGGCACCTACATATGGGGCGTCGCTAATAACGTTAATTCAGTCCTATAATCTAGATGCGCTTGATACGGTTACATATGATACTGCTAAATATTACAGTGCAGCTGGTTCAGAAACGGCTACGCTAGGTGCAAACTATAGTAAGTACATGCTGTACAACCATGTTAAAGGAACAAATAGTAACGAGGTTAAAACCGACTGGAAGACGGTAAATGGTGCGCCTGGTCAGAAAGTCTGGATGGATATGCGAGGCGTTAAAACGGCTTCTAACACCACCTGGTACCGAATTCGTTTCTCAAGTGCCAAGAGCGCTAAGAAGTATTGGGTTTACTCAAAGGCGCTGTCATTGCCGACAACGACCTATACAAGTGGGAAAACCAACGTTAAAATCAATCATGCGGTCAACTATCAATTACACAATCATGCCTATAACTCAGATTATTTGTCTAAGAAAATAGGGATGAGTGCCGATTTGAAGGCTTCCACCTATGTTACTGACAATATTGCGACGGTCAACAATAACGGCGCACAGACAACTTGGTACCGAATTGCGATTGATGGTAAGACTAAAGCTTGGATTGCAGCGAAGGGGATTCAAACAACTTACGCTAAGGTGAAGTACACCAATACTAGTAAGAAGGCCAAGTTAAGCTCCGTTTACTCGAAATATGTCTTGTAGAATCACGTTAAGAATACTCATTTTGATCAGAAGACTTACAAGTGGACAGCTTTAAGCCCTGCAGTTAAAGCTAATACAGCAGTTACGGTAGACGCTTCTGCGGTCAAAACGAGTTCAAATACCAAGTGGTATCGAATTAAATTTAGCGGTTCATCAACTAAATATTGGGTCTACGAAAAAGCCCTCAAATTCTAAAAAAAGGAATCCGATGAAACGGCTTTCTTTTTTTATGGACGGTTTGTCATTAAGTTGTAATATTATTAACTGGTATTAGCAAACTTTCGCTATAACCTACTTCTTATGTTACAAATGAGAAAATAATCTAAATTACACATTACACAAACTTGCTTAGTAAGTCCTGGTTCGTATAATAAACGCTTGTGTCGAAATGGAACTTTTAAAACACAAAGGAGTTTATTAATCGAATGAAGTATTTTAGACGACTTGTGGCAATCTTTTTCTCATTAATCGTAATTGTCAGCCTAGTACCGGTACAACCCGCACAGGCCGCAAGTCCCAAAACGTTTATCAAGAAGTATTCCAAATCAGTTAAAGAAGTTAGCGACAAGCATAACTTATACGGCTCAGTCATGATGGCGCAGGCCGGCCTCGAAAGTAGTTGGGGCAAGAGCGCCCTTTCCAAAAAAGCGCACAACTTTTTCGGTATTAAGGGTTCTTACAACGGAAAGTCAGTTCGAATGAAGACCTTCGAATATACCGCAAGCGGTTCACGTTACACGACGTATGCTAAGTTCAGAAAATATCCTAATGCTAAGGCGTCTTTTGAAGATTACGCCAAGGTATTACGGAAGGGGACTTCATGGAACAGCAAGTTCTACAAGAAGACCTGGAAGGAAAATGCTAACAAGTACACGGTGGCAACGAAAGCTTTGTCACACACTTATTCAACTAGTGCTGCTTATGGTTCAACCTTAAACCGGATTATTAGAGCACATGGGTTAACAAAGACGTTGGATCAAGAGATTAAATACTCACACAAGAAGGCAACACCCAAGGTGGATACAACCATGACATCCGCAAAGGTAAAGTCAAACGACCTGTTTAGCACGTTATTGGCACGAATTGGTAAGCATACGGTTGGGCTGAGTAGCAAGGTGCCACAAATCGAAACGCGAATTTAAAAAGAGTTTTAAGTTTTTAATAGCTTTCGGGAATATTTCCCAGAAGGCTATTTTTTTGGTATAATGACGCCTAGATATGTGCCATGTGGCAAATAAGATAACTCGGGAAGTATATAAATGGCTGAAGAATATAAAATCCAAGTAAAAAATATTACGAAACAGTACGAGCTTTTCAAGACTCAATCTGAAAAGCTACGTTCGTTCTTTGCGCTAAATCGCAAACCCATTCCTCATTTCTGGTCACTAATGGGCGTTTCACTCACGGTTAAGCCTGGTGAGACGTTGGGATTGATTGGGGTTAACGGTTCTGGTAAATCAACGTTATCCAATATCATTTCGGGAATTATCCCACCAACTACCGGAACGGTCGACGTCAAGGGTGATACCTCAATTATCGCCATTGGTGCAGGTCTCCGAGGTAATTTAACGGGATTGGAAAACATTCGCTTAAAAGCACTGATGCAGGGACTGACTAATCAGGAAATTGATAATTTGATGGATGACATCGTTTCGTTTGCTGATATCGGTGATTTCCTTTATCAACCCGTTAAAAGTTATTCAAGCGGAATGAAGTCACGGCTAGGTTTTTCAATCGCCGTGCACGTTAACCCAGATATTTTAATTATCGATGAGGCGCTTTCCGTTGGGGATGACACGTTCTATCAAAAATGTTTGGACAAGATTAATGAATTTAAGGCCGAAAAGAAGACCATTATTTTTGTCAGTCATTCATTAAAGCAAATCGAATTGATGTGTGATCGTGTCGCCTGGATTCACTATGGTACACTACGTCAACTTGGCGACACTGATGAAGTTGTATCAGAATACCGTCAATTTACGAAGTGGTTCAAGGGCCTTTCTAAAAAAGAAAAGAAGCAATTCCAACTTAAAATGAAGCAGGATCAAAAGGATTTTGATATCGACGCGTTCCAAAACGAGTTGATTGAAGAAAAACAAAAAGCTGAACCTAACAATCCACGAGTGGCGAGCGAGGTTAAGCACCAACTTTATGGTTCTGTAATTAGTGAAAAAATGTCGGGAGGCAATGTCCTGTTAACTTGGGCAGTCCTGTTGGTCGGTTTATTCCTCGCCGGTGTTAACGTTTCGGGTCACTCAGTTTCTGAAGTGATTCAACATCCTAGCAGTATTGTAAAGCCGGTTAAGCACCTTGACTTACCTGGCGAAAACAAATAAGAAGAACAAGTTTCTTCTTTTTTATTATTCACTATTGACAGCGCTTACAATTTCGATTAAAGTAAACACATGAGGTAGATTAATTACCTTCTAATCAATTCTCTTTCTCTCTTATGCCGACCACTATCTAGCTGGATAGTGGTTTTTTGTTGTCGTTGATTAGATCATTTTTATGAGGATGATGCAGACAGCGGTACCTCTAATAGAACAGACTCTTTTCTGGACTTAATTTGATTCTAAGGGTTCCTCATTGAAAAATAATGTGATATACTATTTCTTGCATTGTGATGAAGAGGGGTCGTTGAGTTGGCAATGAAGAGTCACGAAGTTTTAACGCTAATTGAAGAGATTACATGCCTTGATGGTAGTAAGTATATGGAGATTAGTAATATGGTGCAAAATGGTCGAGCAGAGCTTGCTGCAGAACGCGGATTTATCAAGCAGGTTCGGATTTTGCAACTTAACATTCCCCATTCAGTGCACGTTGCAAAGTACGAAGCGTACATCAACGAAACCTTTGAGATGCCGACTGAAGCCATGGATCACTTTGAAGAGTGGACCAGAACGGCTAAGGCACAAGAAGAGGTTGAGATGATTCTTAAAGAGAATCATATTGGATGATTGAATATTCAACTTTAGTCTTTACAACTACCATCATTTTATGATATAAATAATGTCATGGTAATTCATTGCCCCGTAGTTCAGCGGTAGAATAATTGACTGTTAATCAAGAGGTCGCTGGTTCGATCCCAGCCGGGGCAGTAATGAATTTTAATTTAGAATTCATGTATTTTTATCAGTTTAATATCACTAAGATTGCCCCGTAGTTCAGCGGTAGAATAATTGACTGTTAATCAAGAGGTCGCTGGTTCGATCCCAGCCGGGGCAGTAGTACCATTTTAAAAAGTTTATAGCATCATTCATTGCCCCGTAGTTCAGCGGTAGAATAATTGACTGTTAATCAAGAGGTCGCTGGTTCGATCCCAGCCGGGGCAGTCTAAAAAAGGTTCTGACAAATTTCGTATTTGTCAGAACCTTTTTCGTATCTATTGAATGAGGTTAGTTGAATTCTTGATTATCGTAGATTAACCGCTTGAGGTGTTTCTCGGATTGCTGTCGTTTTGGTGGTAAGGTCATATAGTCACCATACATCCGAGTTAAAATGGTATCGTAGGCGATTGGAACCTTGACGTTGAGATTTGCGAATGATTTGGTGGTTACCTGCGTCATCTCTGGTAGAGCCATAATCTCCTTGTCATAAGCATATTGCGAGGCAATGTTTTTGAAGCGCAGCGTTTCTGGATCACTATTGTAGCTCGTCATGGTTTTGTCACGTTTTTGCTTGAGGTCTAGAACTGATTCAAGTGAGTCCTCATCCAAGTCGTTCTTGTTCCGAAATGGGGTATCAAAGAAGCTATAGTGAAGTTTGATTAAAATGAGGCTATCGTAGTATCGAAAACGGGTTATTTGGGCGTTTTGAGCAGCCGGATCCTCTGGGATGGCATCAAATGGAAAGATATCGATAAAAATGCCCTTACGAGCGTTGTTGATGCTGTTCTTTTCTTCGATGTAGGTCTGACGATCAAGGAGCTTGGCGTAGCTTAGGCCGTAGTTTTCGTCTGAATAAGGGGTCTGGAGAAAAAAGCGTGAGTCCGCAAAGAACTTGTCACCGAGTTTTAGAAACTGCTCATAATCAGCTCTTGGCATTCCGACATCGACATCGTCATCCCAGGGAATAAAACCATTGTGACGGATAGTGCCCAACAGGGAGCCACCAATCATGAAATATTGTAGTGAATTAGCCTCACAAAAATCCGTAAAATGCGCTAAAATATTAAGAGAAATTTTTTGCGATAGTTTTAAAAGTGATGTCATCATTTCTTCTTCCAATCATTTATTTATTGGTTAAACCTCGCGTAAGCGGTAGTAATTCAAGAATTGGCATGCTAACATAATTATAGTTGTTTATGAATAGGAGTGTAGGTGTAAATATGGATCAAGAGAAATTATTAGATTCTTTTATTGAGGCTTATATGCAGTCAATTAAGTACCTGGACGAATTCATTTCGGAGCCCGCTGCAGATTATCATCTGTCGTTTGAGCAGTACATGATTCTGCACGACATTGCACGGAAGCGTGATTTAACATTGGTAGAAATTGCCAATAATCGTCATGTCACGAGAAGTGCTATTTCACGGCAAATCAAAGTTTTACTTAGTCAAAATTATATCATTCAAGTGACGGATGAGTCTGATCGCAGACGACTTTATCTGAGATTGACTGATGCGGGTGAAGAAGTGGAACGCATTGTTTCGGAACGCAATCAGGCAAGATTTCAGGGATGGATTGACCACTACGGGGAAGAGCGTGCCAAAGACATCCTTGAATTTATTCAGGACTTTAGTCATATGAACAAAATTGTAAAATAACGAAAGGTATCATGCTTAATGCAATCAGATAAGAAACGACCGCTCACTGCTGAAGAGAAAAAGGCATGGCGAAAGATCGTGTTTATGGAAGACCGCTCAATCAAGCCTAATAATGAAGGCAAGTTGACCACCAAATTCAAACAGCTGTTTAAGCGCAATAAATGAAAAGGGAATCTGCCAATGATGGTAGATTCCCTTTTCATTTATGTTAAAGTGTTTCGACTGTTTCAATTTTGACGTTAGCGCTACCTTGAAGCAGCTTTGAAACCGGACAACGTTTTTCAGCGATTGCCGTGTAGGTTTTGGCGGTTTCAAAGTCGACACCAGGAATGTAAACTTTGGCGTGAACAAGAAATTCGAGGCCGTGTTCGCCCTTGATGAGGGTAACGTGGACGTGAACTTGAGATGTATGGGGTTGATGTTCGCGTTTCTCCACGGCTTCAATTGTTGCATTTAGACAAGTGCTTAACGCTAGTCCAATAAATTGCTCAGGGTTGGCGCCAGCTTCGTCGTTGCGTGGGTCACTAATAGCCACATCTAGCTCGCCATCACCTTCAACAAAGACGTGGCCGTTTACACCATCAGTGTTAATAACGTTGGTTTCGTACAATTTCTTGGGTTCCATTGGTTAAGTCCCTCCGATCAGATTATAGTTCCAGTTTAAGAGTCTGACGCTCAAATAACAACTCATAAGTAATCGAACTATACCAGTATCTAATTGTTTAGCGTTATTTCTTTTAAATCAAGATAAAAATCTCGATAATATATATATACCAATTTGAACAAAAGGTGTATTATAACGTTAATCATTGAGATTGGAAGTGAGACCAATGGGAACTTATCTTGAATTAAAGGCCTTTTTTGAAGCCAACAAGGGTGAGAAGGAAACCACGAAAGATGCATAGTGAGGATAAATCCCTATTTTTGGGTAAAAAATAAGACTGAAGTGCGCGCTTCAGTCTCCTACCTAATCTATGTGTACAGAACCACGAATAACTTGGTAGCAATAATAATTGCTTGTCGCTGCTTCCAGAGGAAGCATAGAACTCATTCCGCTAAGAATCAGTCATCGCTGTCTTCTGTGAAATAAATCCCTTATGTAGGTATATTATAACGTCACTTACCCCGATAAGTAAACAATTTATTAAAAAAAGTTGCTAGTGACTATCTTTGAGTTTCCATTTACAAAAAGGTTCAGCTTAGATATTCTAGTAACTGAGGAGGGGAAGTATTGGATGATTTTACATATCGATTCGCGACTCGAGCGGATCTTGATCAGATAGTTGCGATATACAACAAAACAATTCCATCGCGTCAGGTGACGGCAGATCTCGACCCGGTAACGGTTCAAGACCGGGAGCCCTGGTTTAAGAGTTTTGATCAAGTGCACCACGGCTTGTGGGTGATTGAAAATGATCAGCACGTGGTAGGCTGGATTAGTCTAGGTAGCTTCAACAGTCGTTTGGCCTATCGTTACACAGCTGAGGTAAGCGTGTACCTGGACGAATCAGTGCGTGGTCACCATCTGGGAACTAGAACATTGAAGTTTGCAGAACAACAGGCCAAGCAGATGGGTATCCACACGATTGTGTCACTAGTTTTTGCCCATAACCAACCCAGTCAGGGCTTATTCACGAAGATGGGCTATGAAAAGTGGGGCCACCTACCAAAAGTCGCAGACATGGACAACAACGAATACGATTTAGATTACTTCGGTAAGCCGATCTAGTCTTGCTTAAATATTAGAAAGCGAGTGACAGAGATGGGACACAAATTATCAGATAGCGAAGTAGAACAGGTACTGCTTAAGGGGACTTCGGTTACCATTGGTATGATTGATGAATCCGGTCATCCGGAGACTGCAGCATTGACCTATGTGTGGGATTCTAAAAGAAAAGCCGTCCTCCTTCATGGGTCAAAGGAAAACGGCTTAATGAAACGATTGGCTGAACAAGAAACAATTGCGGGCACAATCGTTGTCGACACTGAAGTTGACGCGCCAGAGTTTACACTTCGTTATCGTAGCGTTAATTTGAGTGGTTCATTACAAGTTGAATCTGTTGAAAATTTTGCCCCAGATATGGCGCTTTTATGCGCGAAATACCTGGGCAAAGATTATCCGCGGGACCATTTTGCGCGGACTATGAGCAATCTAGGAAGCGCGCTGACGATTTTTAAATGGACCCCAGATTCTCTTAGCAGTCGGGGTCATGATTTGCCAAAGTTTTAGATGCTATAGTCTTCTTCAAGTTCTAGCCACATGGATAAGGGGCTAGGCTCGTAATCTACCCAACTGGTGATTCGGTCGTAGCACCGACCCAATAGATGACTACGACCATCTTTGGCTAAATCAGCAAAAATGGTCAATGCCAGTGGGTTATCTTCTAAGTCCACGATTAGCGTTGGTAGCTTGTGGCGCCATTCTGCCACTAAATCTTGATACACGATCAGCTGTCGGGAATGTTCAATGGTGTAATCGACACCTTTTTCACGTAAGCTAGCTAAATATAAATCATATTCTTTAAGCACAGCGGTTTGCGCCTCAAACCACTGTGTTTTTTCGTATTTCTGAATGTTCTTTAATGGCAAAGGAAATCACCTGCTTCTTATTTTTAAGGTTACTTAACTTACTATAAGCTTTTTATCATAGAATTAAACCGCGATTTTTTAAAAATTTTTTATTTGGTAGATTGTAAAATTTAAGTTGAACATATTAGTGGACAGAAAAACCTATAAAGGTCTTTAATGGTGTCACCACAACATTCCACTAGAAAGAAGAACCTTTATGGGCACCACTATTTTATCATTTGAAGACCGCGTTGTCATCGAAACACTTCATCATGAAAAGCACTCACTTCAATATATTGCCGATTATGTAGGCTTTAGTAAAACCACTATCTTTAATGAGGTTCATCGCTTAGCTGGTGAGTATCACGCAGTTAAGGCTCAAACTGACCATGAAGTTAAACTTAGTCATCGTGGTCGTAAAACC
>NZ_BBJM01000044.1 GCF_000740055.1 Secundilactobacillus oryzae JCM 18671 | reverse complement strand
ATGGCATGACCCCGAAAGAATTTCGGAATCATGCCATTCTAAAAACTGCATAGCTATTTTAATTATTTGAACTGTCTACTTGACTCGGAGCAGTCCCGGGGCTCCGTTTTTTGTGTTGGGAAATGAAGCGTTTACGCCTGAAATTGGGAATGTCAACGCCTACGTTCTTATTGTTTTTAAACCAGATGGCGAAAGAAAACTAGTCTTGTTTTTCTTTCGGTTTAATACTGTCTTCCCAATTCATACACGAGTTCTGGTTCATTTCCCGTCCGCTGGTTCTTGTTCAGTAGGTCAATCATGCCCATCTCGTCCTCAGCGAGTTCGAAGTCGAAGATGTCAATGTTCTCTTTGATTCGTTCCGGTGTTTTGGACTTGGGGATGATGGCGACACCCTGCTGAATTTGCCATCTTAAAATGACTTGGGCGATGGTCTTGTCGTGATGGGCCGCAATCTTCTTGATCATCGGGTTATCCAGCACGACGCCACGGCCCAGTGGGCTCCAAGCTTGGGTCACGATGTTTTCTTGCTTGTCGTATTTAACCAATGGCTGATTAGTCAGATAAGGGTGACGTTCGACTTGGTTAACAGCTGGCATTTCCTTAGCCTGGGTTGCCAAGAATTGTAGGTGAATCTGTTGGTAATTGGAAACACCGATTGATTTCACTTTGCCATCTTGTTTGAGTTTTTCAAGTGCGCGCCAGGTGTCGAAAAATTCGGATTGAATTGGCCAGTGAACCAGCATCAAGTCGATGTAATCGCTCTTTAGTCGTTTCAGGGAGTCCTCAACACCAGCGATGGTCAAATCATATCCCTGACTGAATTCAGCCACCTTGGATGTAATGAAGACCTCGTCACGAGGAATCTGAAGATTGACGAGTGATTGGCCCAAAAAATCTTCGTTTCGATAAAATTGGGCGGTATCAAATAGCCGGTAACCTGCCTCGTAAGCTGTTTTAATGGTAAGATCCATGGTTTCTTGATCACTCAGCAAATAGGTTCCAAAGCCAACTAGTGGCATCTTGTTACCGTCTCTAAGCGTGAGTGTTTTTTCAATTTCTGTCATGCCGTTACCTCCGTTAGTCAATAGCACTATTATAACATTGAAAGCGCATTACTAAAGTTCCAAATTTTTCATAAAGATGGTCAAAAATGGTGCGCGGTACCACTAATATTGAGTATCATAATGGTAATAAATATATGAGGTGAACCAGATGACTGATGCGAAAATGCAAGCTGCCACACCATTAGAGCACGGATTAACCACCGAAGCAGTTCGGCGGGCAGTTCAATCTGGTCAAAAAAATGAGCCGACTAAACCACTGACCAAATCCGTTCAAGAGATTATTAGTGGTAACTTTTTAACCCTTTTTAACTTAATTAACGTTATCCTAGGGGTTCTCATTGCTTACACGGGCAGCTATAAGAATCTGCTTTTCCTAGGCATCGCCATTGCCAACACTGCCATTGGAACCTTCCAGGAAATCCGTTCTAAGCGTCAGATTGATAAAATGGCAATCTTATCTGAGGGGGAAGTTACGGTTCGCCGAAATGGCGAATTGCTTCATCTGAAGCGAGAAGATCTGGTTTTAGGTGATTTAATGGTACTTGCGATGGGCGACCAGCTCCCATTGGACGGCGTGATTCGAGAGACGAAGGGTGTCGAGTTGGATGAATCGCTGATCACGGGGGAACCTAATCCAATAAGCAAGTCCGTCGATGACCCAGTAACCTCGGGGAGCTTTATCGTCAGTGGTCAAGCCATTGTCCAAGTGACCGCCATTGGTTCTCAAAGCTATGTCCATCAACTTACTGAGGCAGTCCCGACGGAGAAAGCCCGACATGATAGTGTTCTTTTAAATATTATTAACCGGATTATTAAAATTTTGACGATTGTCATTATCCCGCTCGGCGTTATTTTATTTACGTCCAAGCTGATGATTCATGGCAGTGACCTTAATCAGGCTATTTTAGGAACATCAGCTGCCATGATTGGGATGATTCCAGAAGGTCTAGTCCTCTTGACCTCCGTAGCTTTGGCGGTATCGGCCCGTAAATTAGCCAATCGCAATGTTTTAGTGCGAGAGTTACCAGCTATTGAAACGCTAGCGCGGGTGGATACGCTGTGTTTGGATAAAACTGGAACAATCACCAGCGGTAATCTAGTGGTTAACCGAATTTTGCCATTGGGCGGACAAGCTGTAGGCCAATTACAGGTCCAATTGAGTAACTTGACTGATGGCATTTATGATCATAACGCAACTGCCGAAGCACTACGCCGTTTTTTACCAGCTGCTACAGTCCCCGCAAAAAAAATCGTGCCATTTTCTTCCGCTCGTAAATGGAGTGGGGCCCAAATTCAAGATACTAATTATGCCTTTGGTGCACCGGAATTCATGCTCAAATCGGTTCCGAAATCCTTGCAACGCCAAATCGAAACCTATTCTCAGGAAGGTTATCGGGTGCTATGTTTTGCGGAAACGAGTGAACTTGAGACAACTGGTCTAGGTGAGGTCAAACCGTTAGCTTTAATTTTAATTACGGATGAATTACGGGAAAACGCCCAAAATACTTTCGAATTCTTTCAAAATCAAGATGTTGCCTTGAAGGTCATCTCGGGTGACAACCCAGTCACGGTCAGTAACATCGCCCAAAATGCGGGAATTGCGCATGCTGACCAATTTGTTGATATGAGTCAAACAGGTGAGCAGCCGGATTATGCCCAATTGGTTTCGCGGTACACAGTGTTCGGTCGAGTTAAGCCTGACCAAAAGCAACAGCTTGTAGCAGCTTGGCAGGAACAAGGGCACAAGGTGGCGATGACCGGGGATGGCGTGAATGACATCTTGGCGCTACGTCAAGCGGATTGCGGGATTGCAATGGCAAGTGGTAGTGAAGCCGCTAAGAGTATTTCTGATTTCGTGCTGATTCATTCGAACTTTGATGCGATGGTGGCGGTGCTGAACGAGGGCCGTCGGGTCATTAACAATATAGAGCAGGTTGCGTCGTTATACCTCATTAAAACAATGTATTCCGTTGTCCTTAGCCTAATTTTCATCTTCTTGGAAAGTGGCTATCCGTTCCAGCCAATCCAACTGACACCGATTAACTCACTGATGGTGGGGATTCCATCCTTCGTTCTGGCGCTGGAACCCAATTATGCCCGCATTACCGATAAATTTATGAAACAAGTGATGGAGGTGGCAGTGCCCGCAGCCATTTGTGTCGTTGGCTACATCTCGCTTATTTTTGTGGTGGGGGGTCGATTTTTTGGGTTACCGTATGCAGAAACGTCCACCCTTAGCGTTATCTTGACGGGGGCCGTTTGTTGGACCGCTTTATTGGCAGTGTCGAAGCCACTCAATCGTTTAAAAGTGCTGTTACTTGGCACGATGGGCGCTGCCTTCATCTTTGCCGTTATTTTCTTGAGTCCACTCTTCTCGCTTGTGTCGCTGTTCAACTGGGGCTTGGCGAGTCTGTATATTCCGCTGTTGATTAGCGTTTACCCAGTTTACTTCCTCATTCAAGAAAGTTTGGGCAAACGGGTTTTCAGCCGAATTAAGTGGCGTTCTTCTAACTAATTCGATGGATAACCTAGTTTACAAAACTAGATAATCTGTTATGATGAAGGTAACAAGTGAGGAGTGATTTGAGTGAACGACTACGAAAAATACCAACAGTGGGAATCCCGGATTCGCCAAGTTCAATTGCCACATTGGTCAGAGTTACCGAAGTTTGACTTGTATATGGATCAGGTCTTGGCCTATTTGAATGGTACGTTAGGCGCGCTCGGATTAGAGACACTGACGGCAGCGATGGTAAATAACTACGTGAAGAAGAAGGTCATCATTGCACCGGTCAAGAAGAAGTATCAGACGATGCACTTGGTGGACCTCATCATGATTAGTTTATTGAAGCCGATGTTTTCAATGGAAACGATTCGATCGGGGATGAACCAGGTTACAGCCGGTGATTTTCCGAAGCAGGCGTACGATAATTTCATTGATACGCTGAATGATGGGTTAGCTCATTTGGGTGAAGATCGCAAGGAACCTCACACCAGCACCTTGAATCAAAAATTGATGCAGGTAGCGGTTGATGCGGTCATTGATAGTATTCAAGCACAACAATTACTTAAACTCATTCAACGACCAATTCGCCAAATCGATAAGGTCAAATAATTTTTTTTAAATGTAATATTTGGTACAGGAGGAATCAGCTTTCGAGTTGATCCTCTTTTTTTGTGCAAAAACACGACTACGTTAAAACATTCACATAACGACAAAGAAATCGATTTCATAAAATATACTTCACAATAAATTACTGTAAACCCTTGATAGTAAAGGGATGGTGATTTTGGATGAATTCATAAAAAAGTCGAAACAAAACTATTTACATTTTTAAAATCCGTGATAGTATAGAGAATGTGAAAAAGATAACAAGTATTTGAGAGATAATTTGGAGGTTATTGGTAATGTTAAAAGAAATCAAAAAAACAACAACTAAAATTGACCAAAACGAATCCGTAGATCAAATGATCGACCGCCTCACAAGTAAAGCTCATGACGCACTTTGTGCCATGGACGACTTTACCCAAGAACAAGTTGACCACATCGTGCACCAAATGGCGATGGCAGGTCTTGATAACCATATGAAGCTCGCCAAAATTGCCTATGAAGAAACTGGCCGTGGTGTTATTGAAGATAAAGCAATCAAAAATATTTTTGCAACTGAAGAAATTTGGAACAGTATTAAAAACGACCGTACCGTTGGTATCATCAACGATGACCGCGAACGCCAATTAATCACAGTTGCTGAACCACTGGGAATCCTCGCCGGTGTTACACCCGTTACGAACCCAACTTCAACAACCCTATTTAAATCATTAATCGCCGTTAAGACTCGGAACCCAATTATCTTTGCTTTCCACCCACAAGCTCAAAAATCTTCAGTGGAAGCCGCTAAGGTTGTTGCACAAGCTGCCATTGCAGCTGGTGCTCCAGAAGGCGTTATCCAATGGATCGACAAGCCAAGCATTGAAGCTACTTCAGCCTTGATGAACCACCCAATGGTTGCTTCTGTTTTAGCAACTGGTGGTCCTGGTATGGTTAAGTCAGCTTACTCAACTGGTAAGCCAGCCTTGGGTGTTGGCCCAGGTAACGGTCCTGCTTACGTTGAAAAGACAGCTAAAATCAAGCGTGCCGTAAACGACATCGTCCTTTCCAAGACATTCGATAACGGTATGGTTTGTGCCTCAGAAAACAGTGCCATCATTGATGCTGACATCTACAAAGATGTTAAGGCTGAAATGGAGGATCGCAAAGTTTTCTTCATTAAAAAGGCGGATCACCAAAAATTAGCTGACGCTATGTTTGATCCAAAGCGTGGTGGCGTTAAGGGCCCAATCGCCGGAATGTCAGCTGTTAAGATTGCTGAACTTGCCGGAATTGACGTTCCTGAAGACACTAAAGTCTTGGCCGCTGAAATTACTAAAGTGGGTCCTGAAGACTGGTTATCAGCTGAAAAGCTTTCACCTGTTTTGTCAGTTTACAAGTCTAAAGATCACAAGGATGCTTTCAGATTAGCTAACGACTTACTTCACTTTGGTGGATTAGGCCACACCGCTTCAATTCATACTGAAGATGACGATTTAGCTACTGAATTCGGTATCAAGATGAAAGCTAGTCGTGTCCTTGTTAACACACCATCTGCTATTGGTGGAATTGGTAACATCTACAACGAAATGATTCCTTCATTAACATTAGGAACTGGTTCATGGGGTAAGAACTCTGTATCTCATAACGTTTCATCATTTGATTTATTGAACATCAAGACTATCGCAAAGAGGCGTAATAACATGCAATGGGTTAAGTTACCTCGAGTTTACTTCGAAAAGACATCTGTCCGTTACTTAAACTCAATGCCTGGCATTCAAAAGGTCTTCATCGTTGCCTCACCATCCATGATTGAACATGGTTATGTGGACAAGGTACTTGGCGAATTGAAGCGTCGTCCTAACGAAATCGAATACTCACTCTTTGCTGTTAGAGAATCAGACCCAACTACTGATACTGTAAACAAGGGTACCGAACAAATGCGGACATTCCAACCTGACACAATCATCGCACTTGGTGGTGGTTCACCAATGGATGCTGCTAAGGGAATGTGGTTATTCTACGAGCATCCAGATGCAAGTTTCTTCGGTGCTAAGCAAAAGTTCTTGGATATCCGGAAGCGAACTTACGAACTCGAAAAGCCAAACAAGGCACAATTCATCGCTATCCCAACAACTTCAGGTACTGGTTCAGAAGTGACACCATTTGCCGTTATTACGGATGCGAAGACTCACGTGAAGTACCCACTGGCTGATTATGCGTTGACACCAGACGTTGCCATCGTGGACTCACAATTCGTTCAAACTGTACCAAAGGGCACCGTTGCTTACTCTGGTTTGGATACTCTGTCACACGCCATCGAATCATTCGTTGCTAACATGGCGTCAGACTACACACGTCCATTGTCACTCCAAGCGATTAAGTTAGTGATGGAAAACCTCACTGATTCATACAACGGTGACGCAACTGCCCGCGAAAAGATGCACAATGCCGCTACCTTAGCTGGTATGGCCTTTGCGAACGCCTTCTTGGGTGTTAACCACTCAATTGCCCACAAACTCGGTGGTGAGTTTGGTTTACCTCATGGTCTTGCTATCATGATCACGATGCCACACGTTATTCGTTACAACTTCAAGGAACCTAAGAAGTTGACGATGTGGCCTAAGTACGAGTACTTCCGTGCTGATGAAGACTACGCTGAAATCGCTCGTTACCTCGGTTTGAAGGGGAATACTAAAGAAGAGCTTATGGAAGCCTTGGTACAAAAGGTTATTGATTTAGCTCATTCAGTTGGTGTTACCTTGAGCTTGAAGGCAAACGGCGTGGACAAAGCACACTTTGAAAGTGCTGTTGATCACTTGGCTGAATTGGCTTACGAAGATCAATGTACAACTGCTAACCCTAAGGAACCCCTCATTTCAGAATTAAAGCAAATTATGATTGATGAATATGATGGTAAGGGTGTTGAAAAGTAATAACCAAATAAAAATGGAATTGAAATTCTTTGCGAATTTCAATTCCATTTTTTTATTTAGTTCGATTTCTTGATAGGTCACGACGGAACACGGACCAAATTTGCTGCATTTCCGTTTTAAAGGGGGTCGAATTCCAACCAGAAGTGGTCGTCATGCTGTTGAGCACCCCGATGAACCGGATGATGGCACAGATAAAATTGTAGAGGGGCATGATCAGAATGACCCACCATTGTTTACGATAAAAGTGATGTTCCTCGGGAAACTTTTTTAGTAGTTGAAGGACACATAGATAGTTGAAAAAACTGACCAAAATGTAGAGTAGGTAGATGATTATGTAGGACATCCCCATCATAATCGGTGAGTATCGAAAAAAGAGTAGCGCGATACTAGCGCAAAGCCAAATCATTCGTGGAAATAGGAAGGTGTGATCTTTCAGCAGGCGACGGACCATGAAATTTTTGTAAAATCCCCGCACGCCAAGATTGTGTGAGTACTGATGGACCACTTCGACTTCCCCCCGTTGCCAGCGTTGTCGCTGTGTATAGAGCTCTCCCAGATTGCTGATCGGTTCGATGTAGAAAATGGCATCCGCACAAAGCCCGACGCGACCCTGCATTCGGTCACGAATTTGGAAAGTCATGTCAGTATCTTCACCAATAGAATCAATGTCGTATAAAAATGAGGTTAGTACCGCTTCTTTTCGAAAGGCGGAGAAAGCCTCCGACATGGTGAATAACCGGTTGTTATGGGATTCCATGACACGCCCAGAAAGAAAGGCCTGACCATATTCGAAGTACTCATTATATTGCAGCAGATGGCCACGTTCTTTGAGTGGCTGCTTTTGCGTCAAAATGGTTCCAGTAAGTGCGGTCATTTCGGGGTCATTTTCGAATTGGAGAATCATGTTCGTTAATGCGTGAGGTTCCAACACACCGTCACTATCAATGTTGATGATATAGGTACCAACCGCAGCGTAAAGCGCCTCGTTTAATGCTTGGGCCTTACCCTTTGCGGTATGAATGATGGATAAATGAAGGTCCTTAAACTGATTTTGTGCCTCAGCAAAGATGTTAAAACTATTATCCGTACTTTGATTATCCGCCACGATGACCTGAAGTGAATCCTTGGGGTAGGTAGATTTGGAAATCGAATCTAAACACGCAAACAGGGTATCCTCAGAATTGTAAACGGGGACCAATACCGAAATCATTGGCATTTTATCAGGAAATGCCTGGGGTTTAGGATGCGCATTATGGATAATGATGCGAATACTGGAAATTAGGGACGGAATAATTTCCGCTAAAATTGGGATTAATGCCCAAGTGAGCCAAAAGCCCATTTTAAAAAGGGTTAAATCTAGCCAGTAACTCATGAGGTTTCGCCTCTTTTCAATTTCGTTCGTAAACGTCCTATATTCCTGGCGAAGGTGTCATACAAACTATACGAAATCTGCGAGAAAGTAAAGACGTTATAGTAAAGGGCAATGACCAGAACGTAAAAGACCATCCGGCCGATGATTGAATGGGCCAGGAAGAAGACTCCACCGCCCATGAAATGGACCATGACAATTACGATTGCGAGGCGTAAGACATTAGCGGCGTAAATCCAGAATAAGCCTACCAAGCCAAAGAAAACTCGCTCGCGGCGATTAAAAATTGGGAAAAAGGTCATCAAGCTGAGAAAGGCCATGGTTTCAATAATGCCGGAACATTCATAATCAATGCTCATGGTCAAAGGAGCGGTAGGATTGTTGATGCTAACCAGCCCATAGCGATTCATAATGGAGACCATTCCGGTCAAATCACCAATCCAGCGTACACCATTGATGACGGCGTGCGTAAAGAACCAAACCCAGTAAGGATCACTCAAGCCGATGAGAATAAAAAAGAGCCCTGCCGAGCCAAAAATAAAATAGAAGGCTGGGACTTGAGCTCGTTTCAAAACGGAAAGTAAGTAGAGCCAAACAATAAAGCCAAGAATTAAATACACATTCATCGGGTCGTTACCCCCGTTTCTTTCTGATGCTAGAGAATTTCCAAACGCTACCGACGGCAATAACGAAGCCAATACCGACTAAAATGATTGCTCCAGTGTTTCCACCGGCTGCTTCGACTGAACCGGACCAAAGATTGTTGTTTGACATGGCAATAGTTTGACCACTTGTATCAGATACACCGGATAATGCGTTGATTGGAATAGTACACTCAAGTACATAACCACTGCCATCAACTTTGGATCCATCACCCATTTCTTGTTCGATGACTTGTCTTCCAACGTATGCCTGGTTGGAAAGGCTGACATTGGAACCATCTGCACCATAAATGTTCATCGCCACGGCTTGTTTCTGACCGACTTCGAGAGTTACGGTACTGTAGTTATTGAAAGTCAGATAATATCGTTTGCCACCAACGGTTAATTCGTAACCAGTGGCTAGGAAATTAGTGAATCCACCTTGTAGTTTGGGACTCATTAGTAAGTAAAAATAGACATTTTGATCGTCAGTCAATAAAGTAGATTGTAAAATTAATCCGAACGCTGTTCGGACAAAAAAGATCAGCTTCCTTTAAAATGGTGTTTACCACAAACCCATCTTTTAGGAGCTGATCTTTTGTCTAGTATAACCTATTCCGAACGAATTAAAATCGAAACCTTTTGTGAACTAGGGCTGTCCAATATCCAAATGGGCGTTCGGCTGAACCGATCACCGTCAACAATTTCTTATGAATTATCTCGATGTCAACCTTATCAGGCTGAATTAGCACAAACAGATGCCGAATACAAGCGATCACGATGTGGTCGGAAAACTAAGCTGAGCGATGAGTTAAAGCAAACAATTCTCAACCATTTACATCTAAGCTGGTCACCAGGAATGATTGCTCACGAATTCTAGCTACTAAATCTATTTATAATTGGCTAAATCAGGGGAGAATTGGTTTCTCCTTGAATGATCTACCTGAACATGGCGTACGCCAACAGCGTAACGTTGACCAACGATCCAAATATAATCAATCTTTGGGGCGATCGATTGAACAGCGTCCCATGATGATTAATCAACGTAATCGCATCGGTGATTTTGAACTAGATACCGTCGTTGGCCCTCGTGGGCATAGTAAGGCAGTTTTATTAACTTTAATCGATCGCAAATCACGGTTCCTTTGGGCATATCGGTTAAAGGACCGAACGACAGCGAGTGTTAATGAAGCACTGACTAAGTTCCTAATAACTTTTAATGGACCGGTGCACAGTTTTACTGTGGACCGTGGTACTGAGTTTAGTGGGCTAGTATCATTTGAATCACAATATGGTATTAAGACCTATT
>NZ_BBJM01000045.1 GCF_000740055.1 Secundilactobacillus oryzae JCM 18671 | reverse complement strand
CTTTCTAATGATGCTTGTGGTGGGTGGATTTTAAGTATATGAGGCCATGGGCCTTTTTTTATGCAAAAAACCCTGTTAATAGAATATCACTTAAGATATCCATCAACAGGATTTAGTATAGAGCCAGTTTAATTTGTCAGGGCCTTATTTTTAACTAATTATGGTCAACAAAAAACCGTTCAAGCATCACTGCTTGAACGGTTACGGTAACTCACTATTGGGTATACTGGGATCGAACCAGTAAATTGCGGATTCAGAGTCCGGTGCCTTACCAATTTGGCGAATACCCAATGAATATAAAGTCATCTGACATGTAATTATGTTATCCTGTTTGCAGTATCCTGTCAATACTCGATTAGGTAAAATTGTATGTTTACTCTATAATTTATTTTTTATTCACCAGACGAGTTGACTTTGGCTTCAATATATAGTAATTTAATATCTGTACTAAAAAATAGTATTGCCCGCTGGTCAAATTGGTTAAGACGCAGCCCTCTCAAGGCTGAGTTACGGGTTCGATCCCCGTGCGGGTGATAAAGGTTGATATAGAGGCATTTACAGCTATTGTGAATGGCTCTTTTTGTTTGATTAAAAAGTTGACAAACGCAAACGTGTGTTCGATAATCGTTTATAATCAATTATTCCGTTATCGACTTGGGAGGGATTGTCATGGAGAAGCAATTTGTCGAAGAGCAACCACGAGATGTGGTCGCGACAAAAGAGGCTCAGCTTATTTTTGATCGCTTGGCGCCGTTATTTGAAAAGCGAGTGAGCCGTACCCAGTATTGGTTGGGCGTGATCAATGAGAAGTATAGTAAACGGCTCAATTTTTTCTTCAACTCGAGTGCGCCTCACAGGCGTAAACGATCCATCCCCTTACATTCGCTGGAAGGGAAGCATTATGATTTAGCATTCTTAGAGCAAGTACTTAAAGTGCTACGCGAAAAGACACAGCTCACCATTGATTTTGTTGGCTTTGAGGATAAACGGTGGCCTAGTACTGACCGGCCAATTAGCAACGGTAGGAATCGACTAGAACGTTAAGTTTTCGATATAACCGGCGCCATCAATTGAAATGAACCCGATTTTAACTTAGGCTTAAAGATAAGTGTGAAGGGATGATTGAGATGAGGTATGAACGGACAATCGAGATGATTAAACGGTTGGTTGTTGATGGAACAGTTCCTGGCGTTTCGTATGCCATGTTGGATCTATCATCAGACCAGATTATGTCTGGAATCTATGGCAATGAGGCATTGGTACCTGACGTTGAACCATTGCGCGAAAATCAACTTTATGACGTCGCATCCTTGACGAAAGTGGTTGGTACCACGAATGTGATTTTACAGCTGATAGAGCAAGGCAAATTGCGTTTAACAGACTCTATCAGTCAATACTTACCAGAGTGGCGGTACCCACAAGTCACGGTTCGCCATTTGTTGACGCATACGTCCGGGATAACGGGCTATATCAAAAACCGTAATCAATTACCCAAACTAGAATTAAAAAAGGCGTTGTTGGGCTTGCACGTTGGCAATGATTTTGACCAACAAATGACCTACAGTGATATCAATTTCATATTTTTGGGGTGGATTGCGAGTGCCATTTTGAATCAACCCATTCAGGACCTTATTTCCAGTCACGTACTGCAACCGCTGAAAATGACCGACAGCACTTTTTACCCAACGAATCCAGCTGAGTGTGTGCCAACGGAAGTAAGCCCAGAACGAGGCCTAATTCGCGGTCATGTACATGACCCTAAGGCGGCTATTTTAGGCGCTGAGTGTGGGTCAGCCGGTCTCTTTGCCACTAAGCAAGACTTGTTAACCTTTGCGAAGAGTTTGCTAACGGATGACGAAACCTTGCTAAGCAATGAAACTAAGGATGTTTTAGCACAAAATAACGCTCCGAACGCAGCCGTTCGTTCACTAGGCTGGGCCTTGATTCCAAGTGCCGCTGCGGATGAACATTTGTGTATTTGGCATTCTGGATTCACCGGAACGGCAATCGTGCTGGACCGACAAACGGGGCAGGGGTTAGTTTTCCTTTCTAATCGAATCCACCCTGATAGCCCGAATGAACCATTTTTGGCTAGACGATACGCCATTATTCAATCGTATTTAACTGAAAAAGAGCAGTAAAAAACGGCTTTCCCATGTATGTTGGGAAAGCCGTTTTGTGTTAAAAGGTTGCCGGAATTGGCATTTTTTCTAAAGTTGAAAAATCTTGATCTGGATACTTTCTCTCAAGGGCGGCAACGAGAAGCCGTTTAGCAATATTGCCGTTCCGTGTCAAAATTGGGCCGTGGAAGTAGGAGCAGAAAACGTTCTTGTAAATGGCGCCTTCTGTTTGATCCTCGCCGTTATTACCTTTTCCCGTAACAACTTTACCCAATGGTTTTTCACCTTCGCCTAGGAACGTTCGTCCTTGGTGATTTTCGAAGCCGTGGTATTCTTCGCCGAAGTCTTCGTTATCGATGACAATATCGCCAATAAAACGATTATGATCTTGTGCGAGGGTGTAGTGGTCTAAGGCACCAATGCCAGGAATCTTTTCACCATCAGCACCAACGTAGTAATGGCCAAGCAGTTGGAAGCCACCACAGATGGCGAGCATTGGGCCGTCGGATTCGATGAACTGTGTCAACGCATCCTTTTTGCCCTGAATGTCTTTGGAGACGATCACTTGTTCATAGTCTTGGCCACCACCAAAGAAGGCAAGGTCATAGCGATCAGCATCAAACTCATCTTTTAAGCTGACAATGTCGACGTTGAGTTTAACATCCATTTGTTTGGCGTAGTATTCTAACGCTAAAATGTTACCGACGTCGCCGTAGGTATTCATTAAATCCCCATATAAATGGGCGACATTTAATTCGTAGCTCATAGTGTCATTCCTTCCTTAATGTAGCCTTTATTGGCAAGTTCTTTTCGAAGCTGTAAAACAGCCGTATAAGTGGCAAGTACGTAGACTCTTTCAGTCGGTAGCGATGGGATTTTTTCAATCACTTTGCTGAGATTAGGTTCGACCGTTAGTTTGCCCTCAGGGACACCGGCAACCTTCAAGCGGAAAGTCACATCTTTGTAGCGCTCGCCACCCGTCATGAAGGCTTTGATGTTGAGCTTAGGTAGCATTTCAAAGTCGCCATCCCAAATCCAACTGGTATCGATTCCATCTGCATAGTTTGCGTTAAGCAACGAAACAAATGAGAAGGGGGTTTTATCCGTGCTGATCATATCTAACACTTGATTGAGACCAACGGGATTCTTCACAAGAATCAGTGTGACTTTTTTACCCTCAACATTAATTTCTTCTTGGCGACCGAAAACTTTTTTGTCACTTTCGAAGGCTTTAGCAACTTGGCTAGGTGAAACACCCATGAAGCGGCCCACTGCGTAAGCAGCTAGGGCGTTATAGATGTTATACATTCCACCGATTTCGATTTTGAAAGGTTGGTTGTCAATTTCAAATGAAGAGCTTGTTGGGGTTAATTCACCTAACTTGTTGAGTGAGTAAGTTAATTCTGGTCGTGAGAAGCCACAAACAGGGCAATAGTATTTACCAAGGTTACTGTAAGTGATGGATTTGTAGTGTAGAATGTTTTGACAGACAGGACACAGGACCCCATCGGTGTTTGGCTTAGCCTTCATTTCACTATCAGGTTCGTGATCGAAGCCGTAATAGATGATGGGGTTAGGCAGTTCCTTGGAATGAAAAATCGGTGCGTCACCGTTGGCGATAATGGTCGCCTCGGGAGCCAATGCCACACCGTTGAGAATTTTTTGGTAAGTCGTGTAGATTTCTCCGTAGCGATCCATTTGATCTCGGAAGATGTTGGTGAAAACGAAAGCTTTTGGTTTGATATACTTGGTGACCTCGATGACGTTGGCTTCATCGACTTCCAAGACAGCAACTGGCTTGGCATCTTTAGATTTTGGGGCTTCAAGAAATGTTGTGACAATTCCTTGCGCCATGTTTGAGCCAGTAGGGTTCGTTAGGATGTTATCGTATTTTTGGTCTAACACACGAACCGTCAAAGCAGTCGTCAACGTCTTACCGTTAGTCCCAGTAATGACGACGACGTCATACTTGGCGCCTAGATTTTTTAGAATATCGGGATCTAGTTTCAAGGTTAATTTCCCGGGCAGCGAGCTGCCCCCCTTAAAGAATGTATGTAAAAACCAGTAAGATGATCGCCCAACGAAACTGGCTACGCTGCTCCTCATTGACATATGCGTTGTTCCTCCAAATGTATTGCTTATAATTTTTAAATGATGATTTCAAAGTTACATTTTAGCACGGATTGCCCCGTTTACCGAATAGAATGGATTAGCTTAAAAAAATCCTAGCTTTTCGAGATGGGAATTCCTAATGAAATTTGCTTAGGAATCCGCTATAATGGATAAGAATCTGTGTAGAGAGCGGGGCAATGATAGTGGCGCAATTATTTTTTAAATACGGAGCTATGAACAGTGGTAAAACGATTGAAATTTTGAAGGTGGCTCACAACTACGAAGAGCAAAACAAACCGGTCATCATTATGACCAGTGGCGTGGATGACCGAGCAGGTGTGGGCGTCGTATCGAGTCGAATCGGTTTGGAGCGTGAAGCGCATCCAATTTTTGAAGACACCGATATTTATGAAGCTGTCAAAAAGATTAATCCGGAAGCCAACTGTGTGCTGATTGACGAAGCTCAATTTTTGAAAAAAGCGCATGTTTTACAACTCGCTCAAATCGTGGACGACTTGCACATTCCGGTGATGACGTTCGGTTTGAAGAACGATTTTCGCAATGAGTTGTTCGAAGGCTCCAAATACTTGCTTCTGTATGCGGATAAGATTGAAGAAATGAAGACGATTTGCTGGTTCTGTACGCGCAAGGCGATTATGAATATGCGTTTTAATAATAACAAGCCGGTTTATGAAGGCAAGCAAGTACAGATTGGTGGTAACGAGGCTTACTATCCAGTTTGTCGGCGTCACTACAATAATCCACCAATTGATATGTTAGGGAAATGAGGAATTAAGATAACATGGACGAAATGTTCGATAAGCTCCAAGCGGTCGCTGACCGTTATGATGAAGTTAATGAATTAATAAGTGATCCCGAAGTGATTGCAGATACGCAACGTTTCATGACGCTTTCTAAGGAAGAAAGTGACTTGCGGGAAACGGTTGATAAGTATAATCAATACAAAAAAGTCAGCCAACAAATTGAAGAAAACAATGAGCTCCTGAGAGAAAAGCTTGACGATGAGATGACCTCACTCGTTAAAGAAGAGTTAAAGGAACAAGAAGCCGAAAAGGCACAACTTGAAGAGACAATGAAGGTGCTCCTTTTACCAAAGGACCCTAACGACGACAAGAACATCATCATGGAAATCCATGGTGCCGCTGGTGGTGACGAAGCCAGTTTGTTTGCTGTTGATTTATTTGATATGTACACCAAGTATGCTGAAAAGCAAAATTGGAAAGTCGAAGTTGTCGACCGTAGTGATACTGAAGTCGGCGGTTTCAAAGAAATTGTCCTGATGATTTCGGGGGATAAAGTCTACTCGAAGTTGAAGTATGAAAATGGTGCTCATCGGGTGCAACGGATCCCAGTAACGGAATCTGCTGGACGGGTTCACACGTCAACTGCAACGGTTGGGGTGATGCCTGAGGCTGAGGATGTTGATATTGACATCGATGCAAAGGATATTCGGACCGACGTTTACCGTTCTTCAGGTGCCGGTGGTCAACATATTAACAAGACCTCATCAGCCGTACGAATGACCCATTTGCCAACGGGAATCGTGGTGGCCATGCAAGATGAACGGTCACAACAACAAAACCGTGCAAAGGCCATGAAGATTTTGAAGGCTCGGGTTTACGACTACTACAAGCAACAAGAAGTCGATGCTTACGACGCTGAAAGAAAATCAGCCATTGGTTCTGGTGATCGTTCAGAGCGGATCAGAACTTACAACTATCCTCAAAACCGAGTGACAGATCACCGAATTGGTCTGACACTCAACAAATTGGACCGCATTATGAATGGTGAATTAGAGGAGATCATTGATGCCTTGATCGTTTCTGATCAAGCCGCCAAACTGGAGAACTTGAAAAATGAGTAATCCAACCTACTTTGAAGCCCTGAAATGGGCTTCTTTGTTTGTGCAAAAGTCAGATTTAGAAGAGGCGGCAACTCGCTTTCTATTGTTAGAGCGTTATGATTGGCGCGAGACCGACTTGCTGGTACGCTATCAGGAAGTGATGTCTGACGCAGTTTGGCATCAATATCAAGCTGATGTTCAGGCTTATGTTGATGGGATGCCACCCCAGTATGTCATTGGGACTGCACCATTTTACGGTCGAACATTTCAGGTGAATGAAGCCGTTTTGATTCCCAGACCGGAAACCGAAGAATTGGTGGAATGGGTGTTAACGGATCAGCAAGACAAAGCTAATTTGACCATTTTAGATGTTGGGACCGGTAGTGGTGCCATTGGGGTGACACTCCAAACAGAACGACCAGACTGGCAGGTCACGCTATCCGACATTTCTGAAGCAGCTCTGCAGGTTGCCGAAACGAATGCCAGTCAGCTTGGGGCTGACGTTGAACTTTTGCAGGGGGACTTATTAGAGCCTGTACAGGGACGTCAGTTTGACGTGGTAGTATCTAACCCGCCGTACATTTCTCATAAAGAGGAAGACTTGATGGACCAGAGTGTTTTAGCGCACGAACCGAAACTGGCGTTGTTTGCCGAGCATGATGGTTTATTGATTTACGAGCGTTTAGCAGCTGCCATTCAGCAAGCGGTCATTCAAGTAACCGAGTTATATCTAGAAATTGGGTTTCAACAAGCCTCAGCCGTTAAAACTTTATTTGAAACAACATTTCCGACGGCTGAGGTGGTTGTCAGAAAAGATATGGAACAAAACGATCGAATGGTTCGAATTCGGTTTGAAAGGATGCACGATAAATGAAAACAGAACTTTATACGAAGGCACAGATTGATGAAGCGGCGAAGCAGATTCAACTAGGAGAACTTGTGTCGTTTCCAACTGAAACGGTTTACGGTCTCGGTGCAGATGCCACGAATGATACGGCTGTTCAAAAAGTGTACCAAGCCAAGGGTCGTCCCAGTGATAATCCGCTGATTGTGCATGTTGCGGATGTCGCAACGGTTGAAAAGTATGCTGAGCCCTTGTCGGACGCAGCTAAGAAGTTGATTAAGCAATTTTGGCCAGGACCACTAACCCTGATTTTTAACCTCAAACCAGATGCGTTGTCCACTCACGTCACTGGTGGACTCACGACAGCAGCATTTCGGATGCCTAATAATCAAGCGACGCTGGATCTGATTAAGACGGCTGGCATACCACTAGTTGGACCGTCTGCAAATACGTCTGGTAAGCCAAGTCCGACTTTGGCTGAACACGTTTATCATGACCTGAACGGCAAGATTGCCGGTATTTTGGATGATGGCGCCACCCAATTGGGGGTTGAGTCGACAGTTCTCGACATGTCTACTGAGGTACCAACCGTTTTACGTCCTGGGGCGGTTAGCATCGAGCAGTTGGAAGCTATCATTGGTAATGTGGTTTCAAACAAGCACCACGTCGGGTTGAAGGAGGTACCTAAGGCGCCGGGGATGAAGTATAAGCATTACGCGCCAAACGCACAGGTTTATATTGTGGATCAACCATCAGAATTTCCAGAGGCTTTAAAGTGGGCAGGACAGCAGCCGTTTCTGGTAGGATTAATGGTGACGGATGAGTTGGCTGCGAACTTGACTTTACCTGCCAACGTCGAGCTGTATTCTTTGGGGACTGACGTTAACAGTGCGAGCCACCTTTTGTTTGCGGCCTTACGCCATTTTGATGAAAATCCGCAGGTGAAGGCTATTTTAACGGAAGCGTTCAAACCCGAGGGGATTGGCGCAGCTTATATGAATCGCTTAGATAAATCAGCCGGACAACGTCATTTTGGTGACGACCGTTAGAGAATCCTAATGCGGTGATGCCAACTATTTGGTAAAATCAGACTAGTTAAAGGAAAGGGGCCGGTTACATGAACTATCAAGAACAGGATCCAGAGTTATGGAACGCCATTGCCAAAGAGCAACAACGACAGGAACAAAATATTGAGTTGATTGCTTCTGAAAATATTGTTTCGCCCGCAGTCAGAGCCGCACAAGGGTCAGTTTTGACCAATAAATATGCAGAGGGCTATCCAGGGAAACGATATTACGGTGGTACCGAGTACATTGACGTCGTTGAACGTCTCGCTATTGAACGCGCAAAGAAGTTGTTTAATGCTGAATACGCAAACGTTCAACCACACTCAGGTTCACAAGCCAATCAAGCCGTATATGCTGCTTTCTTGAACCCAGGAGATACGATTCTGGGGATGGGACTTGATGCCGGGGGCCATTTAACCCACGGTGCCAAGGTTAGCTTTAGTGGCAAGATTTATAACGCTTATAGTTATGGATTGAATCCAGATACTGAACTGCTTGATTTTGACATGATTTTGGAGTTAGCTAAGCAAGTCAAACCCAAACTCATTGTGGCCGGTGCTTCAGCTTACAGTCGCATCATTGACTGGACGGAATTTAGAAAAGTGGCGGATGCAGTCGGTGCTTACTTGATGGTCGACATGGCACATGTTGCCGGTTTAGTGGCAGCAGGTGTTCATCCTAACCCTGTTGGAATTGCGGACGTGGTCACCACGACAACTCATAAGACGCTTCGTGGCCCTCGTGGTGGTCTGATTTTATCCCAAGAAAAATACGCCAAGCAAATTAACTCGGCGGTCTTCCCAGGCAGCCAGGGTGGTCCATTAGAGCATGTAATTGCGGCGAAGGCCGTTGCGTTTGGCGAGGACTTAAAACCGGAGTTCACAGCCTATAGCAAGCAAATTATTAAAAATGCGCAAGCGATGGCAGCCGTTTTTGAAGCATCCGATACCGTTCGGGTAATTTCGGGTGGAACCGACAATCATTTGATGACGATTGATGTTAGTCAAACTGACTTAAACGGAAAGCAAACCCAAGAGTTGCTGGATTCGATTCAAATTACAACCAACAAGGAAGCTATTCCAAACGAGACGCTGAGTCCATTTAAGACATCAGGGGTCCGGCTTGGAACGCCTGCAATCACGACTCGTGGATTTGACGAGGCGGATAGCCAAGAAGTTGCCAAGATTATTTTAGCGGCCATCGAGAACCACGAGGATGAGGCTAAACTTGAAGAATTGCATCAAGCAGTTTTGAAGCTTAGCGCTAAGCATTCAATTACAGAGTTCATTGAGCCTGTTAAATTTGATTAACCCCGTTCATCGATAAGATTGCGTGATACAATAGGAAGAAATATAAAAGGAGTGTGTCTAAATGGGTAAGTTTCAAGTGCTTGATCACCCGCTGATTCAACATAAGTTGACGATTATTCGTAACAAAAATTGTGGTACCAAGGTGTTCCGGGAAGTTGCAGACGAAATTACCACTTTAATGGCTTATGACGTTGCTCGCGATATGCCATTGGAAGATGTTGAAATTGAAACGCCAATCCAAAAAACAACGGTTAAGACTTTAGCAGGAAAGAAAGTGGCGATTGTGCCAATTCTCCGTGCCGGAATCGGAATGGTTGATGGTATTCTAGAACTCATTCCAGCTGCCAAGGTTGGTCACATTGGGATGTACCGTGACGAAGAAACGTTGAAGCCACACGAATATTTTGTAAAGTTACCTTCTGATATTGATCAACGTCAGGTTTATGTTGTTGACCCAATGCTCGCTACTGGTGGTTCAGCCATTATGGCGATTGACGCTTTAAAGAAACGAGGGGCAACGAATATCAAGTTCATGTGCCTTGTTTCTGCTCCAGAAGGGGTTAAAGCACTTCAAGAGGCTCACCCAGAGATCGATATTTACACTGCTGCGTTGGATGAAAGACTAAACGAGAACGGCTACATTGTTCCTGGTCTTGGTGACGCTGGTGACCGTTTATTCGGAACTAAATAACAGGCATAAGTTGGTTATCATATGATGGATATACTCCTCTTTGGGTAGACAAGCAAATAATCAAAGCTTGCCTACCTAAGGAGGAGTTTTTCTATGGGCAGAAAAGGTTCTCGCTATACGATTA
>NZ_BBJM01000046.1 GCF_000740055.1 Secundilactobacillus oryzae JCM 18671 | reverse complement strand
CAAAGGTCAACCGATTGATGAGATTACCGATGATGAATTGATTCAAATTAACTGGTATTTGAATTGCCGACCACTCAAATGTTTAAATTGGCGAACACCGATTGAGATCTTTTTGCGTAATCTGCGTTACTAAATTTGTTCAAGTTATTTCTTGCAATCTGCCATTTAAAAAAGTATCCCAAGATTTCCGAGCCCCTAAAAAAGATTATCCTGACATTTCTGACACCCTAAAAGGGGGATGTATGAATAATTATGATGATACCGAAAAAGAAAGCATTAAAAAGATGCTTGCTAGCGAACCATATACACATGATGGCGTTACTGAATATGGTGGATTGCCACCAATATCGCCAGTTCCCCAGACTACTGGTAAAAATAGGATGTCAAAGAAAGCATTCCAGACACTTATTTGCGACTTTAAAGAAGCTAACCATTTAAAATAAGATGAATTAACGATTTTATAAAGCACTCTTTATGGGTGCTTTTTGTATGCACACAAAACCAAAAAGGGTGCACACAAAAGTAAACTAAGGGTGCAACGTGTTGCATTTGATCAAAGTGCTGTTATAACGTGGATAGCGCTAGTAGATACTAGTATGGAAAACCTAGCAAAACCTAGCATTATCCTAAGTGGATGCTTGCATTTGCTAGCATTTTTTGATGTTTACAGCCTAGTAAAACCTAGTATTTTTTTGACTTTGATAACCTGACAAAACCTTACATTATTTACTAACCAGTGCTGGTAAATACTGGTATGAATGATAGTAAATGATATTATTGTGTAACTAAAATGGTCACGTGAAACAGTTGACCATGTTGGATCTTGTTGAGAACGTTTGTAAGAGGTGTCCCCAATTTTGGGGAGAGGTATCTAAAATCTGGCACGCCAAAAATGGCGAGCCGTGAAAAGCATGTTCACTAAAGTGGGTGTCCTCATTTTTGAGGAGACCTATTTCACTGCCGAGTTTTCGACAGTGAGATTATTAACGCTATTTCGGAGAAATTGACTAGATTGACCACTATCCCAAAATAAAAGAGCTAGAAATTCATCTAGCTCATGCCCTACCACCGCTGGTTTTATGTTGAATAATATGTGTGTTATTTGATCACTAATTTGACCACTATATTGACCACTATTTGACCTAAATTCTCTATTATTGGATAAAAAGAGAACCTTGCTATAATGTTGATATAACAAGGTTCCTAGCTGTTTATGAAAGTGGGCAAAAGCCCTAAATGGAGTCGGCGGGAGTCGAACCCGCGTCCAAGCATATCGCCACCCGGATATCTACGCTCATAGGCATATTATTTAACTTCACCAATCAAAACGCCATATGTCAGGGCAACCGTGATTAGCTAACCTGATTAGTCTCTTCTAGTCACTTCAGGTGGGAGCAACTAGCGTAAGTCCACTTAATTTTGAGACCCAGATCTAACCCATGGACAAAGTTAGGAGGATCCTCACTTAGCGCTTATTAGGCAGCTAATGCAAGAGATTTATTACTGTTATTTGCAGTTATAAATTTAGGTGGGAAGTGATGACGTAGATTCCCGCTACGAAACGCAATCCAGGTTCGACCTATACATGTCGAATCCATAACGACCCCAAATTAGTACATCTAAATATACCACAAAACTAGGGTTCGTTAAAGGATTCCGCTTAACTTAAATCAAATCAAAATGCTTCAAACCGTTCACGATCCCATGATCGGTGTTATTAGTTGTGACAAATTCGGCGTATGGCTTGACGTGAGGAAGGGCGTTACCCATTGCGACAGCATGATCAGCGTATTCCAACATTGGAATGTCATTATTGCCATCTCCGAACGCGTAGGTGGATGCACCAGCATATTCTCGTAGCTCCAGCAACTTAGAGATTCCGACCCACTTGGAGCCACCCTTGGTCACGATGTCCATGCTAAATGGGGTATTACGATAAAAGGTAAAGTCCTCACTAAAATCTTTTTTATAGCGTTCGTCGTCTTCACGTTGTTTAGTCAGCACAATCATCATGTAAATCGGGTTCGTTTTATAAAAATTATAGTCAATCAATGGAACGGGACTATTAACATTGTTAAAGGCATTTTCAGCAATCTCGGAAAACTCATTCATCCGAGAGGTTTGGTCGTTTAATTCAATAAAAGCGTTATTGTGTTTACCGGCGTAATCACTAAAACGTTCAATTTGTTCATCAGTGAATTCAGCTTTGTAGATGGGTTTGCCATGGTTGATGACGTAAGAACCGTTGGCAGAAACAACCGTATCAATTTTCGACTTCCTCATAATTTCGGTAATCTCAAAGATATTTCGACCACTCGAAATCACGGGTTCCACGTCGTTAGCACGGAGTTGGTCCAGTGCGGCCACCACTTCGTCGTCTAATTTGGTCTCGGCGTTTAGTAAGGTGTTATCTAAATCAAAGAAAGCAAGTGCTTTTGTCATGTGATCCATCCTCCTAAATTAGTTTCAAGAACATCTTAACATAGTCACCAGATAGTTGTATTTCGGGTCTGTCTTCAGTAGTATAATAAGTATAATCTTACGTTGGAGATGAATCGATGAACACCAGGATCGTTGCGGAAGAGAAACCAACTCCGTTTTTTGTGAAAATCAAACCCGTGGTCGCTGGAAAGCGATTTATTAAAGATGAATTTGCAACAGGTGAACAGCTTACTGAAATTGAGGAGTTACCAAAAGCTTATCTCGGTGAGGAAATTAAAGTGGACTGGCTGCGATTTTATGGGGACCGCGTTTGGTATCACTTTAGTTACCACAATCAATCTGTCGGCTGGATTCAAAAGAAGGCGTTGGTCCGTCATTATCGACGTTTGGATATCATGCCAGCTAAAGTCCTCGACAAGCATCAATCCGCTAGTGCTAGGGTGCTGAAGGCCTGGAACAATTTTTTGGATGTCTCACTGCTAGATGAAGACTTTGTGGGCGTTAACCCGCTCGAAATTCTGACTCAGGTTCAGGAAGTCAAACCGACGGCAAGGTTAACGGATGTGGATAGCTTGAAACTTATCCATCACCAGATTCAACGAGGACAACCCATTATTTTATGGCTGTCGCGACCAAAAAACGCTGAGAATCGCATCATGATGTTGACGGGTTACACTCACCATCATGTCTTCTTGTTGGATCCAACCACTAATTATCTATTGACGCCAACCAACCAGGCGCTGATGGGCAAATGGCGTGGGATGGGTGCCAAAGCGATCATCTATTAACACCTCAGCAATAGAGGAGGAAAACATGAAATTATTAATGATTGAAGACAATAAATCTGTTTCTGAAATGATGAAGATATTTTTTCAAAAAGAAGATTGGGATACTCATTTTGCATATGATGGCAATGAGGCACTCGAGATGTTCCGCTCTGATCCTGAAGGTTGGGATATGATTACATTGGACTTGAACTTGCCAGGAATTGATGGAATGCAGGTTGGGGCTGAGATTCGAAAACAAGCGCCAACTGTCCCGATTATCATGTTAACGGCGCGCGATTCCGAAAGTGATCAAGTGCTGGGCTTGGAAATGGGTGCAGATGACTATGTTACTAAGCCATTTTCACCAATTACACTAATTGCCCGAATCAAGGCGTTACATCGCCGAGCTGAATTGGGGACAACCAAGGCTGCTCCTAGCGAATCAGGATTGGACACAAGTTCCGCTAATGAGTCGAATAACTTCGATATCAAGACGGATCACTTTAAATTGAACAGCAATACCCGTGAAGCTTATTTAAACGGCGAACCAATTGATGACTTAACGCCCAAAGAATTTGATTTGTTACGGGCCTTGGCGCAAAAGCCTCGTCAGGTGTTCTCGCGGGAACAGTTGTTACAACAAGTTTGGAACTACGAATACTACGGTGACGAACGAACTGTTGATGCACATATTAAGAAATTACGGCAAAAAATCGAAAAGGTCGGCCCACAAATTATTCAAACTGTTTGGGGTGTCGGTTACCGATTTGATGATAGTGGGGTCGAAGATAAATGAAATTAATCTACCAACAAATGCTAGCTTTCTTCGCGGTGATTGCCACCGTGCTTATTTTGTTGGGGATTTCGTTTTCACGCTCGACGCGCTCCATGGTGTATATGAATACTTGGTCAACCCTTGAAAAGTACGCGAACAGCTTAGTAGAACAGGCTGTTCGCGTTTCTGCGCAGAATAATCGTCGGGTGTCGTTTGATACGGATTCATTGGAAAGCAGTGAACTATTGCTGCAAAATCAATCGGTCCATTTTACGGTATATAATGCCCGAAATGCGGTAGTTTTCCCAGACAATGTGTATATGTCCAAGATCAATACGCGAGACTGGAAAAAGTTGCAGAAGGGTGAGATTGTCCACAAGGTGGCGGACCGCAACGTCAATCGGCAGAATGGTCAGCCCCAACCGGCGATGACGGATATTTTGAAGCCGTATTTCTACACCAATAACAAGGGCAATAAACGCTTAATTGCCGTGATTCGGGTGGGGGCCTTTATTTCCGACATTAATACCAACATCAATCAAATTAATAAAAATTTGATTCGACCGCTGATTATTTCGAGTTTAGTGGCGCTGGGATTTGCATTCTTACTGGCCAGTTTTTCGAACATGCGAATCAATCGCTTACGACGGGCAACCAAGCAGGTGGCGAAGGGAAATTACGACGTCAAACTTAAGACGAATCATCGGGATGAAATTGACGATTTGACTAATGATTTCAACGGCATGATTAGTTCGTTGAGGGAGTCCCGTGAAGAAATTAAGCACCAAGAGGAACGACGCCGAACATTTATGGCGGATGCAGCACACGAAATGCGGACGCCGTTGACCACGATTAATGGGTTGTTGGAAGGGCTAGCTTACGATGCCATTCCTGAAGAAAGTAAAGAACAAAGCATTAAGCTCATGCGCGATGAAACTAACCGACTTATTCGATTAGTGAACGAGAACCTCGATTATGAAAATATTCGTGCCAACAAAATCCGCCTAAATAAGCAAGAATTTGACGCTGTTGACGCTTTCACCAATTTAGTTGAACAATTACAGCGCAAAGCTGAGGCAAAAAATGATACACTAGAGCTTCAGGTGCCAAAACAGATCTCGGTATATGCGGACTATGAC
This sequence comes from Secundilactobacillus oryzae JCM 18671, assembly GCF_000740055.1. GTDB lineage: Bacteria > Bacillota > Bacilli > Lactobacillales > Lactobacillaceae > Secundilactobacillus > Secundilactobacillus oryzae. The sequence continues at coordinate 4,569 of NZ_BBJM01000046.1, read as the reverse complement.
CGCTTTGTTCAGATCATATTCAACATTACCCAAAACGCCATCCAATTCACCGAAAACGGGACGATTACAATCAATGCCCAACGTGGGTTTGAGGAGACAATTGTTCGGATTAGCGATACGGGAATTGGAATGAGCAAGGAGCAGTTGGCTAATATTTGGGAACGTTATTATAAAGCGGACCCATCTCGAAATGCCAAGTACGGGGAATCGGGGCTTGGTTTGGCCATCGTTCATCAGCTGGTTCAACAGCATGGTGGTACGATTGAAGTGACAAGTAAGCCTGATCAGGGAACGACATTTACAATTATCTTCCCGGATAAGTTCCAGTCGAAGAAGAAACCCGGACAATAAGAAGGAGTGTCATATTGAAAAAAATAGAAATTAATGGTAAATCAGCACGAAAGTTTGAGGGCGGCTATCCCGTCATTGACAAGGACGATTTGGTCAACCCTAAGGATTTTACAGAGGGTGAATGGATTGCTCTAGTTAGCCATAACCACTTTGTCGCCAAGGGTTATTTTGCCAAGGCGGGCCGTGGTATCGGTTGGATTCTGTCCATCAAGGAAAACGAGGACATCGACGAACGTTTCTTTAGTAAGTTGTTCCGTGCAGCCCTTATGCGTCGTCAAAACCTATTAAGTGGCGGAATTGTTAAGAATTACCGCTTGTTCAACGGAATTGGTGACGGGTTAGGTGGCTTGACAATTGATGTTTTTGAAAACAATTACGTCATTGCCTACGACAACGATGCGCTTTACCAACAGAATCGTTTGATTATGAGTGCGTTTAATGATGTGATCAACAAACCAAACACGGTGATTGTTCGCCGTCGTGGGGATAAGAGCCATCAAGAAACGAACCAGATTGTGGTGGGGGATGCTAAACGCCTTCCTTCAACCATTACTGAAAATGGTATTCAATTTCCAATTGATTTGACTGGAACGCCAGTGGTTGAACCTGCGTTGGAATACCGTCACGTTCGTCAGTTATTGAAGGATCGTAGTGATAAGTCGACGTATTTGAACCTGTTTGCTGGCCAATCCGGTTTGACGATTGCAGCCGCCGTTGGTGGGGCATTAAAGACCGTTACTGTCGATGATTCTAAGCGCACCATCAAATTGGTAGATGATCAGTTAGCTCTGAACCAAACGTTGAGCGATGGGCATGAAACCCGTGCGATGGCCGTCTTTGGTTACTTGGATTACGCCATCAAGCATGAGCTTCAATTTGATACGGTGAGTGTGAATCCACCAGCTTTCTTGCGTGGTAAGAAACGCGACTTCAGTTTGCAAAAAGACCTGGAAGACTTGCTACTTCAAGCAGCAACGGTGACCAAAAAGGGTGGCGAATTGATTGTGATGATTCGTGACACGGATATGACAGAGAAGAAAATGAACACGGTCATCTCTGAGTTGGTTGCATCAACCAACGGTGAATTCAAGGTTGAACAGCGATTGGATAATGAGGCAGATTTCACAATATCAAGTGAATTTCGCCATGCAGATTCGCTCAAAGCCGTTATTTTAAAACGATATTAGGTATGTGAAAAGATTGTTTTGAGAAAACAATCTTTTCTTTTTGGCCAAAATCTAGTACACTATTACTTGCGTTAATATTTAAAACGCTTTCATAAGTTTAGATAAAGCTGAAAAGAAAGAGGAAATTTTCATGACAATTTTAATTGCATTAGTGCCAGCTCTTGCCTGGGGAAGTATTGGACTTATCAGTGGAAAAATGGGGGGATCACCAAGTCAACAAACTTTGGGGATGACCATGGGAGCCGTTGTATTCGGACTATTCAGTCTGGTGATGTTCCACCCAACGTTGACAGGAAAGGTCTGGATTGCTGGACTTCTATCTGGTGTGTTTTGGTTCTTTGGTCAATTAGGACAATTCCAGTCCATGAAGGCCATCGGGATTTCGAAGACGGTTCCTGTTTCGACAGGCTTGCAATTAGCCGGTAATGCGTTTGCCGGAGTGATCCTCTTTCATGAATGGACAACCGGTTCCATGATTACAACTGGAATGATTGCCGTAATCATTTTGATTGCTGGGGCTGCTTTGACGTCATTACGTGATTCAAAAGCATCTCCAATTTCAAAAGCTAGCAGCCATGTTGGTGCTGGAGTTTGGGCTTTGACGTTCTCAACGATTGGTTACGTGCTTTACACAGTTGTGGTTAACTATGCTAACGTGGATGCTAAGGCTATCGTTTTCCCACAAGCCTTAGGGATGTTCTTAGGTGCATTGGTTTACGCCCTTAACAAGGAACCTTTATCAAAAGGCACTTACAAAAACATCGTGACTGGTGTGGTTTGGGGATTAGGTAACTTCTTCATGTTCTTCTCAATCCCAGCTGTTGGACTTGCTATCAGTTACTCACTTGCTCAAATGGGAATTGTTATTTCGACATTCGGAAGTATTTTCCTACTTGGCGAAAAGAAAACACCGCGCGAAATGGTTTATGTCACTGTTGGTTCGCTGATGGTTATTGCCGGTGGTGTCATCTTGAGTTTAATGAAATAAAATCAAACACAAAAATAAATGGGCTAGACCATTTATTTTTTTTGTGTTTTAATCTATAATGAGTTTATCAATTAAAAGTGAGGTTACGAAGATGTCCCATATTAAGTTTGATGATTCCAAGTTAGATAAGTTTATCCACGACAACGAACTGGGCGAAATGCAAGCCATGGTTAACGCTGCTGATGATCAGTTACGTAACGGTACTGGTGCCGGTAATGAATACCGTGACTGGTTACATTTACCAACGGAATACGATAAGGATGAATTTGCTCGCATTAAAGCGGCCGCAAAAAAAATTCAATCTGATTCAAAGGTTTTAGTGGTTATCGGAATTGGTGGCTCATACTTGGGTGCCAAGATGGCGGTGGACTTCTTGCACCACACATTCTTCAACTACTTACCTGATGAAAAACGTGATGCGCCTCAAATTCTATTTGCGGGTAACTCTATCAGTCCTTCATACATTCATGACTTAATCGACTTAATTGGCGACCGTGATTTTTCCGTTAACGTCATTTCTAAATCAGGTACGACAACGGAACCATCAATTGCATTCAGAATCTTTAAGCAACGCCTTGTGGCTAAGTATGGTGAAGCGGGTGCGAAGGAACGTATCTACGCCACAACCGACAAGGCTCGCGGTGCGTTGAAGCAAGAATCAGATGCTGAAGGTTACGAAACCTTCGTGATTCCTGATGGCGTTGGTGGCCGTTACTCCGTCTTAACTGCGGTTGGTTTATTACCAATTGCTGCTTCAGGCGCAGACATCGATCAACTTATGAAGGGTGCTGCTGATGCAGAAGGGGCCTACACGAACCCTGATCTAAGTCAAAACGAAGCTTACAAGTACGCTGCTTTGAGAAACATCTTGTACCGTAAGGGCTTCACCACTGAACTACTCGAAAACTACGAGCCAAACCTCCAATACTTCGCTGAATGGTGGAAACAATTGATGGGTGAATCAGAAGGTAAGGATCAAAAGGGCATTTACCCTTCATCTGCTAACTTCTCAACTGATTTGCACTCATTGGGTCAATACATCCAAGAAGGCCTTAGAAACCTCATGGAAACTGTCATCGTGATTGACAAGCCTAACCACGATGTTGATATTCCAAAGGAAGACCAAGATCTTGACGGTTTAGGTTATCTTGAAGGCAAGACGATGGACTTCGTGAACACTAAAGCCTTCCAAGGTGTTGTCCTTGCCCATACGGACGGAGACGTGCCAAATATGAGCGTCCACATTCCAGATCAAACGGCTTATACGTTGGGTTACTTAATTTACTTCTTTGAAGTAGCCGTTGCTATCTCAGGTTACTTAAACGGAATTAACCCATTTAACCAACCTGGTGTGGAAAGCTACAAATCAAACATGTTTGCTTTACTTGGCAAGCCCGGTTATGAAGAGCTTGGCGAAGAATTAACCAAACGACTTTAAGCTTAAAAGAGAACGGCGAACCGTTCTCTTTTTTTATGAATTTTGTGAAATGGTGGCGTCATAAATCAGATTTGTTATAATGAACGTGCATAAGAAGATTGAAGAGGAGATGGCCACATTTGGCAAGTAATTCGGATTCTATTTATAATGTCATGACTTACGTGACGCGACACCCGGAAGAGGTCCACTTTCAAAAGGGTGAGTATTCGAACGTCATCACGATGGGAATTCCTGATCATGTCGCAATTGCAAACCGGGAAACGTATTTTCCGGAAGGACGCTTGATGGTTAATCGAATGTCTAACCACTTTGTCAGCATGCATGGTGAGTTGCTGGACTATTTCTTCGATATGACCGAGAAGGGCAAGCCTGATTATCGTGAGGTCTGGATTACGACCGGGTACTTGCCAAAGAAGCAGCTCTATTTACTGGAACTTTCGTATGAATAATGAATAAGTGGCTCCGGAAATTAATTTCAGGAGCACGATTAAAGCCCTGACAAGTTTAATGGCTCTTTGTCAAATCCTGTTGATGAACAATTTATAGAGTAATTTCAAAGGCTAAACAGCCCTTGAAATTACTCTTTTTTTGGTTCTTGCTTGGTT
>NZ_BBJM01000047.1 GCF_000740055.1 Secundilactobacillus oryzae JCM 18671 | reverse complement strand
AAGTAACGACTGATGAGATCCTAGCAGCACTTGAACTAATTAATCAACGACCATTAAAAATACATCATCAACAGACTGCCATTGAAAGATTCCGGGCTTGTTCGGATTAAACTTGTAATTTGCCAGATATTAAAACGCCGTTTGGATTTCTTCAGGATCCGGGTGGTATTCAATTATCAGCAAATGCCCAATTTATTTACCAATCACCAACTGGTCTTTTCGAAAGACGCGTTCTAATAAATCAGATTAAATAAGTAACAAAAAAGAGCTGTTGACGATTAACGCGTCAATAGCTCTTTGTGATTCTATGTATTGGCTCGATAGCGAGCTCAAAAGATTAAACTCCGCCGAGGCATTGTTTGATTTTAACTCAGAGTATCAGATCAATGAGGTCAAGTTGTTAAGAGTGTCATCTCAACAAATAAATAATATCATGAAGCTTCATTTATGACAAGGAGGGGTTTCAATGGCATGGCGAACTATTATTGTGTCGCAACACGCAAAAATTTCCTATTCAGGTCAGAATATCGTGGTTCAAACGCGAGACGGCATGAATCAGATTCCAGTAGCGGATATTCAACTGTTATTAATTAGCACAACTCAGGCTGTAATTACTTCAGCCGCAATTAGTCAGTTGGCAAGGCAACAAACTAAAATTATTTTTACTGATGATCGAGCTGAACCAATCTGCGAAACAATCGATTACTATCCAAGTAATCGCACCGAAAATCGCCTTCGACAGCAAATGACCTGGTCGGAGGATCGAAAACAAACGTTGTGGACCAAAATTACGGGACAGAAAATTCAGGCTCAAATTCAGATAGCGGAGCTATTTGAAAACGACAGTTCTGAACTGGTTGCAGAGTTAGAGAAATTAGAAATAGGCGATGTAACTAACCGAGAAGCAGTAGTCGCTAGAAAGTATTTTTCGATGATGTTTGATGAAAGTCGCAGGGATTTTAGTGCAACCAATGCTGCTTTAAACTACGGCTATGCCATTTTACTATCAGCTGTTAATCGCGAGATTGTTGCAAACGGCTACTTAACGCAGCTTGGTATTCATCATCACAGTCAGGAAAATGAATTTAATCTTGGGTCCGACTTAATGGAGCCATTTCGGCCAATAATTGATGGTTGGGTGAAGCACCATCAATTTAAAGAATTCAATGTCGAAGTGAAATATGGCTTGGTACAGTTGTTAGACTTTGAATTTAAATATAACCAGAAAAATACCATTTTGCGAAATGCCATTTCACGACACGTTTCAAATTGCTTGAAATATTTAAGCGAAGAAATAGCAGAGACAGAAATCGAGGTAGAAATCAATGAGGTATCGGATAATGCGTTTAATGGTGATGTTTGATTTACCCGTCGATACGAGTGCAGACCGGCGAAACTATCGTAAGTTTCGGAAAGCACTGCTGAATGAGGGCTTTGTGATGATTCAATATTCCATTTATGTGCGAGTGTGTGTGGATTCTCAAAGTGCACACTTTATGGAAAAAAGAATTGCGGATTTTGCGCCTAAAATTGGTTTAATCCAATCGATGATTATTACGGAGGCTCAGTATAGTCAAATGCATTTTATCCTAGGTGAGTCAGTTCAGGATGTTCGAAATTCCTCCGAAAGGACGATTATCATATGAAACTTACTTATTTTCCCTATAAACCAATCGAAATGACAGTAGATCAACCAACAATCTTACAGACGAATAATGTGGCAGTGATGACGGATTGGGTATCGGGCCTGCGAGATCTTAACGATAAAATTAAGTTGTCAGATGATTCATATAACTCTGTTGATATTTCTAAAGGAATTCATTGGATTGGAGATCCTTTTCTACAAGTGGATTTAAATAAAGTATTTGAGGCACCACTTCAAAAGCGATTAGTTGAAGTACTGGACGATGATGCCAGAAGCAAGTTGTTTGAGTTAGATAAGGCGCTGAAATCGGCCGTATTTGATGCTAGCTTCAGTCTAAATTTACCGTTAGCAGTGGGAAATGATTTTGATCCGTTAAAAATGATTAAGTATAGCGGAATTGCTTTTGCAGAGGAGATTAAGAGTGATCCCTATGATATAATTGAAAGTGTAATTAAGGTCGCTTTTCAACTTAAAATAACTAAAATTATAACCTTAGTGAATGTGCATAATTATCTCAGTGTCAACCAATTCCATGAATTGGTGAGTGTAATTAAAGCACTTGATCTGACAACTCTATTCATTGATTTCTCAGAAAGTAACCATTCTGAATTATTTGATGAATGTCGTTATAGCTTTGTTGATGAAGATTTTATTGACTGGCGTAATTAGCTCATTTAGCTCTTTATGAGAGCTGAATGAGCATCGGACGGTTTTAGAAGAGTGTCAGATCAATGAGGTTTAGTCCTCGTTAACGTAGTGGATACTACGGCATATAGTTTTAGAAGAGTGTCAGATCAATGAGGTTTAGTCCGACTGGACGTAGGTGGGGTACTGTTCCCAGGTTTTAGAAGAGTGTCAGATCAATGAGGTTTAGTCCACAATGGCTTTCTGTAACTCTGGAACTTTCGTTTTAGAAGAGTGTCAGATCAATGAGGTTTAGTCCTATCTATTTGCTTTTCCCCGTAACTATTGCGTTTTAGAAGAGTGTCAGATCAATGAGGTTTAGTCCCCGCCTAAAACTCCTAACACGGTGACACCTGTTTTAGAAGAGTGTCAGATCAATGAGGTTTAGTCCCACTGTCAACTTGGCATAGTCTGCTGATGGGTTTTAGAAGAGTGTCAGATCAATGAGGTTTAGTCCTGGTGAAAGCCGTTCAGATATGGATAGCATGTTTTAGAAGAGTGTCAGATCAATGAGGTTTAGTCCGCTGTGCCTCCAATAGTTCTGGGTCCTCGTGTTTTAGAAGAGTGTCAGATCAATGAGGTTTAGTCCTCGGACTTTAACCGATCTAGTCTGCGGACTGTTTTAGAAGAGTGTCAGATCAATGAGGTTTAGTCCCAAGAAGCGGGAGAACCGGTAAGAACACCGGTTTTAGAAGAGTGTCAGATCAATGAGGTTTAGTCCTTGATTTTACTAATCTCACTGTGAACGGAGGTTTTAGAAGAGTGTCAGATCAATGAGGTTTAGTCCAGATATAAAGATCTATTAGACCGTGGTGTTGTTTTAGAAGAGTGTCAGATCAATGAGGTTTAGTCCATATACTAAGAGACTGTAGTCGGGCTCTATGTTTTAGAAGAGTGTCAGATCAATGAGGTTTAGTCCAATCAGTTATAGCCAAGAGTGTGGACTACTGTTTTAGAAGAGTGTCAGATCAATGAGGTTTAGTCCCAAACTCATAAAGATTCCTTGCACAGAACGGTTTTAGAAGAGTGTCAGATCAATGAGGTTTAGTCCTGACGAAATGATTCATTAGCCAACGCTGTAGTTTTAGAAGAGTGTCAGATCAATGAGGTTTAGTCCGTTTTGTGCTGTCCATGTTCCTCCAGCCATGTTTTAGAAGAGTGTCAGATCAATGAGGTTTAGTCCAAGCCAAGAGTGAACGGGGAGCATTTGTTTGTTTTAGAAGAGTGTCAGATCAATGAGGTTTAGTCCTTAACGTTGCTGGTGTAATTCTTTACCTCGGTTTTAGAAGAGTGTCAGATCAATGAGGTTTAGTCCTAACGGAGGGCTATAGACATGGCTGAACAAGTTTTAGAAGAGTGTCAGATCAATGAGGTTTAGTCCAAAACTTGGTCTTTGATTGAGGAATCTTAAGTTTTAGAAGAGTGTCAGATCAATGAGGTTTAGTCCTTGTGTTTTACGGCCGGACCATTGTGATGAGTTTTAGAAGAGTGTCAGATCAATGAGGTTTAGTCCCTAACGTGTTTTCGTTGGTTGTCTCGGTGGGTTTTAGAAGAGTGTCAGATCAATGAGGTTTAGTCCGGTTAGCTAAGAGTAACGACAGCAACCCTAGTTTTAGAAGAGTGTCAGATCGATGAGGTTTAGTCCATGACGAGCCTTTATGTATTATCTCTGGTGGTTTTAGAAGAGTGTCAGATCAATGAGGTTTAGTCCCACTTTTATTAATTAGTTTATTGTTAGTTTGTTTTAGAAGAGTGTCAGATCAATGAGGTTTAGTCCAAGGGGGATTTTGTATCCAGTAACCAGGTTGTTTTAGAAGAGTGTCAGATCAATGAGGTTTAGTCCAAGTTAATGGAACACAAGTCAATCCATACAGTTTTAGAAGAGTGTCAGATCAATGAGGTTTAGTCCCCACGTTGACCAGCTGGTTATCCACGTTGGGTTTTAGAAGAGTGTCAGATCAATGAGGTTTAGTCCAAAGTTTTAAGCGGTGAAATTGTTGCTGGTGTTTTAGAAGAGTGTCAGATCAATGAGGTTTAGTCCCTGTCACCACGTTCACGAATTAACAGCGGCGTTTTAGAAGAGTGTCAGATCAATGAGGTTTAGTCCATGTAAAGACCCATGTTACACCTCCTCAAAGTTTTAGAAGAGTGTCAGATCAATGAGGTTTAGTCCATGTGCCAATTTTTACGACAGATACACCTAGTTTTAGAAGAGTGTCAGATCAATGAGGTTTAGTCCAATATTATGATTCATTTTCGGTTAGATACAGTTTTAGAAGAGTGTCAGATCAATGAGGTTTAGTCCAAAACAGAGCCCTGTCTAACTTGCAACTCTGTTTTAGAAGAGTGTCAGATCAATGAGGTTTAGTCCTGAATGGGCATAAAGGAAAAAGCGCTGCGCGTTTTAGAAGAGTGTCAGATCAATGAGGTTTAGTCCTAAACATTAAACTGGAAACACTGCCGCAATGTTTTAGAAGAGTGTCAGATCAATGAGGTTTAGTCCAAAACTACAAAGAAGTCACTGACAAGTCTGGTTTTAGAAGAGTGTCAGATCAATGAGGTTTAGTCCCATCGTGATCGTCAGCAACCACTGCGTCCGGTTTTAGAAGAGTGTCAGATCAATGAGGTTTAGTCCGTATTGCGGATATTGTAGTGGTGTGACTGAGTTTTAGAAGAGTGTCAGATCAATGAGGTTTAGTCCAAGATAGTTGCCGCCTGTTGACCAGTGGCAGTTTTAGAAGAGTGTCAGATCAATGAGGTTTAGTCCATAAACACTGATAAATAGGGGATTAGATGAGTTTTAGAAGAGTGTCAGACCAATGAGGTTTAGTCCAGGTGGTCAGCGTCTGCGGGCAAGGGCTTCGTTTTAGAAGAGTGTCAGATTAATGAGGTTTAGTCCGTTACGTGCTTCTGGAGCGAACGTACCCTTGTTTTAGAAGAGTGTCAGATCAATGAGGTTTAGTCCTCAATAATCCATCCACGAGCGCCCGACAACGTTTTAGAAGAGTGTCAGATCAATGAGGTTTAGTCCCAGCCATGTCTATAGCCCTCCGTTATTGTTGTTTTAGAAGAGTGTCAGATCAATGAGGTTTAGTCCCAACAGCCATATTTGTTGCCTCCTAATTTTGTTTTAGAAGAGTATCAGATCAACGAAGTTCATTCCCACCCCGGTGTTGATTTTCTTAATCCTGATTAGTTCAGAGGAGGAATAGACCAATAGCATCAGAATGACGTTCAGCTTTGTGATATAATCAAGCATGCGTTCACAATGGAAAAGTAAGGTTATTTGATATAGATATGGTAATATATTTTCTCTAGTAGTTTTAGAAGAGTGTCAGATCAATGAGGTTAAGACTGCTGAACGTCATTATGAAAATGGTGTGTTTTTCTAAATCATCGAACGCAAATCAGCTTAACTTGGTGCAAAATACTGAGTTGGCTGATTTTTTTTTTGCTAAAATCTTTCCCCTCAAATTTTATTTCTCCCATAAACCGTTTTACTCCTTTTCTCATTCTTCCATTTGCGGTATGTTATATCAGATAAACAAAAATAGACGATGGGATGTGGAAGATTTTGAAGGCAAAAAGTTATCCTCTGGAAAGTATTGCACCGGAACATCGGCACATGAATTATTGGGACATGTTCGCGACCTGGGTGGGCGCAAACGCCAATAATGGTACATGGTTCATCGGGGGCGTCATCGCAGCGTGTGGGTTGTGGGGCGGCGTCAAAGCGTTAATCATTGGCTCCGCGATTGCGTACGTCTTTTTATCACTAGTGGGGTACATTGGTTATAAAACGGGTGTTACGACGACCGGATTGTCACGTGCGGCATTTGGTATTCGGGGGAGTGTTGGTCCCTCAATCGTCAACTTGGTCCAGTTCATTGGCTGGACAGCAGTGAATACGTTCATCGCTGCAACCTCTGTTTCTTATCTTTGTGATTCGGTTTTTGGTTGGCCGGTGTATGGCGAACCAGGCGGAATCTGGGGCATGCTCTTTGGTATCGGTGTCATGAGCGTCCTGCATTTGATTAGTGTAATGGCTGGCCAACGTTCAATTCAACTAATTGAACGGGTCGGCATGATTTTAGTATTTGCCTTCGTTGTCTGGGAAACAATCGTCGTTTTCCGGCAAACTTCATTCCACGAAATAAGTAATTGGGTCGTTCCGCTGAAACAGCGTATGTCCTTTGGCTCCGCATTAGATGCCCTTGCTGCATTTAACCTTGCGTGGGTCACTGCTGGCGCTGACTTCACCCGGTTCACCAACAAGAAATCGGTGGCCACCAGTGCACCGTTTTTTGGTGCCCTGATTGGGGTGTTGTGGTTCGCCTTCGTCGGACTGTTCGCCACAATCAGTATTGCAATTACTTCGGGCGTATATGACGCTAACAATTCGGATCCTAGCACGATTGCGGCTAAATTAGGCTTGGGAGCGTTAGCCATGTTCGTCATCATTTTGACGAGTATGACGGCTAATGCAGTCAACCTGCAGGCGGCCGGTTCGGCGCTCAACAATATGTGGCCGAAAATTAGTTTGAAGGTATCCCTGTGGATTGTGACGATCATCGCCACTTTCGTCACGATGGTACCAATGGTGGTGGGAAGCTTCCTGGAAACCTTCACTGCATTCCTAGACGTGCTGGGCATGATTTTAGGACCATGGATGGCTATCATGTGTGTCGATTTCTTCATTTTGCACCACGGTAAGTACGCTATGAAAGATCTGACTAACCGTGAAGGCCCATTTTGGTATAAACTAGGAGTTAACTGGTGGGCGTATGTTTGCTGGGCACTTGGTGTCGGCTTGTACGTGATCATTCGGAGAATCGACTGGTTTGACCACACCGTGGGCGCCGCCTACCCTGTGATGTTAATTATCGGCGCAGTTTACTTTGTTGTGATGAAACTCAGTCGTCAGGGTCAGGAGGACTAAAATGTTAATCAAAAATGTACACATTGAATCTCAAGAAGCGGTCAAGGACGTTCGGATAGAGGACGGCAAGTTTGTCGAAATCGCCGAAACGATTGAACGCCGAGATAACGAGGAAGTTATCGAAGGGAATGGCAAACTATTGCTGCCACCATTTGTTGACTCCCACGTTCATTTGGATGCAACCCGAACAGCGGGACAACCGGAATGGAACGAAACCGGGACGTTGTTTGACGGAATTCGAATCTGGGAACAACGGGTCAAAACGATCACCAAGGAAGACGTGAAAACCCGCGCTAAGGAGACGATTCGCGAACAAGTCGCCAATGGCCTACAAGTGGTTCGGAGCCACGTTGATGTGACCGGACCAAACTTACTGGCATTGGAAGCTTTGCTGGAACTAAAAGAGGAACTGAAGGATATCGTGGAACTTCAACTTGTGGCGTTTCCGCAATCTGGCATTCTTTCAACGCCAAATGGTAAGGCCAACATGGAACAGGCTGTCAAGATGGGCGTTGACGTCATCGGCGGGATCCCACACTTTGAATTCAACCGAGATTATGGTGTGGAATCACTGAAGTTTCTGGTGGATTTAGCAGAACGCTATGACCGGTTAGTTGATGTGCACTGTGATGAAATCGATGATCCAAATTCGCGTCATTTGGAAGTCTTAGCGACGTTAGCTTACGAAACTGGAATGGGTGATAAGGTCACGGCCAGTCACACAACAGCAATGAGCTCATACAACGACGCCTATACGTATAAATTGTTCCGCTTACTGGGAATGGCTGGTTTGAACTTTGTGGCTAACCCAGAAGTTAATTTGCACCTAGGTGGTCGATTCGATACTTATCCTAAGCGTCGCAGCATGACTCGGATTAAGGAACTGTCAAAAGCCGGTATTAACGTGTCGTTCGGTGAAGACGACATTAAGGATCCTTGGTACCCAATGGGGAACGGCAACATGCTGGACCAAGTGCAAGTGGGGATTTTGGCTGGTGGCCTGATGGGTTACAGTCAAGTTCAGGAGGCGTACAAGTTCGTCACAAATAATGCCGCCCGAACACTGCATATCCAGGATCATTACGGTATCGAGGTCGGCAAGCCCGCAAACTGTATTTTGCTGAATCAGACGAACTTCTACGACGTGTTGAATGAGCATGCGGAAGTGCTGTACTCGATTCGTGGTGGTAAGGTGCTAGTGGAGACGAAACCAAAGGAAGTAAGCTTGAAGTTTTGATAGAGTAATAATTTTTTAAAATACAATCACAAAGCGCGATACGAATTAAGGACGATTTGTATCGCGCTTTGTGATGGGAGTGTTGAAAAAAGTGAGATTCATTTATTATCAGAAATATATACATATTTATTACTAGAGAAAATCTAAGTTAAAAATTAGAATTAAAGAGCTATAATTAGACTATAAATATTGTAGCTAATTGTCAGCGTTGTGGCTATGGTGTCTACAGAAAGTGTAAAGAAATTTACTTATTAAATGATGAAGAGGGGGAGTAGTGTTGGAGAATTACGTAAAAACAATGAAGCTTCACAATTTTAAAAAATTCGAGGATAGCCAGTTTCAGTTTAGAAATGGTCTAAATGTGTTAATTGGTGATAATGATGCCGGGAAGACGACTATTTTAAAAGCGTTAGATATTGTCCTACGTCAAAGTGGAGTTGACGATAGGATGAATAAAAATGAATATGGCGTTTTCATGAATGCGGATGCGATTACACGATTTATTGAAAGTGAGCAAGATATTAAAGATTTGCCCGATATTTCCATAGAAATTTTTTTGAATCTAGATGATAACGAATTGGCCAATAATTATTTTGATGGACAAAATAATTCTACCGAAAAGGAAGATAAGGGAATTATCTTTAGATATGAGTTTGATGAACAATTTGAGGAAGATTACTTACAATTTAAAAACCAATTGAACGCACAAGAAAAATCTTTTAATTTTATTCCCTTCGATTTTTATCATGCATCTTGGAAAACATTTCTTGGCCGCAGTTACTCGTTTAGACGGAATCCATTGAGTTCAATATATATTGATACAGATAAAAGTGGAGGGGACGCATTTTCTAACTACTCTAGAAAATTGTATTATTCGTTGGATACTGCAAGTCAGAACAATCTTTCGATCAATCTTAAGGATGTTATTTGGTAGATTGCAAATTTAATCCGAATTTTTGGACAAATTTGTCAGCATAACCTGATACGGTGTTTGCCAGTCGAGTATTTTAAGCGGTCGCTGGTTAATTTGGAGTAACGTCGTCGTTAAATCTTGAGCACTAATGTGCTCAAA
>NZ_BBJM01000048.1 GCF_000740055.1 Secundilactobacillus oryzae JCM 18671 | reverse complement strand
TTTGAGCACATTAGTGCTCAAGATTTAACGACGACGTTACTCCAAATTAACCAGCGACCGCTTAAAATACTCGACTGGCAAACACCGTATCAGGTTATACTGACAAATTTGTCCAAAAATTCGGATTAAATTTGCAATCTACCATATACATATAATTTCTTCTGGCTTCTCAGTAATATTGTTACTGGGAAGCTTTTTATATAGAAAAAGCCCCACGCAAAACACGTAGGACTACCAATAGAAGAGTTGGCGTCATTGTAACACGTCTATTCTTTGCGGACAATATCATCCCTGATTATCCTGGCACCATACTTCTGGCGTAGATTAAATAGCTTCTTCTTAGGAAAGGCGTGGGTCAGCACGGGAATGTCCCATTCCTTTTGAAATGCCATTAGCACCTCAACAAACTCATCATATGTAAAGTCAGAGAAGGGGAGCTGTGCAGCGATTGTAGTATAGACTCCAGGGTTAAATTTGCTATGTGCCTCCGCTGTGATATTGTATTTCTCGCTAAGATCGGTAATGGAGACCCAAAGGTTAAGTTTACCGTGAGTGTGCTGCTTGAAATCAGCAATAATCTCATTGCCTTTCTTAATTGCTAATCTAACATTACGAGTTTGATTTTTCATGATTAAATCACCTATAACACACGAAACTAGCTTAGTGCTTTTTTAGCATTTCTGATCATCTTATCAAAGACGTTGGCTACAATATCCAGTTCCTTTTGGCTTAATCCTTTAGTCATTGTCTTTTGGTATTCAATAACAATGCTCAAGATCTCGTTATACTTTTTAATTCCATCTTCTGTTAGGGATATTAGCTTTTTGCGGTGATCTTTACTGTCTTGTTGCTGATATATTAATCCTTCATCATCAAGTCTTTGGACTATTTTGACCATACTAGGTCCAGTAATTCCTACTAATTTAGCTAAATTGTTTTGGGAAATTATATCGTGAGAATTAATAAAGTATAGAGAAATCCATGTATTGTAGGTAACGCCAACATCTTTCAAGCGGTCAGTAAGCACCGCTTTGAAAAGTTTGGAGCAAGTGTTGGTAGTAGACATTAAGCAATCTTCCAGGATAAATTTAGTCACAGCATTTCACTCCTTACAATATGATTTTATTGAATCTGAGTCAAGTTTTTAGACACGATTACGTAGAATTTCTAACTGACTAATTGTTCCTTTTCATCTGGAGTTAAATAGCCATCGGCACTAATGATCCGCCGAGAATTATAAAATCCTTCAATGTAACTAAATTGAGCCAAATTGGCTTCATGATAGTCTTTGTAAGTCCGTTGGTAAACCTCCTCCTTCTTGAATCTGGCATGAAATGACTCCACCACAGAATTGTCATACGGATAGCCACGTTTACTGTAAGAGTGCCGGATAGCGTGTTGCTTCAATGCTGTTTCAAGGGCAGTACTTCGATACTGGCTGCCCAAATCAGTATGCAGAATCAAACCAGCCTTGACAGTTCTAGTTTCACAAGCTTGATTAAGTACGTTGACAACCAACTCGGTTGTCATGTGTCGGCTTAATTTATGAGCGATAATTTTGCGAGAATACAAGTCCATGATGGTTGCCAGATAGCACCACCCATCAGTTTTGGTCGGAATATAGGTAATATCAGCAGCCCATTTTTGATTAGGTTTGACAGCTTTAAAGTCTTGTTTTAACAAATTAGGGTAGGTCATTTGGTCAATATAGTTGTTGTGCTCATAGCGCCACTTTTTGACGACAATTGACCGGAGGCCTAGGTGTCGCATCAGCTTTTGAACCAGTTTCAAACTGGCATGATAGCCCTCACGTAAAAGTTCCTCGTGAACTTTAGGAGCGCCATAAACCCGCCGATGATCAAAGTAGATGCGTCGGATTTGCTGGTATAAAACTTGGCGCCGCTTAAACTGTTCGGGCTTAGTCTGGTGCTGGTACTGATAGTAGGTTGATCGACATAAGTGCAACGTCTGACAGACTTCTTTAACGCTATGCGCTGATGCCGTTACTTTCATAGCTGACTGCCAATCTTTGATGCTTACTTTTTTGCGAATATGGTTAATGCTTTTTTTAGGATATCGTTTTCACTTTCCAGCTTGGTAATTCTTGCCTGCATTTCTAACAAGTCGGCCTTGGAGACCCCGGTATCATTATCTTTCTTGTACAAATCATTCCATTTATAAATGGTGGCACTGGCAATCCCATATTCGCTGGTAAGATCAGTGACTGATGTCCCGCTTTCATACAGCTGAACGATCATTTTCTTGAATTCGACAGAATATCTCTTTCTTTTGCTCATAAGACACGATCCTCTCTAGTAGAAATTCTATCAAATCGTGTCCACACTTTCATCCTAAGTCCATATCATAGTTTTCTGATTAGTTAGTTAACTATTGATTTAAAAATTGAAAATACTATAATAATTACTGAAAGCGATTTTAGTATATATTTGAAAGGAATGCTGACTATGACAAAGTACAGTGTAACCGCTAGAAAGACTAATTCAAGTTTACAAGTTGATGCTCATACACGTGGAATTCACAATACATTAGACGAGCCGAAAGCAAACGGGGGAACGAATACTGGACTTAATCCGGTTGAATTAGAGCTTGGCTCCCTCGGTGCTTCGCTCCAAGAAACAGCACGGAAACTTTCTGCATCAAATAATTTGCCTTATGGATTTTTATTTATGCAATAAGAATGATTTGGAGAGTTTATATGCTAATAAAAAAATTTTTCTTTCTTATGACTACTCTATGTGCATTCTTAATAACACTCTCGTTAGGCGGAATTAATACTAGTGCCGATTATAAGAATATATCTCCTGTATATACAACGGATAGCAGTGGCACTTACCCTACGAATAATTGGCATCTTACTGATCACAATCAGACGGATGTCATTAATCCGCAGGGAGGAACCAGCGCAAGTTGGGATAACAATACTAGTTGGAGCGGAGATCCTACGGATACCACCAACTCTTATATAAAATATGGTACAGACACAAGTAACC
Source organism: Secundilactobacillus oryzae JCM 18671 (assembly GCF_000740055.1). GTDB lineage: Bacteria > Bacillota > Bacilli > Lactobacillales > Lactobacillaceae > Secundilactobacillus > Secundilactobacillus oryzae. The sequence continues at coordinate 6,509 of NZ_BBJM01000048.1, read as the reverse complement.
CAGATTTGGCTATTCGTAAGTATGCAAAAGAAACGAATACACCTGGTCTTTATGATTTGTATCTAAATGTTCGTGGTAATCAAAAACAGACTATTAAACCAATAGACGTTGTACTTGTCGTTGATATGTCTGGGTCAATGGAGTCAAACAGATGGGGCACGAATCGAGCTGGTGCTGTTCGTACTGGCGTTAAGAATTTCTTGACTTCTATTCAAAACGCCGGTCTGGGTAATTACGTCAATGTTGGTTTAATTGGGTTTTCTAGTCCTCGTTATATCGGTGGCAACTCGGGTTATATTAGTGTCAAATTAGGCAAAGCAGGTAATGCCAGCCAGCAACAAGCGATTAATGGTGCATTGAGGCCAAGGTTTCAAGGGGCTACGTATACGCAGATTGGTTTGCGGCAAGGATCAGCCATGCTGAATGCGGACACCAGTGGCAATAAAAAAATGATGATTTTGTTAACAGATGGTGTGCCGACTTTTTCTGATAAGGTAAAAAATTCAGTGGTAGAAAACGGCACATTGTATGGCACTAACTTTGGAACCACCAGAGATGAACCAGAAAATACCGCACGACTTCAACGGCCATACATCGATAGTTCAGGTCATCGTATAGATAATACTTGGCCAGCAACATTGGGTGAGGCCAAGATAGCAAAGGATAGTGGTAATGAGGTGCACGCGTTAGGCATCCAACTGGCTGACGACTACTACGGCTACTACATGTACATGACGAAAGAAAAAATACGCCAAAACATGCAACTTATTACCAATTCACCGGATTTATACGAAGATGCTGATAGTGCCGATGCTGTTGAGGCTTATTTGAACAATCAGGCAAAGGACATTATCAAAAACTTTAATACTGTCACCGACGGCACGATCACAGACCCGATTGGTACGCAATTTCAATATGCGAACAACCAGGCGACCGTTACGAGTGTCGGCAAGCAAACTGTGCCAGCAAGTGAGTTGCCAAGTGCGGCGATCCAAGATGGTCAATTGACAGTGAATCACATGAACTTGGGTAAGGATCAGGAAGTTCAAATCCATTATCAAGAGAGGATTAACACCGAGTCTAATAATTTTGTCCCTGATAAATGGTATCAAATGAATGGTGCAACTACTCTAACCCCGAATGGTGATGATTCTAGCAATCAAGTAGATTTTGGTATTCCTTCCGCTAAGGCACCGGGGACAACATTAACTATCAATAAAGTATGGAATATGCTTCCAAATGATAATAACATTCCTGATAGTATTGATTTTACAGTTAATCGAGGCAATACGACAGATAATAATGCTTGGACTCAGGCAACTGGTAGTTTGTCTAAAACTCAAAACTGGACAGGAACTTTTGACAAGTTAAGTCATAATAATTCGAATGTGTACCTACCTAAATTTAATGATCACGGGCAAGACTTTACTTATAATTTAAGCGAAGATAACGTTGCAGGATTTTCTTCATCAATTAACCAAGTATTAAATAATTTTACAATAACAAATAATGAACTGGGATTAGCCGTACAAAAATTTGATTCAGATGGTAATAGTTTAACTGGTTCACAATTTACACTAGTCAAAGATACTGATAATTGGCAAGCAACCGATAGTTCATTTGCCCCTGAATCAATCAATGGTAATGATAATCCCATTCCAATCAAGCCTGGTTATTATGAATTAAAGGAAAGTACCGCCCCAGTGGGTTATTCTTTGGATGCTTCAACCATTAAATTTCAAGTAACCGAAAATGGGCAATGGCTAGATCAGCAAGGAACTCCAATAAGCAATAATACATTCCCTTCCAGTGATGGTTTCTATGTTAATAATCAAAATGGTAATGACATATTAACCTATGCTAAGCATGATAATATTAAGCCTTTTACTTTGACAGTTAATAAAATTGATAAAGTAACTAATCAGTCAGTTAAAGGTGCTGAATTTCAATTAACAAATTCTGATACTAATCAAACTATTCAACCTGATGAGTCTGGGGATACGGCTACTTTTACTTTTAATAATCTTCAGCCAGGTAACTATGTCCTCAGTGAAACTAAGGCTCCTACTGACTATGCCCCATTATCTAGTGGCATTAATTTTAGCATTGATAACACCGGTAAAGTTACTATACCAGATGGATATAATAGTAATTCTGAATTAACTGCTGGCAATAGTAATAATACTATAAGTTTAACCGTTCCTGATACTCCCACATCAGGCCAATTACCAGCAACGGGTGGTCCGGGAATCACTATTATATTAGTTACTGGTTTGATAATAATGATCACTACCGCTGCGGGAATAATATTCATCTCCCGTCGTAGATGGGAGGTGTAGAAATGATGAAGAAATTAATGTTTATAGTTATTACATTCTTAACCTTCCTTAGCATTTCGACAATTATCAAGCTCCCAGTTCAGGGAGCTAGCAATGTAAATAATGTTCAAATTGTTTTACATCATCGTATTAGTGAAGATGGTAATTTTGTTGAAGTAAATAACGATGGTAAAGAGCATTACTACAATGATGGAATGGTTGATGGTGTAAACACCACCTTTAGTGTTTATGATTTAACGACCAAATACACTGATTATTTAACACACAACCGCTCGCCTGAGAATTTATTTCAAAAAATTGGTGTGATGAGTCCTACTAAGATTCAAAGATTTATTATCAATAATAAACTGCATAAATTATTTAACGTCACTACAAACAATGCCGGGATTAGTAAATTTGATGTTAATGGTAGCGATTATAAAGCTTATCTAATTGTACAGAATAGTAACAATAATTATGGAACGCAATCATTTGCGATGCCAATTGCTATTAGTTTGCCATTTAGGGACACTAACACTGGGAAACCAATGTCAGTTATTCACATTTATACAAAAGCTACTAATCTTAGAAGGGCACCCTACTTCTTTAAATATGGTAAAGACAGTTGTGGTAATAAATTTCCCTTAGGGGGAGCTAAATTTGTATTTTATCGTTTTGCAGATAATCATCGCAAAGAATATTTAGGTATAAATAATGATTGGGTAACTTCCTCAGACCCTAAAAATGATTATCGGATTTTAAAATTATCCTCACATAAAAGTGGCTTGGTATTATTACGAAAGTATGATCTCCCACCAGGAACATATTACTTTAGTGAAGTTCAGTCAGCCAAAGGCTTTAAAATTTCTAATTATGCTCGTCATATACCTGTTTGGATACCGGGATCTTTGACCAACTTAGGATTTAGTAGGGACATTATTGTTAATCATTCTCGGATTCCACCTTTATCTGCTTATCAAGTTCCTTTGTCTGTTTACTATAACCATGATTTACGAATTTATAATTGTCAAAGGGGATTCTCTTCTAACACCATAACAAATGGTAAAAGTGGAGGGAATGGAAGTCACAGTAAAAATGGTGGTTCTCAACCCGGTTACGTTGATAAAGGTGGTGGCAATTACAAGACAAATAATGCTAATCGCAAAGGAATAAAGGGATTATTGCCTCAAACGGGAGAGCAACAATTAAAATTTTCTTTACTGGGAATAGCATTGATATTATTGGGAATAATTATTTACGTATTTAATCATAGAAGAGGAGAAATAAAGAATGAAAAGTAAATTAAAATCGTTAATTATAGGGTTAATTATGGTCCTACCACTACTTTTGTTGTCATTTGCAACCCCACAAAAAGTATCCGCAGCAGACACTGATAATAGCGTTAAGGTCACTTTGCATAAGCGGGTATTTGACAGTGCTCAAGAAGCAAAGCAAAATACTGGTGAAATAATGAATGATTTTGGTGGCACTGGTTTAAATGGTGTTACCTTTAAAGCTTACAATGTAACTGATCATTATTTATCATTAAGAAAGAGCGGTGCTACTGCTCAAGATGCTGTCACTGCTATTCAATCTGATGCTAAAGATAGTGATAATCTGCCCTCATATGCAGGTAGTGCTGTTGCTACAGAAACAACTGCTACTTCTAAGGGTGAAGATGGTATTGCAGCTTTTGATAATTTGAATCTTAAAAATAGTGATGGCAATTATCAAACCTATTTGTTTGTCGAAACCGATTCCCCTACAGATATTACTCAACAAGCTGAACCAATGGTTTTGACAATGCCGATTTATAAAACGTCTGACACATCAGCTATTAATCATGATATCCAAATTTATCCTAAGAACGTTAAGAGTACCCCAATTACTAAGGATCTAGATGAAGCTTCTAAGAAGGACTTAGCAGTTACATTACCTGATGGATCTACCATTTACAACGCTCAATATGGTCAAAGCTTCGGCTATAATATCACAGTTAATGTTCCTTGGAATATTAAGGATAAAGACACTTTCAATGTTGTTGATAAGCCAGATACAGGCATTGATATAGATGCAAGTACTGTATCTATAGATGGTTTAACCAAAGGTACTGATTATACAGTTAACAAAAAAGATAATGGGTATCAAGTTGTCTTTAAGACCACTTCAGCAGCTGTGCAAGCCTTAGCCGGAAAATCATTAACCATTACCTATAAAGCTACTTTGACCAATAATGCTACTCCTGATACAGCGATCGGTAATACAGCTACACTAAATATTGGTAACGGTACAGATATAACTTCTACCCCGGCCAATGGACCAAAAATTTATACCGGTGGAGCTCAATTTGTTAAGAAAGATTCTCAAAGTAATAAGACCTTAGCAGGTGCTAAATTTCAATTAGTAAAAGTAGATAGTAATGGTAATATAGTTTCTTATGCTACGCAGGCATCTGATGGTTCCTATACTTGGAATGATTCTGCTACAGGTGCCACAACGTATACTTCAGATACAAATGGTTTGGTGGCACTTAAGGGATTATCATATTCAGATAAGCTTGATTCTGGTGAAAGTTATGCCTTATTAGAAATTCAAGCCCCTGATGGTTATGCGAAATTGGATAGCCCAGTTAAATTTAGTATCACTAAAGGCTCTTTCGCCGATTCTAATAAGATCACAATCGATAACACTAAAGAAGGTCTTTTACCAAGTACCGGTGGTAAGGGAATTTATATCTTTTTAGCCATTGGTATTGTCATTATGATTGTTGCCTTTGGTGGTTACAAAGCCATTAAAAAACATGAAGAAATCTAATTATTATTTCTAGATCAAAGATGAAGGGACGCCAATAATTATTTGGCACCCCTTCATCTTTATTAATAAGCCAAGATTAATAAAGGACACCGACTATATGAATCATAAAAAGGCATCTAATAATTGGCTAAAAATTATTATGGTAATTATTTTTACTGTTGGAGTGATTATCGCATTATATCCCTTCTATGTAGAAGCCATTAATAATTATATTGACCAACAACGTATTAACAAAGTAGATAAAACTAATAGTGAGCTATCTGCTCAAAAAAGAAAAGCATTAGAAACTAGGAACCGAAGACTAGCTGAAAATGGTTTACACCCAGAAAATGCTCCCTTTGCTGGTAGCAGCAAAAGAACTCAGGTTTCTCTCAAAAAGCATTTAATTGGCAGTATCAGTATTCCCAAGATAAAGGCAAATATGCCCCTTTTTGATACAACAAATGCGGAGACTTTGAATTATGGTGCTACAGTATTGCAAGGGACTTCATTTCCATTGGGAGGTAAAAACACGCATACGGTAATTGCTGCCCATCGTGGACTACCAAGTAGAAAACTATTTACAGATTTGAATTATGTTAAGAAGGGAAATATCTTTGTTCTAACAGTATACAAAAAGAAATTAGCTTATAAAGTTTATAAAATACAAGTTGTTAAGCCTAATCAGACATCAGTTTTAAAGATTATTCCTGGTAAAGATTTAGCTACCCTATTAACCTGCACCCCTTACATGATAAATTCACATCGTCTATTGGTAACTGGGTACCGCATTCCTTATACTCCTAAGATTGCAAAAGATGTAAACCATGCTAATAATGCAAATAATGCTAATCAGTTATTAATCCTAATAGCCATTATTTTATTATTATTAGCAATTCTAGGATATATAATTAAACTAATCCACCAAGGAATGTTAAGAAAGAACCGATTTAGTTTAATTTTTTATCGCTTAAGTCAACAAGGTGATGTTGTTAAAAATACTACCTATGCATTACAAACACGTGTATTACGAAGACCAATTTATCGAAACGGTAAAAAATTTATTGTCACAGCTGATAATGATGGCAAAGTTAACTTCAATAACTTGCCAGGAGGATTGTATCACGTTCAAGAAATTTTTCCTAATGATAAAATAGGGTGTACTGTTGGTATTAAAAAACTTCATCAGCAGACAGCTAAAATGTATTTAAAAGATAAAAATAGATCATTATTCAAACTTTATCACAATGATTTATGGTAGATTGTAAAATTAATCCGAACGCTGTTCGGACAAAAAAGATGGCTCTTTGTCAAATCCTGTTGATGAACAATTTATAGAGTAATTTCAAAGGCTAAACAGCCCTTGAAATTACTCTTTTTTTGGTTCTTGCTTGGTTC
>NZ_BBJM01000049.1 GCF_000740055.1 Secundilactobacillus oryzae JCM 18671 | reverse complement strand
TTCAAAAACTCATTTTGCAAAATAACAATTTCTCCAGAATAAGCTCTATCAATCTTACATAATTCACCATTTATTGAAGTATACATTTCTGTAACTTTTATTTTTTCTTTTTCTGATACTCTAACCGAATCTCGTAAATGTAGTACTCCACTATAAAGGCGTATATATGCAAGACGTTGTCTTTTTTTTGTATATTCAATTTTGAAAACATTTCCGCAAAGTTCAGACGGACCTCGATGTGTTGATGAATAAAATTTATTAGTAATAACTTCTATAAGGTTATCAATCCCTATATTACTTTTTGCACTTCCATGATAAAGAGGGAACAGAGAACAATTCTGAAATCTTATGCTTTCCTCTTGTTCGAGTTCCAATGCTTCTAATGATTTACCGGACATATATTTCTCTAAAAGGTCATCGTTTCCCTCTATTACCGTATCCCATTGTTCAGATTCGGTAAAGTTCGTCACACACATATTAGGATACAGTTCTACCTTCTGTTTGATTACAATTTCGGCAGAAAGTTTCTCTTTAATATCCTGATAAACCGTTGATAAATCAATTCCATTTTGGTCAATCTTATTGATAAAAAAGATTGTGGGAATCCCCATTTTCCTAAGTGCATGAAATAATATACGAGTTTGTGCTTGTACGCCATCTTTTGCAGAAATCAGTAGAATTGCCCCATCTAAAACTGATAATGAACGATATACTTCTGCTAAGAAATCCATATGTCCTGGCGTGTCTATGATGTTCACCTTCGTATTTTCCCACTGAAAAGAGGTTATTCCTGTCTGAATTGTAATTCCTCTCTGACGTTCTAAAAGCGTATTATCCGTCCTCGTTGTACCTTTGTCCACGCTTCCTAATTCTGTAATCGCTCCACTGTTATATAATAAGCTTTCTGTTAAGGTAGTTTTTCCTGCATCAACATGAGCTAAAACTCCAATATTAATAATTTTCATGTGATTTTCCTCCATTCAAAAACCCAAAAGGGCATAAAAATCCCAGTGATAAATACTTTTATCACTGGGATTTTTATGCATAACCATAGGTATACAAAGCATACAGATATTCTCTGGATACTTTAGAATCACATGATAAAGGTATTCTTAAACTGGGTACAAAAAACTAAGCCCTCCTAAAAAAGGACATCTAATTATTTGTTCCCGCTATCAAATTGACAGTTTATTTAAGAATACCTTGCCGCATATTTATTAACTCCTTTTAAATAGTCACTTAAATAATAGCACGTAAGAGCATATTTGTAAAGGAATCTCCAATTTTTTATCAAAAAGAGTACATGATTACAAAGTATCTGTAATCATGTACCAATATTTGTTATTTTACAATCTTCCAATTATCTTGTTTTTCTAATATCAACTCAAATTGCGAGATTTGGGTTGCCTTTGTTTCTTGATCTAAATATTTCACAGCGACATTCACGATTACTTGGTTATCTTTTCTGGTAAAGATAGGATTCACCAATTCCTCGAAAACATATTCCTTGTTAATCATAGGTAACACATGATTACTTACATAGTAAGTCAATTCTTTTTCTGTGGCGGTAGGATAGAGCTGGAAGAACGTTTCTAAAAAGCTAATGATTTCGTCCATCGTTTCTGTATCTACTGTATGGTCACTTTCTAGCTGTTTGGGTTGGTAGTCCGATTTTTGAGGTTTCTTACTCATTGTCGGATTTTTGATAATAACCATATTATCTGATTCATCTATATGGACAACCACATGAAAGCTAGACGATATAGTTTCCTTGTCTTTGTCTTCGGTAATAACTTGTTCAACAGAAAACAGTACCTCAAAGGTGTTCTCATTCACTTGAGAAACCTGCCACACCTGTATATCGTTCACACTAGAACTAGTAGGAATATCCTTACGAATCATTTCTTCATTTAATACCTGCAATTCTTCCGTCAAATAATGGGTCAATTTCTCATTTCGTTTATCAATGGCTTCTTGGGATTGTTGCCACGAAAAGTAGTCTTTCGCAAAGGATTTCACAAAACTTTCTACTTGGTTGGTATCGACAATCTGCTGTTTAATGATTTCTGTTTCACGGACAGTATGAGTGTCAATGGCAGTAAAATTTTTATAGATTCCAAATCCGACACTACCAATCAATAAAACCCATAAAACAAAGGTTAATTTCTTATGCGTGCCAACTTTAATCATCGGAACTTTTCTTTGCTTGCTCGGTTTTTTAGATTTCTTTGGTTTCTCCTTCTTTTCTTTTCGCTCGTTTATCAGCACCAGTCCCGACGCTTCCTGTCAAATAACGGCCGATAATGTTATAGCCAGCTGCTTTCAGTGATTTAGCCGTAGCAGCTGATGTGATTTGAGTAGCCATGTCGACACCATCTGAAGATCGGTTAGTGTTACCATTACTAGTTAATAAGCCTTTGATCACAGTTAGGTCAGCAGTTGAAGTATAAGGAGGCAACTTCATGAATTTTCTAAAGGAAACTATACCGTCGGCAACATTTTGTGTAAATTGGCCATTGAAGGCGCCTGAATAGAAACCATTAACGTAAAGACCATATTGAATAATTTTAACGATTGCCCCAGTTGCGCCAGAATTAACAGTTGGTGTTTTATTGATCGTACCAGGACCATAATAACCATTAGCAGTTCCAGTATCCATACCTTCCACTGACTGCAAAGCATAAATCAAAGCAGTGTTCGTATCCCTTTGATAAATTCCATCACATGGTAAAATACCAGTGTAAGCTTGATAATCATGATTAAGCTGTTGTTGCATTGAACGGATTTTAGCGTCCCCACCAGGAACTAAAACAAACGCGCTCATTGTCAACAAGGCTTTCATAATATCCGAGTTTACATTGGCGCTGGTGTCTTTGATACCGGCGTCTTTTTTTAATTCAACGACAGCAGCAGCCGTGTTAGTAGTAAATTCTCCGGTAAAGTCTTCAGGGTTGATACCCTTACACCAAAAGCCACCTTGGATTATTTTAACAACATTGTGCTTAAAGCCAGTTTTAACTTTATTAGCAAATTGAGTATCCCATTTAGCGGCAGTTGAAGGGCCAAAATTATCAACTAGATCTGTGATACCTAATTCGTGTTGCAGGGCTCTAGTTAACCCATAAACTGTGTTCCAACCAGTATTACCGTCCTCGGGTACTTTACCAAAGCCAGAAACTTTACCGTAAGTTTTGTTGAGCCAGACTTGTGTTTCTTTTACCATTTCATCCATACATAAATCGTCCTTTCTGTGTTGTTTAGCAACCATAAGCGCCTACAACGAACAAGCTATCAAATGAGTAAGCAGTTTCTGATTCAACCTCCTTAAAAATTATTTGCTCAATATTCGAACACACGTTCGAGTAGACGGCTTAATTTTAGCACAGAAAAACAAGAAAACAAATTTTTGTCGGATTATTTTCGAACAAAAAAGATCTTCCAGGAAAATGGGAAGATCAAGTAAGCTATATATTTTTAAGGGCCCATTTTTACCAAATAGCCCCTTGAAAACATTGTTAAAATAACCCCCAATATCTATAATGTAGATATTGGGGGTTATTCTTTGTTTTTATCAATAAATAACATCTGCTTTTTAGAAAAATTGTTGGACCTTTGTACTAATTGAACTAATTTCTTGCCGAGATAAAGTGGACACAACTTCGCCATCTGATCGTTTTGTTGGATCGACAGCACGGACATGTTGCAATAACGCTGTCCCGTGAATTTTCCCGTTATCTATCCTGATAAATAACGGCGATTTAGCATACTTTTCTTGGGTACGATATTTGTCAGAGGTACTGATTGGCACAACTAGCACCGTATTAAAATAGCGATTATAGTGATCGTTGCTTACAACTAAACACGGTCGCTTTTTCTTAGTTTCAGTGCCTTTAGCCGGATCTAAATTAATCCATAAAATAGCGCCTTGTTTTAATTTCATTAATCAAAGTCTTCGCTTTCCACATCTTTACCCCAATCAACTTCTGTTGTACTGAGATTTCCAAACTTTTTTTCTTGTTCATCAACAAGTTGCCATAGATCCGGTTTACTACGAACAATCATTACTTTACCATTTGGTTCAATCTGCCATTCAATTGTATCAGTAGACCGAACCTTTAACAGTTCACGTACTGTTTTAGGAATTGTAATCTGATTTTTACTTGTGATCTTTGAGCTAACCTTAGTTACATTACCTGCACTCACAATATCATCTCCTTACTTTTTCCTTACAAAAAATAATAACATAACTGCTTTAATATCTCAAGAAAAGGAGAAAAGACTATGCAACAAGTTGTCCTACCCATCAAAGATTCAAATGTTCTCAAAGAAGTTCAAGATACGTTACTCAATAATTTTAAAGCTGGCCGTCGTAACTATACAATTTTTCAAGTTGGTAAAGCTACGCTACTAAGAGTCAGTGACGTTATGTGCTTAAAACAGACCAATATTTTTAATCCGAACGGTTCCATTAAACAAAATGCGTTTATTCATGATAAAAAAACTGGTAAACCTAATACCTTGTATCTTAAACCGGTTCAAACAGACCTTTTGTTGTATCGTCAATGGCTGCTTGATAATCAGTTACAATCTGAATGGCTCTTTCCTTCCATTCAACACCCCGAACGACATATCACAGAAAAACAGTTCTACAAAATCATGAGCAAAGTTGGCGATCTTTTAAGTATTAATTACCTTGGTACCCATACGATGCGCAAGACTGGAGCTTATCGAGTTTATACGCAATCTAATTATAATATTGGTTTGGTTATGTACTTATTAAATCATTCAAGTGAAGCGATGACTTTAGCTTATTTAGGCTTGGACCAAGCAAGTACCGAAACTATGTTAGACCAAATTGATTTTGGTTAGAATTGGTTATTTTTTAGTTGTTGCCGAAGGCAACTTCTGAGACAGATTTTAAGCACAAAACCTCTACTAAATTTTGGTGGAGTGTAAGTGCGCCTTGACCGAGATTTGCTCAGTTTGCGGACTCACATAGATTTTCTATGTGTAAGTGCGCATTAAACTCATTTCATTCCGTTTAATGACGCTAAAAAATAGCTAACTTGATCATTGAAATAAAGGTTGTTTTTTAGTTCAATGCGCACTTACACACAACAACTAAAGTTGATTGTGCTTATACTAAAAAAAGTTGTATTAGATTTCGCTGCGCTCAAACAAATCTTTTTAATTGCTTTACACCGTTTTTCTTTCTAAACTTAATTACCATCTTTGAATAACTAACTATAAAAAGATGCCTTTAATTTAAACCTGAAATAATTAGCTAATGTTAGGAGTAACTCAGATGGACGAAAAAAAAGTATTAAAGCCAATTGATGAAATGCTTGCTGATCCTTGGCAAGTTGATATTCAAGAATTGTTTGAAGCTTTTGTTCATGAACCTGATGAGATCAAACAGAATTTGTATAATTCCTTGTACACTTACATTTTGCAAAAAAGACAAGAAGATATTATTAATCGACCAGGATTTGTAATTTAGCCCTCTAAAAGCTCACTGAGGGCTTTTTATTTTGTTTTGGCATAAATTATATGTAAATATGCTTAAAACTGCTGAGAATTGAAAATAAAGGCCTTAAAAGGGACATAGCAGTTAAATTCTTATTATGTTTTAGAAAAGCTAACTGTTTGCTGTCAATGGTAGCGGACGAGCAAAGCGTGGGAGCATAAGGAATTGACAGCTCTAAACCAGTCTTAACACTGAATTGGCGAAAGCCAAAGTTTCTATAAAACTTTGCTTTCCTGCCTAACGGCGAGTGAAAAAACGGTCAAGCTGGTTCAGCTTGACGGGGTGCGGGGCGTCAGCGCCCGTATAAATGTGGCTTGCCACACCTTTTTAGGCAACGAACGAAGTGAGGCGCAAAGAGCGTAGCGAATGGAGTTTAATGTGAGCCGGTTTTTGGCTCACTCCTTTGTGTTTTTGATTTTAGGTCTTGATCTCGTACAGTGGTGCCTCTTATATACCTCTTTTATAAACCTCTTTTAAACCTCTTTTAGACCCCTCTTGAACCTTACTCTCCCAAGGCTTATAGAAGTTTATCAAGTAGGTTTTGTCTGTTTATCAAGTAGGTTTTGTCTGTTTATCAAGTAGGTTTTGTCTGTTTATCAAGTAGGTTTTGTCTGTTTATCAAGTAGAACTATAAAGTTGACTACTTGATAAACATAATCTAAAATTAATTTGTAATCATTAGGAGGTACAGCATGGGAAATGAAATTATTAAATATGATCCAGAGTTAAATACCATTCCACTTCGAAAATTTACTCCAGTTGAAATGAATTTATTTTTTTCGATTATTTCTCGTATGCGTGATAAGAGTGATCAGACCATTCGTTTTACTTTTGATCAATTAAAAGAGCTAAGTGCTTATAAACCTACTGCAAATAACCGTTTTGAAGATGACATTCAGAGAACTTATGAAAAAATGATGGGATTACATTTTGGTAGACGAAGTAAAAGTGGATTAACTCGAGAGTTTTTTGTTTTGTTTACAGAATTTAAAATTGATGGAGATGCAGAAGAACCTTATGTAGACGTAAAAGTTTATGAACGTGCTTTACCCCTTTTAAACAAGCTTGAAAGTTGGGTTCGTTATGCGTTGGCAGAGTTTAGAGATTTAAAAAGTAGTTACGCAAAAACAATGTTTCGGTTACTAAAACAGTTCAGAACCACTGGATATGCTTATTTTTCTAAAGAAGACTTTTTTGAATTACTAGATATGCCCAAAAGTTACTGGAATAGTCCCTCTAACGTCGATAAATTTGTTATAAAACCCATTAAAGAAGAATTAACTCCTTTGTTTAGAGGATTAACGGTTAGAAAAAAATATGGTAAAGGGCGTGGGAAACCAGTTATTGGCTATTCGTTTACCTGGAAACCAGAAAAGAAAGATGCCAATGATTTCTCACAAGGCCAATTACAAGATGAGCGTCAAAAGCTTTTTAATATTCAGCATAATGGTGAATTAACAGAGCAGGAAAAATGGCGCGCCATTGACAAGGTTAAGGGGTTAACTTTAGGCTCTACTGAGAAACAAGCATTGGCTGATAAACAGGCCGAGCACGATAAAAAAATAAGAGATCAAGCAAGACAAGAAGCACTTGCTGAACTCCGAAAGGGGTTTGGAAATCATGCCTAAAACTATTAGAGAACTTGCTGATGAATTGGGCGTTTCAAAGCAGGCTATATGGCAAAAGATAAAAAGAGATGCGTCAATCGATTTACGTCAATTTACATCAACAAAAGGCAATACTGTTTACGTTGATGTTGATGGGCAAAAAGCTATTAAAGCAATGTTCTCAAACGATTCATCAACAAGATACCGTCAACAAAAAGATGATGTTGACGACAACAAAAAAGATGCGGTTGATGGACAAGATGAAGTGAAATTCCTTCGAAATTTAGTATCAGAATTTCAATCTGAAAAGAAAGAGTTACATAAGTTACTAGATCAGCAACAAAGATTGGCCTTACAGGACAAACAACTGCTCGAAGAATACAAGGCAGAAATTAAGGACTTGAAAGCCTTAACGATGGCACCGCATGATAATAGTGAAAAAGAAGTGACGTCAGACAAACAACCGGAACCTGAAAATAGCACCCCGGAGTCACAACCTAAACCTAAAAAGTGGTGGCGTTTTGGTAAATAGTTACAACTAAAAAAGAAAAGAAGACTAGTTAAATAGCGGAAGATAAATTTGAACAATCTGTAGCTGCCAAGCTAAAGGGTGAGGGCTGGGACTGTCCCACAGATTATTCTGGTGGGTAGATTGTAAAATTAATCCGAACGCTGTTCGGACAAAAAAGATCAGCTTCCTTTAAAATGGTGTTTACCACAAACCCATCTTTTAGGAGCTGATCTTTTGTCTAGTATAACCTATTCCGAACGAATTAAAATCGAAACCTTTTGTGAACTAGGGCTGTCCAATATCCAAATGGGCGTTCGGATTAATTTTACAATCTACCATATTAAAGAATATTTCATCTTATTTAATAAGAAACCATATTTATATAACAACATAAAACGCACTAAGTTATTTTATTGAACATATATCTTACTTTATCTATCCGACTATTTAGACGACGGGTCTGGCAAACAGGTTCGCCAGTGGTAACCTGATATCCTTTTAGCTCTGCTAAACAAACACTAAGCCCATTTGTAAAAAAAGTTAAATCATTGCGATAATCTTGAATACATCGAGCAGGAATTTCTCCAATAATAATGACCTCATTATTTTTCAGTTGAGTATTTACGATATTTGCACAATATTTGGGAGCATCGTTATATGCCCGTGAAAGATATTCCTGTGGTGCATAAACTTTAAAACTAAGATATGGCTCTAACAATTCTGTTCCAGCTTTTCTAAAGGCTTGCTCCAGTACAATAGGAGTAAGCATCCGAAAATCTGCTGGAGTACTAACAGGGCTATAGTATAAACCGTACTTAAAACAGATTTTACAATCCGTCACATTCCAACCATATAATCCTTGTTCGCAACCATAGCGTATCCCTTCCATAACTGCATTTTGAAATGATTGATTTAAGTATCCAAGAGAAACCGAGCTCTCATACTGCATTCCACTTCCCAACGGAAGCGGTGATACAGATAAACCAATGGAAGCCCAGAAAGGATTTGGCGGCACTTCGATGTGAATGGTATATTCTGCATTTTTTAACGGTCTCTCCATATAAATGACTGTAGGCTCTTTTAGTTCTATCTCCACATGATACTTTTCTTGCAACAGTGCACTAATCACTTCCATTTGTACTTTCCCTAAGAAAGAAAGTATAATTTCATGTGTCGTAGAATCCACGTAATATCGTAGAAGCGGATCACTATCTGAGATTTCCAAAAGGGCATCAAGCAACATTTCTCTCTGTTCAGGTTTACTCGGTTCAACAGTTGTTTGTAGTAGAGGGTGCGGATTTTCAATCTTTTTTCTCTGTGGCAATAGTTTTGTATCTCCAAGAACACTATTTAACTTCAAAAACTCATTTTGCAAAATAACAATTTCTCCAGAATAAGCTCTATCAATCTTACATAATTCACCATTTATTGAAGTATACATTTCTGTAACTTTTATTTTTTCTTTTTCTGATACTCTAACCGAATCTCGTAAATGTAGTACTCCACTATAAAGGCGTATATATGCAAGACGTTGTCTTTTTTTT
>NZ_BBJM01000050.1 GCF_000740055.1 Secundilactobacillus oryzae JCM 18671 | reverse complement strand
TTAAATATTGTGTCACAATAGAAATTCGTAACTCTAAATTAAATTTAGTCATAATAAAACCCCCGAGATTGTTGTCCAATCTCGGGGGTTCACTTCAACCCGCAAAAGTGGGTGAGGCTTTTTTTGTGGTAGAATAGTTATAAATAATAAATCAGTTGTGCACAACTTAAAGTAGGGAGATGGGCACATGTTTCAGAAGAAATTAAAGATACTGATCGGAGGCATGGTGGCCATGTTAATGATCATTAGCGTTAATCAGCAAGTCTACGCTGATAGTTACAATGTCGTCAGTACAACGGAATCAGGTGGCACGGCAGGTCACGTAGACACGCCACATAAGGTTCACGTACCTAAACCACAGCACCGTGTGAGCACTGCGAGTCACTTACCACAGACAGGCGAGACTATTGGCGCCACATAGGCTGTACTGGGCGGATTGATACTAGGATTGGCTGCGACATCATGGTGGGTTTTCCGCCGTAAGGGGACGGATTATGGATCAGGTAGATAAACTTCAAAAGCGCTATAGACTCGATTGGCTGATTCCGGTATTAATACTGGCATCCGCTTTTTTTGTAACCGAGAGTTCGCCGATTTTTCAGACGAATCAGTGGGACGATACCAACGTGAGTTTTACGATTGGTAAAGCGTGGCTTCATGGTGAATGGCCGTACCGGGATTTATTTGAGCAACGTGGTCCGTTCATGTATGTGATTTATCTGGCTGCTGCAGCAATTAGCGGTAACAACTTTACTGGACTCTTTTTAATTGAAGTGGTGTTGATGGTGGCCGGGTACTTTGTTTTGTGGCGAAAAGATGGTTCAGCTCCAAGATGAATTGGATGCCGCAGTTGCTGCTGATAAGCCATATATTTTCAAAGCGGACACCATTGAAGAATTAGCCGAAAAGATGAATTTACCAGTAGACAAGTTGACTTCAACTATTTCAACATACAATCGCTACAGTGAAGCAGGCATTGATGAAGACTTTGGTAAGGATGCAGATTATCTTGTGCCGGTTGCTGAAGGTCCATTCTACGGTTTCTCACTCAACGTTGGTGCTTTCTGTACAATGGGTGGTCTCCAAGTTACCACTGAAAACGAAGTACTTTCAGATGACGGTAAAGTCATCGGTGGCCTTTACGCTGCCGGAAACGACTCATCTGGTTTAGTTGGGGATACTTATGGTCCTAACATGCCAGGAACCTGTGTCGGTTACGCTTTCTACTCAGGACGTAATTCCGGAAAGAATGCTGTCGCCTACATGAAGCATGATCAACTCGTTTCAGAATAAAGGAGAATTAGAATGAAACTTATTGGAATCGTTGGTAATAATGCTAATTTTTCGTACAATCGCATTTTACTGAACTACATGGCTAAGCACTTTGCGGACCAAGTAGAAATTGAAGCTCGCGAAATTCGGGACTTACCGATGTTTTGTGAATCAAACGAAGGCCCAGTACCTGAATCGGTCATGGATTTGGCCAATGCAATCGATGGTGCGGACGGTGTTATTATTGCGACACCCGAGTACGACCATTCCATTCCCGCCGCTTTGAAGAGCTGCATCGAATGGTTATCATACGCAGCGCACCCATTTGTGGATAAGCCAGTCATGATTATCGGCGCTTCACTTGGACAACAGGGGACGTCTTGGGCGCAAACCCAATTAAGAGAAATCCTGAACTCACCGGGTGTGAATGCACGGGTGTTGTCCGGAAATCAATTCATGTTGAGCTTTGCTAAACAACAGCTTAACGAAGCTGGCAATTTAACAAATGAAAAGACAATCCATTTCTTAGATCAATGTTTTGCGTCATTTGAACAATTCGTTCAGGTTAATAACAGCATGAAGGTAGCGGAATAACTGAATAATGTGTAGAGGAGGCACTTCGTCCAACGACGAGGTGCTTTTTTACTGGCCTAAGTAGGTCATAAATTGATGATTTAGAAAAATTTAAATTTACGGTATCATAAACTTAAAGTAATAAACGCTGTTAACTATCAGGAGGATGTAAGATGACAAGTTTCTTTGAGGCGATTGGTGGGTTGCTGACCTTCGCCGCAATCATATTAGCAATTGTTTGGGTGGTTACCAGAGTGAAGGGCACCAATAGCCGTCACACGGGGCAATACGCGATTGTAGCCTTCGTGGTCGCTATTTTAATTAGTCTATTTACCGGACCGAGTGCGGATTCGCAGACTAAACCGGATCATCAGGCCGAGCAACAGGCTACCGTCAAGAAGTCAGAGCATCATGCTGAATCAGAGTCAAAGGCACAACCGAAAGTGAAAAAGGTTGTCAAGAAGGCAGTGAAGGCTAATGATAATCAGGTCTTATTGTCCAAGCTAGTCAGTTACACCAACCATGAGTCGGCTGGACCAAACGGAGATTATTACTGGACGAATGGTAAGGCTCGATTTGAAGTGAGTCCCAATCTAAAGGCGGGCGATTACCATTTTGCGGGGGACTCGTTAGGACGGGCATCGACTGCTAAAGCCGTTTTAACGTATAAGGAGTGCGAGTCGTCACGGGGCTCTAGACAGGGAAGTCCACTGGATCCGGTCGGCTGGCCAATCGATAATCCACGGGTGGCGATTACCTATCAACTGACCGGGCGCACTTACCACGGATACTTGTTTAACCGAAGCCATTCGATCGGGGATAGCTTACTGGGGGCCAAGTCGTACACGTCTGAGAATAATTTTACGACGGGGACACGCCCACAGAACGTTGGGGCGGACCAAAACGGTGGTATGCGTTACGCGGAAGAAACCGCGGAGGACTACTGGGAAAGTCATCCCAACACGACCAATACGATTCACTACGAAACCACACCGCTATATCATGCTAAGGAAGAAGTACCACGCGGTTCTGTCGTTGATATTAAGTCATCAGATGGAGTCATCAATACTGAAATCGTCGTAATCAACTCGGTTGAAGGCATTCAGCTTGATTATTCTGATGGGAGTAGCGATGCCAAGGAATACGTGCCAGCACGTAAGCCAACGACTGCTACACCGAAGAAATCGACAAGTACCGCCCAGTCGAGTCAAACTAGTCATTCACCAACTAAGAGTGGTGAGTGGACGATTGCGGGTCAGGGAATGGTTTACGTATCGGACTCTGACAAGTACTATTCACGAGTAACGAATCCTGGTAATTATCAATATGTAACGGAATCGCAGGCGATGTCTCAAGGTGCCCAGCGAGCGTCGAGAGGAAATCAGTACGCGAGACCATAAGAAAAGCCTTCACACGGGGATGTGTGGAGGCTTTTTGTTGGCTTGGGTAAGTTGGTCACTTTCATGATTCATGGTCACTAGAGTTTCATTGCTGATTGCAGTTTGGTTGACGGTTACCTTATTCCAATGGTGGTAACCAGGTAGACGCCCTTTTAGAACGAATTATAAAGTAGCTTTTATTAGCTAATTCCTTAGCGTATTATTAATTGTATAAAAGTTAACAAAACGGAGGTAGTCATGATGAAAGAGTATTCAATTGGATTAGATATCGGTTCATCATCGGTTGGATTTGTGGCGGTGGATGATCAATATCGAGTTGTGCGGGCTAAGGGGAAGAACGTCATCGGGACTCGACTATTTGATGAAGGTAAAACCGCAGCTGACCGACGGGGCTTGCGGACAACTCGCCGCCGATTAAGTCGGAGAAAGTGGCGATTACGGCTACTTAGAGGGATTTTTGAACCTCACATTAACGAAATAGATGAGTCCTTTTTCATGCGTTTGAAGGAATCAAATATTTCGCCAAAAGATTCTAATAAACATTTTCCAGGCGATATTCTTTTCAATGACCGAAGTGACAGAGAGTTCTATGAGAACTATCCAACGATTTACCATCTTCGTCAGGCGCTAAAGACTGAAAAGCGCCAATTTGATATTCGAGAAATCTATTTAGCGATGCATCATATTGTGAAGTACCGTGGCCATTTTCTTGAAGGTGGTACCGTTACGGATTTTGAGGTCGGGGAATTAGATTTGGCAGGGAAATTCAGTCGATTAAATGAGTTGTTTGAATCAATTAATCTGGAAGTTCCCTTTGTGCTCCGGTTGGACAACTTGGAAGATGTCAAAGCCGTTTTAATTGATAGTCAAAGAAGTGCTCAAGATCGCCAACGGACACTGACTCCAGACATTTACGTTCCGAGCACAGATAAAATTACTGAAAAACGATTCAAGGGAATTGCGACCGAACTTTTGAAAGCGATTGTCGGCAATAAAGCGAAATTCGATGTACTGGCAGGGCTTGAATTAGACAAGGAAGAAGCCAAGTTGTGGGCACTGACTTTCGATTCAGAAACTTTTGATGAAGACATCGAGCAGCTCGAAGGCGATATGACTGAAGCAACTCAGGATTTGATTGAGATTCTTAAGAGCTTGCGGTCACTCATTCGTTTGGCAGTGAACATGCCGGAGGGTGTTTCGCTCTCTGAAATGATGATTCAACGCTACGAAGATCATGCTGATCATTTGAAGCTACTTCGAGATATCATTCATAACACAGACGCGGAAAAGGCAGCTGGATTACAAGCAGCTTATGATGGCTATATCGATGGTGTGAAAGGTAAGAAAACGCCAGTTGATGATTTTTATAAGGCTATTAAGAAAAATCTAGATGATTCTGAGGCAGCCCACCAAATTTTGGCATTAATTGACAAAAACGAGTTTATGCCGAAGCAACGTAGCAAGTCGAATGGTTGGATTCCACACCAAATTCAGCAAAAAGAGTTGGATCGGATTATTGAAAATCAAAAGCAATACTACCCTTGGTTGGCAGATGTGAATCCAAATGAGAGTCGTCGAAAAGTGGCACCATATAAGATTGATGAACTGGTTACCTTCCGTGTGCCCTATTATGTTGGACCTTTAGTGACGTCTGAGGAACAAAAGAAATATGGGAGCAAGTTTGCCTGGATGGTCAGAAAAGAAGAAAAAGGGGAAATCACTCCTTGGAACTTTGATCAGAAAGTGGATAGGGCAGCTAGCGCCACTGAATTCATTAACCGCATGACAACGATGGATACTTATCTCTTGAATGAGGATGTGCTGCCAGCACATAGCTTGATTTATCAAAAATATGAAGTGCTGAATGAGCTGAATAAGGTAAAGATTAATGGGGATGCCATTACACCGGAACTGAAGCAGAAAATTTATCACGATTTGTTTGAAAAACAAACGACTGTTTCAATTAAAAATCTGCAAACATACTTGGTTAGTGAAAGTGAAGCTAGCGAAGTACCCGAAATTAAGGGATTAGCTGATGAAAAGAAATTCTTAAGCGGATTAACGACTTATCATGATTTAATGAAGATATTTGATCGAAATGTGGTGAATGATCCAGAACGGGCGGAGGACTTTGAAAAGATTATTCGATGGTCAACCGTCTTCGAAGATAAGCATATCTATCGAGAAAAATTGGATTCATTAAGCTGGCTCACAACAGACCAGAAGGATCGGTTAGCTGTGAAGCGTTACCGTGGTTGGGGACGACTATCTGAAAAGCTGTTAATCGGTTTGCGAGATGAAGGACATCGTTCCATTATGGATTACCTGTGGGAAACCACGAGTAACTTTATGCAAATTCAGGCGCAGAATGATTTTTCAGAAAAGATTGCGGCAGAAAATAAAGAATTCTTGGATAATACCCAAAGTGTTCAGGGCATCATCAATGAGTTGTACACCTCGCCACAAAATAAAAAGGCTATTCGTCAAACCTTGTTAGTGGTGGAAGACATTAAGAAGGCTTTCCATGGTGAAGCACCAAAGCGAATTTTTGTCGAGTTTGCCAGGGAAAATGAGTCTACCCCGCAACGGTCGATCCAACGTCAACGGCAAGTGGAGAACGCTTACGAAAAGGTAACTCAAAATCTCCTTGTTGACGATAAGATTCGGGCTGAGCTGAAAGATAGTATTAATGAAAAGCGCTTATTCCATGACCGCTTGTTCCTGTACTTTATGCAAGGCGGCATTGATATGTATTCGGGAAAGAAAATTAATATTGATAACTTATCCGCTTACGATATTGACCATATTTTGCCACAATCGTTCACAGTGGATAATTCCTTAGATAACCGGGTTTTAACTAATCAAAAGGATAACCGGGAAAAGGGGAACAGTCTACCAAGTGAACTTTATCGAGGCAGCATGAAAGAAAC
This sequence comes from Secundilactobacillus oryzae JCM 18671, assembly GCF_000740055.1. Taxonomy (GTDB): domain Bacteria; phylum Bacillota; class Bacilli; order Lactobacillales; family Lactobacillaceae; genus Secundilactobacillus; species Secundilactobacillus oryzae. The sequence continues at coordinate 1,385 of NZ_BBJM01000050.1, read as the reverse complement.
CTGGGAAATGATGCGCAACCAAGGTCTATTAAGTAAGGGCAAATTTCATCGGCTAATGATGACACCTAATTCAATGACGGCTTACGACCAGCAAGGATTTATTAACCGGCAACTAGTTGAAACTCGCCAGGTTATCAAACTTGCCGTTGAAATTCTGGCCAGTGAGTTTGATCAAGCCGACGAAAAGGTTGAGATTGTTTCTGTCAAAGCGGGGTTGACTCACCAAATGCGCCAAGACTTTAGCTTGATCAAGAACCGTGATGTGAATGATTATCATCATGCTTTTGATGCCTATCTAACGGCATTTGTAGGGACTTACTTACTGAAACGATATCCTAAATTACGACCATACTTCGTTTACGGTGAGTTTAAGAAGTTTTCTCAAAAGCAGGCTAATCTAACCAACTTCAACTTCCTATGGGCATTGAAACACAAAGACCAAGTAGCCGTTGAAGATACGGGGGAGAAAATCTGGAATAAGCCACAGGATTTAGCCTATATCCGCCACTTATTTGCTTTCAAGAAGATCTTAATTTCGCGTGAAGTAAGTGAACGGCACGGGGCTTTGTTTGATCAAACCTTGTACAAGGCTAGTGATGATAAAGCCAGTGGTCAAGGTTCTAAGAAATTGATTCCAGCCAAAGACAATCGACCAACTGAATTATACGGTGGTTATTCAGGGCAAACCTCAGCCTTTATGGCGATTGTTAAGGTTACTAAGGGTAAGAAAACTAAGTATCTAGTTGTTGGCGTACCAACTGCGGCTATTTCGCAATTACAAGGGATGGACGTCAAGTCATCACAATATACGGAAAAAATTTACAATATTTTAAGTCCGAAGTTGCTTTCGAAGAATGACGATTTTGAAGTAATAGTTCCGAAGGTCAGATATCGTCAGTTGATTTTAGATAATAATCAACTATTTACTTTAGGAAGTGATACTTATAAATACAATGCAAGACAGCTTGTTTTGTCGAATGAAGTATTAGCTGTGATTAATCGAGATAAGAGTTTTATCGATAAAAAATTATCAGAGGAAGCTGAAAATCAGGCATTAAATGATGCATTCGATGAAATTGTAGTGGCAATGGATAAGCACTTTGACTTGTATGACAAGAATGGGTTTAGAGAAAAAGTAAAAGCTGGAAAACAACGGTTTGAAGAACTGCCAGTAAGCTTGTTCTCTGAAGATAAGGAAAATGAAGGAATCACGAAACGAACAGTTTTGAAGCGGATTTTACAAGGATTGCATGCAAATGCGACCACGTCAGATTTGAAAGTGTTAGATGGCAAATTCTATAATTAATCCGAACAGAAATTAAAAAGCCCAAAGCAATCACTTACAATGGTAGTAGCTAATTCCAACCAATATAGGGAGTGATTAC
>NZ_BBJM01000051.1 GCF_000740055.1 Secundilactobacillus oryzae JCM 18671 | reverse complement strand
CCCAGTAATGGTTCGATTTTTAACCGCGCTTTCAAGGGTCTTTAAGACTAAATCAGTAGCCATCTTTTTTGAGAACGAATAGCCGATAATCCGTCGTGAGTGCAGGTCCATGATGGTTGATAAGTAACACCAGCCATTACGCTTCGTTTGAATATAGGTCATATCAGCGGTCCATTTTTGATTTAAACCAGTGGTCGAGAAATCCTGCTTAAGCAAGTTGGGACGCTGTTCAACCTTGGTTTTGGAAGCCGAAGCCGCTTTCCACTTATTGACGGTAACGGAGTGGATATCCAGTTCCTTCATGAGCCGGGAAATCCGTCGTGGACTGCACCGAAGCTGCAGTGGTTGAAGTTCCAGATTCAATTCATGGTGGCTCTTCATAACACCGTATCGCTGCTTAAATTCCGCAAAGATCCGCAGAATCCGTTGTTTCAAGCCCGCATCTTCGGCCCGGCGTTTTGAAGGTTTGGGGGATCGATAACGATAATACTGAGCTCTGGAAACACCGAGGATTCGGCACATCTTGGTTACCTGGTGGTGATGGCTTTCTTGGTGAATGTAATCAAAGATATTGGTTACTTCTGCGCAAGGAAGCCCAGGGCTTTTTTTAGGATTTCGTTCTCCTCAGACAGCGAAGCCAGTCGCTTTTCCATCGCTTTGATTTCGTCTGGCGATTTACCGGATTGAGTTTTGGCCTGGCCCTGGATCCACTTATGAACTGTTGAATAGCCAATGCCATATTCTCTGGCCAGTTGGGCAGCTGATTCGCCTTGCTTATATAGGTTGATAATGTTTTGTTTGAATTCTTTGTCGTAATGAGTTGGCACGTAAAAATTCCTTCCTTTTGAGAGATGATTTATTCATTATACCCTCTCTTAAAAGTTGTCTCAGGAATCAGCTTACATCCATAACTAATTTTTCCGCCGTGGCGCTAAAGCCTGTACTGAAGAACTTATCATACAGCGTCACGATAAACTGTTGTTTAGCAGCCGCATTGTCAATTCCTGTTGCCCGCGTCCGCACTGATTCATAGAAAGGTTTCAAAACCGCTTGTTCTTGGTCAAAGCCCGCCTGCATCATATGCTCAATCATATCTTCCATGGCGCGCGAAACGGGATTATCATTAACGAAACTATACTGGTCAAAAAGGGCTTCGAAGATTGGTTTAGTGATAACGTGTTGTGCCAACATTTCAATGGCCTGCTCGTCATCAATATCACTATTGATATTGTGCTGCAAACTCTTAACGTAGCGCCTAAATGACTTGGCAAATGGGGACTTTTTATCCGCAATCAGGTTCTCAATCCAGCGAATGTGGCGTTCCGCTAATTTTTGGACATCCGCCGTCCAGTCTTCCAGATAACGGCGATCACCAACCTTTTTAACAATCCGCCCATAAATAGCATCTTGAATTTCATGCCCGTTCAATTCAAGCTCAGTCTGTTCCGTGCCATGTTCGTCACCAGTGCGTTGATTTGAACGGTCAAAATCATTGTCCGGAGCACCACCAATGCCAATCACATTCAAATTACCGGGCTTTTTCTTATTCAGATCTAATTTATTAACTGATGCTTCAAAACGTTCATCAATAGATCGTAAAGCGTTCAATACCTGCCAAACAGCTTGGTAGGTATTATTGTCATCCAGTACCATATCTGGATCTTGTCCAGTTGGCACGACCACTGGCAAAATAATGTAGCCATATTCCTTGTCCTTATACTTACGCATAATCCGACCAACAGCTTGTACAATATCAATCTGAGACTGTTTAGGCGCAAAAAAGATAATGGCATCAAGGTTTGGCACATCAATACCTTCTGTCAGGAATTTAACATTAGAAAGCAAGCGTGCCTCATCATCTGGTAAATCAGATGCTAACCAGTCAATCGCGTCTTTTTTTTGTAAAGCATTCATGCTACCGTCCACGTGTTTAACATGCACGTGGAAACTGTTTGGGTTGTCCTTCCCTAAGTACTCATTTACAACATGATTAAATTCTCGCGCGATCCGTTTTGAACCAACCTTACCCGCACCGTGTCCACGTTGATTATCAATCACAGACGCAAAGGCAATGGCACGTTGCATCGGTTTGCCACTGACTTTGTTAGAAAAACTCTCCCGCTTCATCATGGCATTCCAAACACCGATAATCTTACAAATATCATCAATGTTCAACCCGTTTTCCGTAGACAAACTGTTCTGCATATCCCGTTGAATAACCGACTCATCAACTGCCAAGACTTCCACCTTGTAATCAGTCAGAATTCCTTGGGCCACAGCATCACCAAAGCCTAACCGGAAGATCTCTTCTCCGTAGATGTTTTTGTCATCCATGGAGGAAATTACAATATTATCCTCTTCACCTTTCTTCTTGGTATCTTGGGAATAAATCTTAGGCGTTTCAGTTTGGTAAAGCCGGTGCTTGGCTTTAACTGTATTGTTACTGTGAACTTTGGTAAACATGCCAGCTCCAGTATTGGCAGCATGTGCCCCGGTAGTTCTGTGTGCTTCATCTGCAGTAATCAGGTCAAATTCCGGATACCCTTGTTCTTGTGCTTGGTGAATGACATCAATCGACTGGTAGGTGCTAAAGATAACTGTAATCCGTTGCCCGTCAGTCGGTTTTAGGGCTGCAAAATTAGCCATTAACTTATCAGCGTTCGTTGAGGCGGGAAAAACAATATCCTGAATATTCATATTGCTATTATCATCATTATTGCTGTAGGTCCGCTTTTTAGAAGCATTGCGATCTGACGTTACTGCAAAAGAAATCAATTCATTTGCTGGGTTCACATCACTGTTCCAGCTAAAAAGGGTTTGTGAGAGCAATTGAATGCTTGGTATCAAATATAGTACAAAATAATCTTGCTTATATTCATGCTGAGCCATTGCTTCTGTAATCTTCAAGCTGGTAAAGGTTTTCCCTGTACCTGGTGCCATAATTAGTTTCCCACGTTCGTGCGCATCAAAATAGGCCACCGCTTTCGCAATGGCATCCTTTTGGTAGCCACGTGGTTGCTTATGGCTGACTTGAATCGACTTGGTGGCGTTGCCAAAATGAAACTGGGACCAGTCAAAACTTGAATGTTTGAGATCAGACAAGCCAATTCGGGTAATATGCTTAGAGCCGTCATCTAAAGCCGCCTCTGCATTCTTGTTCCAATCATCCGTAGTGGTAACTAACAAACCGTCTGCATAGTAATTCTTGTTTAATTCGGCAACATAGCTATTGATGGTATCCTTACCAACTTTGCCTCGATAGTATTTTGCCTGAACAGCTGTTAATGCACCCGAATCCCGATATCGGGCTACAAGGTCCACACCCAAGTCTTTCTTAGGAATATGGTACTCGGCAGGAACCTCTTGTAATAGCCATACGTCAGTATATAAGTTTTTGTATGCTGGTTCGTTTAGCAAATAAGACTTAACGACTTCCTCAAACATGGTCCCACGATCACGTTGCACGCCATTTGCACTTGCGTCAATCTGGGCCATTAAATTATCGAAAGATTGTTTTAACATCTTTTCAAATTCCTCCGTAACATATTAGTTTTTACCAAAAATGCCACCAACTTTTATTAGCTTTACTTTTGTATAATCTTTCTTGTTCCTTATTGGATTCAGCAACTTTATTTTCATTTTGATTGTTGTTTTTATCCTTGCCGTGAATAGCATTAGCGTTATTCGACAAGTTATTGTCTTTGCCGTTTGCTTGTTGTTTTTGAGTTGAACCAGAAGTTTCAAGCAAGCCACTCAACTTCCGAACGTGCTCTTTTAATCGATGGTTCTCTGCAACCGTTGCTATCTGCAATTTTTGCTGCCGATCTAAAGCTTGTTGTAAATTTGCAATTTGTTGATCTTTAACATCAAGTTGTTTCAGCAAGATCTGATCAATATTTTTGTCCTTGTCGTTTTCAGCTTGCCGATTTGGTTGTCGTTCTTGTCGTTTTTGCTTGTCGAAATTAGCAAGCATTTTAACGCCTTGGTTGTCTATTTCTAGATGGTTTTTAACTTTGTGAGTGTGTTTGCTTCGAAAACCATTAATGCTATTAATACGTTGATTAATAGCTTGCTTTGATAATCTCAATTCTTCTGAAAGTTGTCGAATAGTCTTGCCCAATAGATTCACCACCTAATTAATCCGCCTTAAATTATAAGCTAAAAACGACAAGCAAAGCTTAAACTTGTTGTCGTTCTTGCCGTTTTTTTAAGCTAAGTATCAATTTCTTAGATCGTCTATTTGTAAATTAAGGTTTACCGGTTAGTAATCGCTATGCTAGACTATACCCTAAGAAAATTCCAAGACTTTTTTACATAAATTTCTCGATCAAATAAATAATCAACGGTACAAAAATCCCCGCTGCCACCAAAGAAATCAATGCATAGTTTATGTGAGTTAAATTATCAATTCGATGTTCATTTTCGATGGAATTAGTCAAAATTTTGTCCGCTTTTACATTTAAATCAGCTTGGCCATTTAACTACTGTTTAATGGGTAGCTTAGAATACTGGTATAGCAATATTTAAAAAGTGAATGCACGTTTATTTGACTGTTATTTTAAATACCATCGTGATCTACTTGAGGCAGACTGGTTTATTCGTTATGATATACTAAATATCAATTTCACTAAAGGAGTTTTCTACATGTCAAATTATAATAAAGCTTTAGCGTTTGCAGTTACCTTAACAGCACTTTTTACTTTTCCCAACACCGTAAATGCTAAAACAAACGTGCCAACAACTAAAATACCCAAAAGTGAATCAACCTATATCATTCAAAGTAACACTGATTCCCATACATATAATTTTGGAAAAAAGCAATATGTAACAGAAAAAGTAACCACCGCTTATGGTTTAAATAATCAGCAGCCAAATTATCAAGATCCAGTTTCGATTTCTAAAAATGTTGTCTTAACAGTGGTTAAAAAAATGCCTGGGGAAAATGGATACTTAGTCAGTATTCCTGGGAGCTCGGAAAACTTCTTCATTAAGAACATAAACGATTATACGTACTCCACTAAAACCATCACACTGACTAAAAACGGTCAAAAGAAATTGTTAAAAAATTCTTTCAAATGGTCAAAAACCTTAAATAAGAAGAAAATAAAAGCTATTCGATACTACACAGGCAATGGATACACAAATATAAATACAGCACTAAGAAATCCCAATAAAAATATTGCTAAAAAAATAAGCAAAAAAATAAATTTAATTAAATACAGTATTGGGACGTTTAAACTAACTTCCCCTTTAACTGTATACAGAGGTACCTCTTTAGAAGGCTTAAAACAATCTTTATCTGGTAAAGCAATTGCAGTTGGTGAGCAATATGAAGACCGTGCTTTTTCATCCACAAGCATTAATAAAATGATTGCAACTGGCTTTTCTAGTAAAGTTATTTTAAAAATTAACTTACCGGCAGGCTACCACGGTGCCTATATTGACCCAATTTCCGAAAACAAAGGCGAAGAAGAATATTTGCTAAAAAATGATACTAAATTAATTACTACTAAAATTCAAAAAGTTAAAACTCATACTATTTCTACGATGAAGTTTGTAAAAACTAGTTCCAAAGGAAAAATCATTTCTCAAAAAAATAAGAAGCATAGTTCAAATGGTGCTTATTGGCTGATTACACTCAATTTAGAAAACTAAAATCATATGTATCAAAGCTGAGACTTATTTCCCAGCTTTTTATTTTTACATAAATTTCTCGATCAAATAAATAATCAACGGTACAAAAATCCCCGCTGCTACCAAAGAAATCAATGCATAGTTTATGTGAGTTAAATTATCAATTCGATGTTCATTTTCGATGGACTTGGCCAAAGCCTTATCTGCTTTTTCATTCAAATCAGCTTGATCATTTAACTGCTGTTTAATGGAAGAAATATCTTCTTTAATTCCAATTAGCATTTCAGTCATGTTAATTTCGTCAGGAACTTCCGTCATTATTTAACACCAGCCTTTACCGCAAAGATAAACTTAACTTTGTCCTTATTAGCTGTATAGTACCCAGTTGGCGTAGAAAGTCGATAAATCTCACCATATTTCTTAGGTGTACTGGTTGTTCTATCAATTAGCAAAATATTTAAGATGTCTGGTATTTTGTTCAGAATAACATTCTCATGAATATCATTTGAGTCAAAAATTTTGTTACCACTTGCTTGTCTTTGATAATTTTCCATATTCAAGCTCCTCCAAAGTTTAATTTAATATTTTATACCTTTTGTCAACGCCGATGTGAAAATGTCGTTTTTTGCCGATTAAAAAATGCTGTTTTTTACCGATAAGGTTTACAGTGTCTCACTGCTCCTTTCTTTATTTTGTGAGCTGAAACCTGATAAATCAGGTCCAGAATTATCCTTCTTTT
>NZ_BBJM01000052.1 GCF_000740055.1 Secundilactobacillus oryzae JCM 18671 | reverse complement strand
AGACTAACTTTGACCAGATAACGACTGATGAAATCCTGGCAGCACTTGAGCTTATTAATCAACGACCATTAAAAATCCATCATCAACAGACTGCCATTAAAAGTTTCCGGGCTTGTTCGGATTAAACTTGTAATTTGCCAAATCTAAAAACAAAATAGTTGTGTGTCATATGAACATGTACCTTTAGTTATCAAATAAGCGCTTAAAGAACCCCTTCTTTGAAGCCTTTTTTTGATCATCACTATTTTCTTCTGACTGTTGTGCCTGTGCAGTACTTTTTTGCTTAGTTTGTGTTTGTTGCTTAACTTCCTGCGGCTCATTTTGTTGTGTTAAAAGACGCTGTGTTGATAGGTTTAACTGTTGTTGCTGATCAATTAGCTTTTGTGCCTCATCAAGTTGTTTATCCTTGCTTTCCAACTGTTTAGCTAGCAAGGCATTTTGCTCTTTTAAATTCTTAATATTATCCTGCATAGCAGCAATAATTTGATCAGTATTATTATCTGTTTCGCTATGATATTCATTATGCTGGGCATGTTGCGACCGTTGCGCAACGTCATTGTTTGGATTGCTTGCCATGCCTTTTACAATGGAGTTTTTTTGCGTTGCGTTAAACAATAATGTACGTTCTTTTACATCAGTGTGCGCAATATTGTTTTTCTTTATATAACGATAAACATTGGATTTGTCTTTGCCGATTTCCTCTGCAATATCCTTCATAGAATAAAGCTTCATGCTAAATTACTCCTTCATTGCGAACAATGTTACCACAATAATGTGCGCAACGATGTTTTTTATTTAAACTCCTTAGTTTTCTACCATTGCTTTCATACGTGCATCTTTAAACCAAAAAGCTTTATCAACTTGTGAAACGCCTAGCTTGTAGGCATATAAAACTGGCTGTTGTAAGGTAGCAAATTCTTCTGGGCGAATAAGTGGCACCGACTGTTGGTTATAGTTGGTTGAATGACCACCAAATAAGGCGTCAACTGTAATCGTTGCTGCTGATCTATCAATTTTGTTAGATGATCTATTTGTCGGTCTTTACTACTTATTTGCTGATCCTTGGTAGCAAGCTGTTTGTCACGTTGAAACTTTAAATCTTCTATTTCTCTTCTTAGAGTAGCAATTAGCTCATTATTTTCTTTGCTAGTCTTTGGTATCTGTTTCCTACCTGTTTGTTGGCTCTTTGAGACCAAAGGCTTTGCTATCTTGTCTCTAATAATCATCTCAGCTGTAGTGCTAATCATGTTTGCACCCCGACTATCTTTTTATTGCTTTTTTGCTGGTAGTCTTTGGTAGTGATATTGAATGGCTTGTTTGGAGACCTTTAATTCATCAGCAAGTTCTCTAATAGTTTTAGGCATGATTTCCAAACCCCTTTCGGAGTTCAGCAAGTGCTTCTTGTCTTGCTTGATCTCTTATTTTTTTATCGTGCTCGGCCTGTTTATCAGCCAATGCTTGCTTCTCAGTAGAGCCTAAAGTTAACCCTTTAACCTTGTCAATGGCGCGCCATTTTTCCTGCTCTGTTAATTCACCATTATGCTGAATGTTAAAGAGTTTTTGACGTTCATCTTGAATTTGACCTTGTGAGAAGTCATTAGCGTCTTTCTTTTCAGACTTCCAAGTAAAGGAATACCCAATCACTGGTTTCCCGCGGCCTTTACCATATTTTTTTCGAACAGTTAGGCCTCTAAAAAGAGGTGTAAGTTCCTCTTTGATGGGTTTTAAAACGGATTGATTTATATTGCTACTTTTATAGCTTTTAGGGACATCTAATAGCTCGTTAAAGTCCGCAACTGAAAAGTAAGCGTACCCAGTAGTCCTAAATTGTTTTAGTAAACGGAACATGGTTTTTGCGTAGCTGCTTTTTAAATCTCTGAATTCTGATAAAGCATAACGAACCCAACTTTCCAGCTCATTCAATAATTTTATAGCTTTGGGGTAAATTTTAATATCAACATAAGGATCATCAGCATGGCCGTTTATCTCAAATTCGGTAAACATAACAAAAAATTCACGATGCAGCCCATCTTTACTACGCCTTCCAAAGCGTAAGCCTAAAATTTTTTGATAAGTACTTTCAATATCGTCAATAAATCGGTTATTTGCTGTAGGTTTATATGCACTTAATTCTTTTAATTGATCAAATGAAAACCTTACAGTTTCGTCACCTTTGTCACGCATTCTAGAAACTATTGAGAAGAATAAATTCATTTCAACAGGAGTGAATTTTCGAAGTGGGATTGTATTTAATTCTGGATCATATTTAACAATTTCATTACTCAAATGAAGCACCTCTTTTAATAAACACGTTTTTATGAATATACAATACCACAAAACTCTATCTATAAACAGACAAAACTCTATCTATAAACAGACAAAACTCTATCTATAAACAGACAAAACTCTATCTATAAACAGACAAAACTCTATCTATAAACCCCTGTACGTCTTGGGAGAGTAAGGCTAAAGAGGGGTCTAAAAGAGGTTTAAAAGAGGTTTATAAAAGAGATTATAAAAGAGGCACCACGTACGAGATCAAAACCTAAAATCAAAAATACAAAGGAGTGAGCCAAAAACCGGCTCACATTAAACTCCATTCGCTACGCTCTTTGCGCCTCACTCCATTCGCTACGCTCTTTGCGCCTCACTCCGTTCGTTGCCATAAAGGTGTGGCAAGCCACATTTACACGGGCGCTGACGCCCCGCACCCCGTCCAAGCTGAACCAGCTTGACCGTTTTTTCACTCGCCGTTAGGCAGGAAAGCAAAGTTTTATAGAAACTTTGGCTTTCGCCAATTCAGTGTTAAGACTGGTTAAGAGCTGTCAATTCCTTATGCTCCCACGCTTTGCTCGTCCGCTACCATTGACAGCAAACACTTAGTTTATCTAAAACATAATAAGAATTTAACTGCTACGTCCCTTTTAAGGCCTTTATTTTCAATTCTCGGCAATTTTAAGCTTATTTACATATAATTATGCCAAAACAAAATAAAAAGCCCTCAGCGAGCTTTTAGAGGGCTAAATTGCAAATCCTGGTCGATTAATAATATCTTCTTGTCTTTTTTGCAAAACGTAAGTGTACAAGGAATTATACAAATTCTGTTTGATCTCATCAGGTTCATTAACAAAAGCTTCAAACAATTCTTGAATATCAACTTGCCAAGGATCAGCAAGCATTTCATCAATGGGCTTTAATACTTTTTTTTCGTCCATCTGAGTTACTCCTAACATTAGCTAATTATTTCAGGTTTAAATTAAAGGCATCTTTTTATAGTTAGTTATTCAAAGATTGTGATTAAGTTTAGAAAGAAAAACGGTGTAAAGCCATTAAAAAGATTTGTTTGAGCGCAGCGAAATCTAATACAACTTTTTTTAGTATAAGCACAATCAACTTTAGTTGTTGTGTATAAGTGCGCATTGAACTAAAAAACACCCTTTATTTCAATGATCAAGTTAGCTATTTTTTAGCGTCATTAAACGGAATGAAATGAGTTCAATGCGCACTTACACATAGAATTTATTCTATGTTATACTAAAATGATTAGAACCTGTATTAGAAGCCGCCGTTGGCGACAACAAAATCAAACTCATAAATTCAAAACTAAAAAAATAATTTGCCCTGTTAACGAATTGTAAACTATAAAAAATATGAACTAGAGGCTATACCTTAATTTTAATATGAATTATTAACTAAATATAAAAAAGAGCCTCGAGTATGAGACTCATTTTTTTGCTTTATAAAATAATCCCTTTGCTGGCTAAATTAGCTAAACATTCTTTCAAATATGCGTCATTATGCTCTGGATAAATTGGGTTAGTGATCGGGCATTCTTTCAAAATTATATATGGATCACAATGAATACCGCGGTAAAGCGGATTAAACCAGTTTTTATTGGGGTGATATCCGCGGTGCTGCATTTCATGCAGTACCAGTAAGTGAAATTGATAGAGTTTATATGGCGAGTGCTTGAATACATAATTAACAGTTGCATGTTTTTTACCCCAGCCATTGCCTCTTAGAGCAGCAAGTTCTCGATGCTGCCCTAGTAGTTGCTGGCGAGGAAGTTTATTAATGAGTTGCTCATGCCAAAGTCGCATACTTAGCCTCCTGTTTTCTCAGCTTATCTATCAATGTATTATAGAGAATAATTGCTGCAATAGCTCGCTTAATATCAACCAAAATCAATTTGATCGAGCATGGTTTCTTGACTGGCTTGATCCAAGCCTAAATAAGCTAAAGTCATGGCCTCGCTGGAATGATTTAATAAGTGCATGACCAAACCAATATTATAATTAGACTGCGTGTAGACCCGATAAGCCCCGGTTTTGCGCATTGTGTGGGTTCCTAGATAATTAATTCCTAACAGATCGCCAACCTTACTCATAATTTTGTAGAACTGTTTTTCCGTGATATGGCGCTCAGGGTGTTGAATGGAAGGAAAGAGCCACTCAGAGGCTAGTCTATGATCAAGTAGCCATTGACGGTACAATAAGAGCTCTGTTTGAACTGGTTTAAGATACAAGGTATTCGGTTTACCCGTTTTTCGATCGTGAATAAACGCATTTTGTTTAATAGAACCGTCCGGATTAAAAATATCGGTTTGTTTTAAGCGCATGACATCACTCACTCTCAGTAGCGTAGCTTTGCCAACTTGAAAAACTGTATAGTTACGCCGGCCAGCTTTAAAGCTGTTGAGTAAGGTATCTTGCACCTCTTTGAGAACATTTGAATCTTTGATAGGTAAGACAATTTGTTGCATAGTTTTAGCTCCTTAAAAAATTGATTTTTAGTACAATTTAAAGTACAATATTAAGTACAATGAAAGGGTGGTAAATATGACATTAGCACTAACACAGAGCGACTTTCGCGCTAATCTAAAAAAATATTTAGATCAAGTTAATGACGAAGATGAAACCGTTTATATTGCTCGTTCAAACAGTCGCGCAGTGGCCATCGTTTCACAAGAAAAAATGGACTGGCTAGAAAGAGCATTAAAAGCGAAAGAAGGTTCATTAGAATATGCAATTGCGCGTGATCAGTTAATTAAACGCCATGTTTTACCTGATGATGAAATTGTTGAATCAAATGATGATTATTGGGGTCAGTTTAAATAATGAAAAAACTAAGATTTAAACCACGTGCAACCTTTAATGCTGATCTAAAACGGTTAGCCAGTTTAGACAAATCTATTATTGATGAAGTTCGAGCAGCCATTGATCTGTTGCTTGAGCAACAACAATTACCAGCAGAATTTGAAGATCATGAGCTTAATCGGCGAATGAGCGGTTATAATGAATTTCACTTACGAGATACCCCGAAAAACAAAACACCAAGCGAAACTAACGATGTCCTGGTGGTTTATACGATTGATAAAGATGAACTAGTCTTAATTGGCATTCGAGTCGGATCGCATGATCGTTTATTTCCTGGTCAAAATCGTGCTAAAAGGTATCGAAAAAATGACAAATAGAAGGAGTTATTTTTATAATATGAAAATAAATAACCCCCAACATCTATATTATAGATATTGGGGGTTATTCTTTCAATGTTTTCGAGGGGCTATTTGGGACTTATGGACCCTATAAGAGAAACAAGACTTATTTTAGAACTTTCCTCAAACGTATCATGTCTTTTAAAACAAGACCATTTTCAGTAATCTCTTTATCATAGTGAATTGTAAAGAAGTTTTGATCAACACCAACAACCCGGAAACCACATTTTTGATAAAGATAAAGTTGTCCAAAACTAGTTGTACCAGTTCCAATTTCAAGACACTTGCAATTATTGTTTCGCGCATATTTTTCGGCAAAAATCAGAAGTTGATGACCAATTCCTTTATTTCTTTGTGTGGCAAATTACAAGTTTAATCCGAACAAGCCCGGAAACTTTCAATGGCAGTCTGTTGATGATGGATTTTTAATGGTCGTTGATTAATAAGCTCAAGTGCTGCCAGGATTTCATCAGTCGTTATCTGGTCAAAGTTAGTCT
>NZ_BBJM01000053.1 GCF_000740055.1 Secundilactobacillus oryzae JCM 18671 | reverse complement strand
GTTAAATATTGTGTCACAATAGAAATTCGTAACTCTAAATTAAATTTAGTCATAATAAAACCCCCGAGATTGTTGTCCAATCTCGGGGGTTCACTTCAGGACACCCTGTCAGCGCGGTACCCTTTAGGTGCGCGTGGACGCGACAAATTTCTCGCGTCGGTATTGAGCGCAAATGTTGAAAGGAAGCCGAGTGGCATGAAACAGAGTCGGGGACGGTGGATCTTTGAAAGTATTAGCGTGGTTGCCATACTGCTGCTGGCCGTGATCAGTTTATGGCCATCGCGGACGAGTCAACAAACGGTGCGGGTGGACCATGGTCGGATGATCTATACCGGGGGCGTTTTGAATCATAAGTTTGCCGGTCAGGGGACGTTGAAGGTGCAAGGTCAAGGGACCTACGTTGGTCACTTTAAAAACGGCCGCTTTACGGGGTCGGGTGAATACATCGCGCCCAGTGGTTGGCGGATCAAAGATGACTTCGGCAACGGCGTTCTCCGGGGGAGTGTCCAGTTACGCGAGGGTCGGCGGACGTATACCGATAAAATTTTGAAGGACGGTCAACTAGAATATGCGCATTAAATGGTTTAGCCTGGTACGGATCACCGGGGTCCTATTAGTATTGACCTACCATTTTTTTCAAGCGAAATTCACGGGTGGGTTCATTGGCGTTGATGTTTTCTTCACGTTTTCGGGGTTCTTGATCACGGCCCTGATGGTGGACGAGTTTGCTGAATCCAATCAATTCAGACTGCTTGCTTTTTATGGTCGCCGGTTTTACCGGATCGTGCCACCACTTTTTTTAGCCGTTATATTGGTTCTGCCGATGACCGTCTTAGTCGATCATGATTTTGTGACCAACATCGGTTGGCAGGTCGCGGCGGCCCTCGGTTTTACGACGAACTATTTTGAAATTGCAACTGGCGGGAGTTATGAAACCAAGTTTATTCCGCACCTATTTGTCCATACGTGGTCGTTAGCCGTTGAAATGCACTTCTATTTATTATGGGGGCTCACTGCAAGTTTGGTCGCCAAGATGAGTCGTTATCGGAGCGCGTCGGCGGACGAAGCGTTGGTCCAGTTCCGAAAGTTGCTGATCACCTTAGCAACCCTCCTCGCAACGGGGAGTTTTCTGGCCATGAATTTAGGTGCCGTCGGTTTAACGGATTTTTCACCGGTTTATTTTTCCAGTGTGACCCACAGTTTCCCGTTCTTTATTGGTTGTGTGTTGGGCATCCTCAGTGGGATTCGCTACCAGCTCACGGCGTTTAAGTGGGTCTCACAGCATTGTCCCCGCAACGTAGCAATCGGTCTGATGATTCTTAGTTTTAGCGGCCTGGTCATCCTAGGTGACCGACTAAAATTTGACCGGTTGCAAACGTATCAACAAGGGTTACTGGCCGCAACGCTACTCGCCGCTTGTATGATCTACGGCGCGCGCCTGTTGCACGATCAAACGCCAACAATCAGTGAGCCACGCTGGATGACGTTTTTAGCGGATATCAGCTACAGTGTTTATTTATTTCACTGGCCGTTGTACGTTATTTTTTCACACCGAATGTCGAACTGGGTCGCAGCGATCCTAACGACCGGGGTCTCAATCGGCTTGTCCGCTTTGTCATACTACGTCTTAGAGCCGGTGATCGCCGGTAAACCGGTTCACATTTTTCAATGTAACGTGAACTGGAAAAAACTCCGGTTGCCAACGATGGTGGCCATTGTGCTCCTAGGTGTTAACGGGGAGAGCGTCGTCAAAGCCGCGCCCCCAGTCTCAACACTGGAGCAAAATTTGTGGATCAGCGGAATTCGTCAAGACGTTAATCTGATTCAGTCGACCCATACCGCCATTTTAGCGAACACGGGACCGGTGACAACGGCGGGGGAAAAGACGAAGGTGCACGTGCCCACGGGAGTATCAATTATCGGGGACAGCGTGACACTCGGTACTCGTGATTATTTAGGACAACACGTCGCTAACAGTACGATCGACGCGGAAGGGGACCGAACGATGAACTTGGCTGACCAAGTCTTGATAGCGCAGCAACGGAATCATCGTTTACGTCAGGACGTGGTGATCTGCATCGGGACCAACGCCCTCGACGGTTACCGGGTCCAGATCATGAAGCTGATCGACGCCTTAGCGCCCGGTCACCGGCTGATCTTCATGACGCCGTATAACGCGCAGGCCCAGTCAGATTGGAATTCGAGCAAGTTAGCAGTCTTCGAGTGGACGCTTCCTGCCAAGTACAAATACGTCACGATCGCCGATTGGGAGAAGGTCGCGGGACAACATCCGGCCGTTTTTGCCGGCACGGACGGCGTGCACTTTGGTGGCGTCCACGCGGGTGATGTCTTATACGCGCAGGTGATCAACCAGGCACTGAAGGTGGCCCGGACGAAACCATGTAAATAGATCTTCCTAGTTAATAGGGTTAAAAACACGGTTGCAGCATTGTGGCCGTGTTTTTTGGTGTTAAAGAAAGCGGATACTGAAAATTTTGCGATTAATTTATGAATGAATCATCAGAAATTAATGAGAGCTCCACCGGAAATTGGAAATACGCTTAAAATTTGTACACGGATGAACTATAATGGAGACTGAGAATGAAACCGTTTTCAATAACGACTTTGATTCTGCTGAAAATGGTTTTTAAGCTAAAAATCACAAGGAGGCAATATTATGAGTAGTCGAGAGACAGCAAATGTTTTATGGTTTAACGAGTTACATCGCGAAGACGTGAACTTGGTGGGTGGTAAATCATCCTCACTGGGGGAAATGACGTCTTCCATGGATGTACCGGTACCTTACGGCTTTGCAACGACCGCCCGTGCATACCGTTACTTTATGGCAGAGACGGGGTTAAACGACAAGGTTAACGCCTTGCTCGAAGGCATCAAGGACTACGAAAACTCAGATGAGTTGCACCATGCATGTGAACAAATTCGGAATCTAATTGTGAACGCGACCATGCCAGATGATTTAGCGCAAGATATTAAGACGGCCTACGCTGATTTGGCCGATAAGATGGGCCAAAAGGATCCGTTCGTGGCTATTCGTTCCTCAGCAACGGCGGAAGATCTGCCCGACGCATCATTTGCGGGGCAACAGGAATCATACTTAAACATTAAAGGGGCTGACGACGTTACTGACCGGGTTCAAGAATGTTATTCATCATTGTTTACCGACCGGGCAACGTATTACCGGCATAAACAAAACTTCCCGTATGAAAAAGTCGCCTTGTCGGCTGCCATTCAAATGATGGTCTTCTCCAAGGCTTCCGGAGTCATGTTCTCCGTGAACGTGGCCAACGGTGATGATACGAAAATCGTGATCGATGGCATTTACGGCTTAGGTGAATACATCGTGTTAGGGAAGGTCACCCCCGACCACTTTGTTGTGGATAAAGACTCAATGAAGATTGTTGAAAAGAACATCATTAAGCAACCAATCGAATTGATGCGGCAACCCGATGGCGGGACGGTCGAAAAAGAAGTTCCCGCGGACTTACAAGACCAGCCCGTTTTGACGGACGACCAGGTGATTGAATTAGCCGGTTATGTTAAGAAAATTGAACAACATTATGGCTGCTACATGGATATGGAATACGCGTTGGACACCAACACGAACCGGTTGTGGATCGTCCAAGCACGTCCCGAAACCGTTTGGTCTCAACGGAACAAGCAAAAGAAAGCCGACGCCGAAGAAGACGCCAACGTCGTTTCTGAAAGTGACGCGCAGGTTGCCGTTCGCGGGTTACCAGCAAGTCCCGGCTTAGCTAGTGGTGTCGTCCACGTGATCGATAGTCCTAAAGATATTGACCAGTTTAAGGCCGGTGAAGTGCTGGTCACGTTAATGACGTCACCAGACTGGGTCCCCGCTATGAAGAAGGCCGCGGCCATTGTAACTAACTTCGGTGGGATGACCTGTCACGCGGCCATCGTTTCACGTGAAATGCAGATCCCATGTATTGTTGGGACGAAGAGTCAGCACGTGGCGGCAACCGACGCACTGAAGACCGGCGACGTGGTGACGGTCGACGCTAAAAACGGGATTGTTTACATGGGTAAAGTTGCCAGTCTGTTGAAGAAATCGACGCCCGCTGCTCAAACGGGCCAAGTCGTGGCCGCCGAAACCTTCGCACCAACGGCTACCGGCGTCATGATGAACTTGGGTGATCCCGAGTTAGCCGAAAAGTATTCAACGTTACCCGCTGACGGGATCGGGCTGATGCGTGAAGAATTCCTCTGGACAACGTACATTCACGAACACCCACTCTACTTGATCGAACAGAGCCATCCTGAAACGGTGGTCAACATGCTCGCTAACGGGATTGCCAAGGTCGTTCGGGCAATGGCGCCACGGCCGGTTGTCTTACGGCTATCGGACTTCAAGTCCAGCGAGTACCGTAAACTTAAAGGTGGCGACAAGTACGAGCCACATGAATCCGCCGATCTATTAGGCTGGCGGGGCGCGTCACGGTATTATGATCCGAAATACATCGACGCTTTTAAGTTGGAATTAGCCGCGGTTAAGAAGGTTCGTAATGAATTTGGCCTGAAGAACTTAAACATCATGATTCCGTTCGTACGGACCGTTGAAGAAGCACAAAAGGTCACTGACATCATTAAAAGTGAAGGCTTGATCCGGAGCGCCGACTTCAAGGTTTACATGATGGCTGAAATTCCAACCAACATCATTTTGGCGGACCAGTTTAACCAGTTCGTCGACGGTTACTCGATCGGTTCAAACGACCTGGCAATGTTGATCTTGGGCTGTGACCGGAATAACGATACGGTCGCACACCTTTTTGACGAACGGAACCTCGCTGTTAAACGAGCCATTCGCCACCTGATCAAGACCGCGCACAAGGATGGTAAGACGGTATCAATTTGTGGGCAGGCGCCGTCTGAATATCCAGACTTCACGAATTTCCTGATTCAAAGCGGGATCGACTACGTTTCGGTCAACCCCGACATGGTCAAGGAAACCAAGCGCAACGTCGCGCACTTTGAACAACGGATCATGTTGGACAAAGCGACTGGCCGAGGTCTTCAAGATCCAGTCGACTACGATTGGGAATAATTACCGTTGATCAGTAAATTAGACTAAAAATGCACGTTGATCGCAATTGCGGTCAACGTGCATTTTGATATTACCAAGTAATTTTGTATTGATCGTCCGTGGTGGCCTGTAACTTAAAGTTCGGAAACCACTGGTGAGCGACAAATTCACTCTTGATTTTGGGCACCACGTATTTGGTGATCATGGATGACGGCAACATGGCGTCGACGCCAAACTGGTCGGCTAATTGTTGACGGGTCACGCTTAGTTCGCCGTGATCGACTGGCTGGCTTTGGAGGAACAAGTCCGTTAACTGGGTGTGCCGAGATTCAAGTTCACGCCAGCTGGCGGTATCAAAGTCGGGGAACTGATCATGGACCGCGATCAACGTTTGAAAAGCGGCCGGATTAAGGTCGATAACCATTAATTGTTTATCCACCTGTCATAAACATCTTTGCCCGTTGGCGAAAGATGTTGGATTTAAAGTAAAGACTGTCTAGGCTTAGCGGATTTTATGAGAACTGTAATTTCGGTTGTGTTGCAAATCCTAAAACACATCAATTGATTCAGGGTACTGTGCCCTGTCAAGTTTACACATTAAATAATAAAAATTAGTTGGCTTTGCCAAAACGGTATTCCGCTGCGGTAAGGTCATTTCTCTTCACTGAGATAA
>NZ_BBJM01000054.1 GCF_000740055.1 Secundilactobacillus oryzae JCM 18671 | reverse complement strand
TATCATTATGACTCAATTATTCGGCAGGATCGTCTTTGGTGAATCGGGTACGGTTCAGTTTAAATTCTCAGAAGATGCTGCACCGCTTGTTTTTGACCTTAAAAGAAACTTCTATAGTTTCCATCTAAGAGAACTTAGTCGCGTTAATGGCAAGTACGGTCTTATTCTCTTAAAATTATGGGAATCCTACCGGCAAGGTGATGCTATCGTTACCACAATTAATGGTTCAACCGAGGATTGGCAAGGCTGGTTCTTAGGTAAGGGACGCCGGGTTAGTGCTAGTAGGTTTTATACCAGCGTTCTAAAACGTGCCACAGAAGAATTAGAAGAAAAACTTAATGCCGAGTGCACTCTAACCTCTCTAAAAAGCGGGCGTAAAATAGTAGCATACCGACTTGAAATCCTTGATGGAAACAAATTAGTGAATTAGAAGTTAAATACCTTATGTATCAGTTAAGTATGGACGTTGGTGTGTGCCAATCAAAGACAAAAATAAGGAGCTATGAATTATGTCAAAAACTTTGGATATTCCAACCATGAAGAAACGTTTAGTCCTTGCTGAACAAGAGCTTGCTAATAAAATTGGTCACGATATGGTGACCAAACAAGGTATGGAAACTTTTTCGGCTTATCAAAAGTTTATGCACACAGCGAAAACTACTGATAGACCTGTCTTGCCGGCTGAATTGCAAGTTCAAGCGCAACAATTCCAGAAACAGCTTGAGGAATGGAACGTAGACAATTGGGGAAACAAGCTTGATTACAAAACATTTTACCCTGAATTGTTGACCTTCTTCCGAAAACTAAACAACGTGCATTAGACATGCCTTTTTATTAGCTATGCGAGCCAATAAAAAGGCATATACGAATCTTTTCAAAAAATATCCCTTCTACTATTTAACATTATTTTTTCCTTCGAATTCATGTTGCACATTATTGCACTTTATGTTAAAAAATGATTAGAGTAGGATTAAGGAATGGCCATTTAGGAGGGGTATGTATGAAAACATTAACAAAAATGAGTCTTTCATTAGCAGTTACTTCTTTATTCTTAGGATTACCATTAACCCACGCTTCAGCAGATCAGGGAACAACCAATACAAGCTCTGACAGCACTACTTTATCTAAAGCATCTGAAGCAGCAGGAATTTCCACGGATAGTAATGATGTAACAATTAATAATGACAACAATTCTCAACCAGCTGTCATTTCCAGCGCTGACACTACGCCATTCTCAACTTTCATGGTAATTGGGGGCAGTGGATTAACTTGGCATTTGCAGAGCACTAAGAAATTTAACAACTTAACCGTATCACAATTTTTGACCCAGCTCGGGGGTGAATATCTGCACTATGGTCAAGATATTGGTAGTATCCTAGTTCGTAAGGGGGTACATGGGCATGCTTGGTATACTGCCTCTCGCTACACTGCACAAAATGCAGGCCACGTATATCTTAAAGTAGTAACCAAGGCATACAGCAACTCATCTAGAACTCACTTAACAGCAACGGTGGAAGAACAATGGAAGGCTTAAAAACGATCACAAAAAATCTCAAAACAACTAAAAATAATCTGCAGTTCACATGTTTAATAATGCTTGTTTTTTTCACTATCTCCTTGGTGTTTACTATAATTAATAGAGATAAAATTCAGATTAGTCCATTAAATGACGTGAATTTTAATATTGTGCTAAAATCTTTTATCGCTGTTTTTTTTGTGATAATTGAATATCTGATCATTTCAATTATTCCCAATGCTACGTTCACTAAAATTCTATTGTTCTTTAACGTAGCGATGATTTTAGGTGGTATAGGCTATACATTTGTCATCTTTTTGCCCAATCATTCGCTTATTTTTATACTACGTTTAATTCGTCAAATTGATTATATATTTTTAGTATATAATCTTGCAGTAATTTCCATTCAGGTTGTTAGCACAAATAAATTTCAAAATTATCAAAACTATTTTTCTAGATGGTTTGCTTCCATGAAAGTTGAATTGTCTCAGAAAAAATGGATAAAACTCGTCTTTCTCATTTTAATATACTGGGGAACAACAGCCTTAGCAGTTCCTTATTAAGTATATGGAAATTGTATACGAAAGTTTAATGATCCGACCCCAAATACCCCCTTTTGCCATAATGGCAAAAGGGGGTATTTGGGGTCAATTATGCGGAGCTTAATTGACCGGTTTTTCCACTTTATCGAAGATGAAGTGGACCCTTTGAGGGGAGTTAAGAGGGGAGCATAGCGCCCCTCTTACAAGCGTTTGGAGCACAGTTGCGTCAGCAATTGTGTACCAAATGGACTGCTCGCCATGCTCCTACCGACCGTCTATAATTGCCCTTAAGCGAATAGCGAAAGGCCATTATGCTTACGGTCGTTTAGTACCCATTCGACTGAATAAGGAGAACGGGTACTTAATCATTAGGAGGTGCTTTTTGACTTGAACCAGACTAGACAAATCCACTACCGTTTGAGTGAACTTGAGTATCAAAAATTAGCCACGTCAGCTAACCAAATTGGCTTATCAACTTCGGCTTACGCGAAGAAATTAGCCCTGCGGTCTAAACTAGTTGAGCCCAAATTCAACCACGATGACGCCGTCCAATTAAATCTGGCACTGGCTCGTATTGGTAATAACCTCAACCAGCTGGCTAAACGGGCCAATGCCGATAACCCGACTGCCCTAGCTGACATTAACGCTCTAAGAAGCGAGGTGAATCAGTTATGGCAACAATTAAGATAAGTCGCGCCAAAAGCTGTACGGCCGCGCTCAACTATGCGCGGGGGCAAAATCAGCTAAAAGAACCAGACAAGGCTTGGCTCGTCAATCAAGGGGTTAACCCTGAATTGGTCGCCAGTCTCCATAACCGGGCTGTGGTAACCAGTGGCCTTAATATCGACCCTGCCTATGCCAGCTCGCAAATGAAACAGACTCGTGACTTATTTCAAAACACTGGCAGCACCCAAGCAATGCGAGTTATTCAGTCGTTCGATGAGCACGATCTCAATGCGGCTAATCCGGCTGATTAGGACAAGGCTAATCAATTAGGCCAAGAACTCGCTCAAAAAATGGCACCTGACCACCAAGTTGCTGTCTATACTCACTTAGACGGCACTGGGCACAAACTCCATAATCACATTATCGTGAACATGCCAAGCCTCACGACTGGCAAGAAATACCACCATCAAAACGACTTTAAACGTCTAGCCAAGTTCAACGATGAAATTGCAATGGCACACGGCTTATCTATCATTTCTAACAATCTCAACAGACGTCTATATCCGCACAAAATTGCCCCTGAACCGCCGGAGAAACGTACGATAGCTGAACGTAACATAGCCAGAAAAGGGGGCTATGTTTGGAAAGATGATTTACGTGCCCATATTGACAAGGTCATGTTAGACACCTCTGTGGACTCATATAAGACGTTCTCGGAGCACTTAGCTAAATCTGGAATAATTACCCACGAACGTGGAAAAAGTCTCTCATTCGAGTTTTTAGACGCTGAAAACAAGCACCGGCGGGCTCGTGGCAAATCTTTAGGCACAGATTACGAAAAGGAGCAAATTTTCCATGAGTTGGAGCGAAGAAGTCAACAACCAAACCAATCAGTCACAAATAGCCGAGCTTCAAGCCCTAGTCGAGCGTTTGAACAGCGAAAACAGCAAGCTGAACAACGAGAACGAATCGCTAAATCTCGAGAACCAGCAATTACTCAATCAGGTCAAAGTATTGACCGCCTTACAGTCGCAACAGGACGAGATACGCGCTACATTAGCTCAACGGCAAAAGAATTTAGCCCGCATGTCCAACGAACAAAACACCAAACTAGAGACCTTGGAACAAGAATTAAACGATTCGGCGGCCAGATTAGCAACTTCTCAAACGCAATTAGCGCAATTGCAGGGAAAATTGGACGATATTTAAATCAACTGCAAGCACAGAAGCAACAAGAACAAGCCCTTTTCAATCAGCTTCAAGACAAACTTGACCAGTCCAGACAAAACAAAGAAGACCGTGACGATAATGGTTACTATCACACTTATCAAAACAGGGGGTTCCATCGATGAACGACCATGAAATGTTAAAGCAAATCCTAGCAGCTTACCAAAACGATGAAATTAATTGGTCGCAAGTGCCCGCCATTAACGCGCTTATTCAGCGCGAAGTGAACCAGCAAGTAGCTAAGCAGGTTGATAACCTTGCCAACAATACGTCCCAGCAATATGTTGACCATCTCAATTCGCTGATTCAATCCAATCAACAACAATTTGACAGCAGTCAGCGGCGCCTAGATGCCCTTAACAAAGCCATTAACACGGCTCAACGGGAATTGAAACCAACAAAACGCCAGCAGACGCTAGCTATAATCGGTCAAGGAGTCGGGATTGTCGCCCTCATTGTGACCACGCTAGTATTGCTGTGGTTAATTGGGCCTATGGTCGTTCACCTCAGTGGCGTTGGGCCTATATGGCACGCACTAGCGCCTAATTGGAGCCTCTGGGGCGTTATTAAGGCCATTGTTGCCTTACTCCTTGTATTTGCCTTATTAGTGCTAGAGATTGGTGTGGTCGCTGTGCCTAGTGCATTTTTAACAGTTATGTTGTCGTGGATACACGGTTTCCACAAACCACATAAGAATCAGTATCATAATTATTAATGACGCACGACTGTAGCATGTACTTCCCGCCGAGCGACAGTCGAGGCTTCCTCTGAACCACATCTTTTGATTTTGACCTACGTTTTCATACTAGATATACATCTATGGCTATTGATAGCAGAACTTTTTTTTGAAATTTTAAATTTTTTATTGCCTTCGCGCGTAAGTAAGATACTTTAACGGATACTTTTAATTACTTTTAAATACTTTAGGGCGATTAGAAACACTGTCATACCAAGGGATACAGAGCTTTTAAAACACATTTTCCACGTTAAAAAACACATTTTCCACGTTAAAAAACATAAATTAAATAAAAAAATGTTTTTATGTGTTATAAGTTATATGATGTTTTAAAGGAAATGGGGAAATTTAATGACTAAAAATAAAAAAGCTCAAAAGGCTCTGGATAAGTTGCTAAGTCGGCAAGATTACTTAGTCGTACAAGGTAATGACCTTGCTAAGTCTTTTGGTGGTCT
>NZ_BBJM01000055.1 GCF_000740055.1 Secundilactobacillus oryzae JCM 18671 | reverse complement strand
GATAAAGTAGATGTACCAAAAGTAATCACTCCCTATATTGGTTGGAATTAGCTACTACCATTGTAAGTGATTGCTTTGGGCTTTTTAATTTCTGTTCGGATTAATTATAGAATTTGCCACAACAAAATAGACCGCGAGCTGGGCTCGTGCTCTATTACTGAGGTTTATTCAATTAGCTAGTGCGGCTGATAGACACCAATGTCCGCAACAATAACGTGGCCAGTATTGGGTTCACTCTTGGCGGTAAAGCCGAGTTTTCGGGCTGCCATGGTTACGGTTGTAGCGGCCTGAATGGCAGTACCGAGGATTTCACCCGTATCGGCTTGTAATCCTGACGGCACGTCAATCGCCATAATGTTCGCAGGACTAGCATTCATTGCCTGAATTGTTTCCGCAAACGCACCCTCGACCGGCCGGGCAAGGCCAACACCAAAGATACCGTCCACAATCGTCGTAAAGGCTGCAAAATCGGCAATCGTCGTCACGATGGGAATGCGATAATGACGACAAATTTTAAGCTGACGTTGGGTTTCCACAGTTGCGTGAGCTTCGTTACCAAGTAGTAGGACAGTGACATCAAGTCCCTGAACGAACAGTAAACGTGCAACTGCTAAACCATCGCCCCCATTATTTCCGGTTGCTGCGACGACTAACGTTTTGCTTAAATCAAACGCTTCGTTCGTTTGCAGTTCGTTCGCAACCGCCAAAGCGGCGCGCTCCATGAGCACGGCAGAGGGGATGCCCACCTCATTAATGGTATAGGCATCAGCTTCACGAGCTTCTTGAATGGAAAAAACGGGTTTTGTCATGACAGTCCCTCCTACTATCTTAGCTAGTGACTATTTTTCAATGGCGTTAGCATCAACTTGGTTTGAAAGGGTGTCGTTTTGAACGACCGCCTTAGAAATTTGTTGTACCTCGCTGCCAATTTTTTGGATGTCGAGGCCATCAACATCGTTGATGAAGGTTTCCCACCATTTACGGAAACGAGCGAGGCCGTGGTCTAACAGTTTTTCGCCAGATACCGTAAGCGTCAGTAGCTTGTTTCGTTTGTCTTCAGCTGAAGCCGTTTTTTCAATAAAACCGAGGGACACCAAATGCTTAACCATCCGGGTCATTAATCCTTCATCAACTGCCAATGTTGTTGCAGCTTGACGTTGGTTGACGCCATCAGTTTCCATGATGAGCACCATTAGATAAATCTCGGTCATATTAACGGGTAGTTTGTCTTCAACTAGTAATTGGTTCATATCCCTTTGTAGCTGTCGGTGCAAAATTGCAACGTACGTCGAAAGAGCTAAGTACTTATCTTGAGCGTCCACAATGATACTCCTTTCCGGGTAGTTAAATCGCATTCAGTCGTGTAAAATACGATTGGATACAGTTGATTTAATTTTAACGCAAGTTCGCAAAACTTACAGTTTAAATTAGAAAAATTCTATGAAAATTTCAGAAAACTTTATAAAGAGGGTAAATTAAATTGGAAATTGATGTACCAGTAGATATGACCGAAGTTGAGGCCAAGGTGGCCGAGCTTAACGAAAAGGGTGAAACAGTAACCGTTGAATCGGTTATTATGGATACCGTATTGCAGTCGTTTCAAGCTTATTTAGAACACGCCGAGGCAGGTCATTATGATTCAGCTAAACTAGAAGATGGCAAGCTTAACGTGTATGCCATTACTGGTGGCTTTATGCGGGAAGTTACGCCAATGGGCACTGATTTTGTGACTGATTTCAAAACTAATCCTGATGCAGTCTTCTTCTATTTAGAAGAGCAAGCTGGCAAAGTTGCCATGGGTCAATAGATTTTGTGTTTGCATGCACTAAAAAAGTGGCTTATCATTAAGTTGTAAGGCGCTCTTAGTGTAATGGATAGCACATGAGATTTCGGTCCTCATGATCCGAGTTCGACTCTCGGGGAGCGCATATGCAGTTTTTATTTAATTTTAAAAGTCTTTAAATCCAAGCGGTTTGACGGAATTTGTAAATTTAAAATTTCAGTATATTTCAGATTTTTACACATTGTTATTCAAAAAATGACAGCCATAGAATTAGGAGTCCATCTTCCTTTTTCTGGCTGTCATTTTAGTTTTTGATTATTAGTATTCATCCTTGAATCGGCTCCAGATTAGGCTAAAATCTATCCTCGCAAATCAAGTCCAAGCATTCTGTCCATATAAATATGAATCAGCCAAATTAAACCAATCATGCGAAATGTATCATTTGTCAGCAATCCACCAACTAACAGCATCAATGGTAGTAAAATTGTGTGTCCGGCATTGTACGTGATATTGCGGTAGATTGCAAATTTAATCCGAATTTTTGGACAAATTGGTCAGCATAACCTGATACGGTGTTTTCCAGTCAAGTATTTTAAGCGGTCTCTGGTTAATTTGGAGTAACGTCGTCGTTAAATCTTGAGCACTAATGTGCTCAAAACGAGTCCCCTTAGGATAAAAATAACGTAAATTCCGATTAAAGCGTTCATTGCTACCACGTTCAGCTGGCGTATAAGCATGACAGTAATAGGTCTTAATACCATATTGTGATTCAAATGATACTAGCCCACTAAACTCAGTACCACGGTCCACAGTAAAACTGTGCACCGGTCCATTAAAAGTTGTTAGGAACTTAGTCAGTGCTTCATTAACACTCGCTGTCGTTCGGTCCTTTAACCGATATGCCCAAAGGAACCGTGATTTGCGATCGATTAAAGTTAATAAATCTACCATTTAAACAAAATCCAGATCCATTAGGGATTCTTCCAAGCTATCGATGGTTTCATTGCGTTCCATATAATCAACCCAGCCATCATAAGATTTTTGCTGACGGGGCTTCATGGCTGAACTCAATTTGGCTTGGATATTGCTAATGAATTTGATGACAGCACTGCTGGTCTCATTTTTAATGCGCAGACTACTCCACTTTTTATTGGTGGGGCGGTCTGCGTTTTGCTCATTTAGGAACGCGGCGTATTTATCTCGAAAGGTGTCGACAATCTGACTATTTGCTTCTAAGTATTCTTCTAATTCAAACGTTGTCATAATAGCAACCTCCATATTTAAGTTGTGAATCAACTGATTACATAGGACTCGGACCCATGACCAACCACCCGGATAATAAAACGTATGTTCTTTTTGAGTGTTAAGAGAAGTCCCCATAGAGGGGACTAAATGGACCTTGTTGGACTCGGTTATGAGCCATCTGATCTAACCAACTGAGCTAAAGGTTCGTGATAACCAAGTACTAATGTAGATACCAATTAGGTGGAATAGTCTCTGTAAAAAGTAACCATTCGAACCCGCCGATTATTAGACAGACAAAATAGAGTATAGCCAATAATTTTTGGTAAAGTGCTATGCCATGCCAGCCACGATTAAAAAGTCTAAAAACTGTCAGCCCCGTCATCACTAATCCAAGTATGCCTAGTATTAGCACGCCCATAAGAATTAAAGCATCTGGATGATTAGGATCATTTTCGGCTAGCCCAGCGATGCCATTGATTATTAACAGTAAAGGAGTTATTAACAGTAATCCGTTAATAATAAGCTCTATCCACATTTTACGTTTAGATATAGGCACAAATAAGCCTCCTCTCAATGAACCCTGCGAGAATTGAACTCGCAACCTACAGTTTAGAAAACTGTTGCTCTAAGGGTCCTTTTTCAAATGCTAAGATAGTACCTTGAAAGTCTAGGGTTAACACCATCTGTTTTTTCTGGAAGGCCACAGGGTGAGTATGAATACATATATGCTAACTATATCTCCAATATGAAAAGGTATGAATGTTCCCACAATCCACGAAACTTTAAACCATATTTGTCAAATATCATTTTTTCAGACTTTAATAATCAAGACCCCATAAAAATGCCCTTTCTGATCTATCAAATTCGGTCCTTAGTTTCTCGATTGTATACCAAATATTTTAGTGAGGCAAATTACAAGTTTAATCCGAACAAGCCCGAAATCTTTCAATGGCAGTCTGTTGATGATGTATTTTTAATGGTCGTTGATTAATTAGTTCAAGTGCTGCTAGGATCTCATCAGTCGTTACTTGGCTAAAATTGGTCTT
>NZ_BBJM01000056.1 GCF_000740055.1 Secundilactobacillus oryzae JCM 18671 | reverse complement strand
AGATCAGCTCCTAAAAGATGGGTTTGTGGTAAACACCATTTTAAAGGAAGCTGATCTTTTTTGTCCGAACAGCGTTCGGATTAATTTTACAATCTACTTTTAGTCTTCTTTTTTTGTGGGGTGGGTATGTTAGAATGATATAAGATGAATTGAAAGGATGCTAATGATGGAAGTAAATAATGTGGAGCTCGTGATGAGCGCCGTATCACCAACTCAATATCCAACAACCGGTTATCCTGAAATCGCGTTTGTGGGGCGTTCAAACGTCGGTAAGTCTTCGATGACGAACGTTTTGATTAACCGAAAGAGTTATGCACGGACCTCAAGTCAACCTGGAAAGACACAAACCCTTAACTTTTACCAAGTTGAGGATCAGCTTTACTTTGTCGACGTGCCTGGATATGGCTATGCGAAGGTCTCTAAGCAAGAACGCGAGAAGTGGGGCGAGATGATTGAAACCTACTTGACTCAGCGGGAGACGCTTCGAGGCGTTGTTTCTCTCGTGGATGCACGTCATGAGCCTACTCAAGATGATGTACAGATGTATCAATGGCTCAGCTATTATGATATTCCGATTCTAATTTTGGCCACAAAGGCTGACAAAATCGTCCGCGGTAAATGGAACAAGCAGGAAAGTATTATCAAAAAGAAGCTTGGATTTAATAAGAAGGATTCATTTGTCATGTTTTCGGCTCAAACTAAGATGGGCAAGGACGAAATCTGGAAATGGATTGAAGATCATGCGTTTGGAGGAGATCAGGATGGAATTTAACGACTATCAAAAGGCAGCAAATCGTACGCTTTACGGCAATGAACAAGTATTGACCAATTGTGCGCTTGGGTTGTCGAGTGAGGTCGGTGAAGTGGTTGATCTCGTCAGACAATATACATTCTATAGTCAAAAGTTGGATAAAAAAGCTTTGGTTAAAGAAATGGGTGACGTCATGTGGTACCTGTCCCAAGTTGCCGAATGGGCTGATATTCCATTTGACGATGTTGCAAAGGATAATATTGAGCGTTTGAATGCTCGTTATCCTGATGGATTTAAGCAAAGTAATTAAATAGTGAATCAAAATCAGCTATCAAATTTGATAACTGATTTTTTTGTATTATCAATTATTATATGGATTTTATGTATAAAAACATGAATATTAAGCTTTTTTTATGTATAAAGATTGCATTATATGAATACACGTGATATTCTCTCAATATTGTTAATTAATTAAAACTTTATTAGAGATTGAGGGAATTGAAATGGCAGAAAATAACAAGGTGGTTTTAGCGTATTCAGGTGGACTGGATACTTCGGTTGCAGTCGCATGGCTTAAAGACAAGGGCTACGATGTGATTGCTTGTTGTATCAACGTCGGTGAAGGTAAGGATCTGGACTTCATCAAAGAAAAAGCACTGAAAGTTGGTGCGGTTGAAGCTTACGCAATTGATACATTAGATGAGTTTGCTGAAGAGTACGCATTGATTGCACTTCAAGGTCATACGTATTACGAAGGTGAATATCCACTTATTTCCGCATTGTCACGCCCACTAATCAGCAAAAAGATGGTGGAAATTGCGCACGAAAAAAATGCCATTGCCATTGCCCATGGCTGTACGGGTAAGGGAAATGATCAAGTCCGTTTTGAAGTTACCATCCACGCATTAGATCCTAATTTAGAAGTTTTGACACCAGTACGTGACTGGCACTGGTCTCGTGAAGAAGAAATTGACTATGCGAAGGAACACAACATTCCAATTCCAATTGATTTAGACTCACCATACTCGATCGACGCAAACATTTGGGGCCGGGCCAATGAAGCCGGCGTATTGGAAGATCCTTGGGCAACAGCACCAGAAGATGCCTACGCTATGACGAATCCCATCGAGGATACGCCAGATCAACCAGAAATTTTGGAAATCGATTTTGAAAAAGGAATTCCGGTTGCACTCAACCATGAACCTATGAAGTTAGCTGATATGATCCAGACGATTAATGAAATTGCTGGGACGCACGGTGTTGGCCGAATTGATCATATTGAAAACCGTTTGGTAGGGATTAAGTCTCGTGAAATCTACGAAGCACCTGCCGCAACTGTTTTGATAAAGGCACACAAAGAATTAGAAGATATGACCTTTGAACGTGACCTAGCACATTTCAAGCCCGTAATTGAAAAGCAATTAACTGAGCTTATCTACAACGCTTTGTGGTTCTCACCACTGATGACTGCATTGGTTGCCTTTTTGAAGAAGAGTCAAGAAGCCGTTAACGGCACAATCAAGTTGCAATTGTTCAAAGGCAACATCAAAATTCTTGGTCGTAAATCGGATAACTCTCTTTATGACAAGAACTTGGCAACATATACAGCTGCTGATTCATTTGACCAAGAAGCTGCTAAGGGATTCGTTAAACTCTGGGGCTTACCAACTCAAGTTTACTCACAAGTCCAAATTAAAAATAAGCAACGCACCTTTTTAGATCAGGTTGCTCAATTGAAGTCTGATCAAGGTGAAAAGGTTTTGGTTTCAAACCACCGGAAGGATGACGAATTAAACTATGAGCACTAAATTGTGGGGCGGTAGATTTCAAGAAGAAAGCGAAGGCTGGGTAAACGAGTTTGGCGCCTCCATTCGATTTGACCAACTCATGGCGGATGAAGATGTGATGGGCTCATTGGCACACGTCAAAATGCTTCAGAAAACTGGTATCCTTTCCGAATCAGATAGTCAGCAAATCATTGCTGGCTTGGAGGAGATTCAACAAGATATCCACACCAACAAGATTCAGTTTTCAACTGATAACGAAGATATCCATATGAACATTGAATCGATTTTGACCGAACGAATTGGTGCAGTTGCCGGTAAACTTCATACGGGTCGTTCTCGAAATGATCAGGTCGCAACCGATTTCCATCTTTATCTTAAAGTGCGGTTACCCAAGATTATTCAAGCCATTGAAGCGGTTCAAACGACTTTGGTGAAACTCGCAGAAGAAAACGTTGAAACTGTGATGCCTGGCTATACGCATCTACAACATGCTCAGCCAATTTCGTACGGGCACTACTTGATGGCGTATTATCAAATGCTGAAGCGTGATAAAGAACGATTTACATTTAATGAACAGCATACGGACATATTGCCATTAGGATCTGCCGCTTTGGCAGGCACAACGTTTCCGATTGATCGGCAGTTTGTTGCTTCAGAGCTAGGTTTTGACAGCGTATATGCAAATTCACTTGATGCGGTTTCTGATCGTGACTTTGTTCTAGAATTTCTCAGTAATGCTTCGATTTTGATGATGCATCTGTCCCGGTTATGCGAAGAAATCAGTATGTGGGTCAGTTACGAATTCAGCTACCTAGAGTTGAGCGATGCTTTTACGACCGGTAGCTCAATCATGCCGCAAAAGAAAAACCCGGACATGGCTGAGTTAATTCGAGGAAAAAGCGGCCGTGTCTTTGGTCACTTGATGGGCTTATTAGCAACGATGAAGTCTTTGCCGCTTGCTTACAATAAGGATCTTCAAGAGGATAAAGAGGGGACGTTTGATACGGTGAAAACCATTCTGCCTGCATTGAAGGTGCTGAATGGCATGCTGAAATCACTCAAAGTTAATAAAGCGCGTATGCAAGCAGCCGTTGAAAATGACTATTCGAACGCAACCGAGTTAGCCGATTACCTGACAACGAAGGGAATACCATTCCGAGAAGCACATAAGATCGTTGGTGAGCTCGTTTATGAAGCAATCGAAGGCCAACAAAACTTACAGGATTTCCCGTTAACGAAGTTCCAAGAGATCGATGCCACCATCGACGAGACGGTTTACGAAATCCTAGACCCTGTGACAGCCGTTAGAAGACGTCAGTCTGAGGGCGGAACCGGATTTGATCAGGTTATCCAACAGATACAACAAGCCAAAACAGAGTTGAGCAAATAAAAAAAACGGATTAGGCAAGCAACGGGACTGCTCCGAGTCAAGTAGACAGTTCAAATAATTAAAATAGCTATGCAGTTTTTAGAATGGCATGATTCCGAAATTCTTTCGGGGTCATGCCAT
>NZ_BBJM01000057.1 GCF_000740055.1 Secundilactobacillus oryzae JCM 18671 | reverse complement strand
GTCGTGGACGAATTAGAAGCATTGTTAGCTGCATAACCTTCAACATAGGATCAATAGCTGGTTAGATGGTCATCTCTCACACTGTTTGCACCAGATCCATTTGAAGGTGTGCAATCATTCTTTAGACTGCCCTTAGCAATCGAAGTCCATTCAAAATAACAACCAATGTACTTCCTTCATGAATAATGACACTGA
This sequence comes from Secundilactobacillus oryzae JCM 18671, assembly GCF_000740055.1. Classification (GTDB taxonomy): domain Bacteria; phylum Bacillota; class Bacilli; order Lactobacillales; family Lactobacillaceae; genus Secundilactobacillus; species Secundilactobacillus oryzae. Next base: position 3,565 of record NZ_BBJM01000057.1, on the reverse strand, counting down.
TTGCAATATCCGTTAAGCCTAAGAAACTAACGACAATTAAAAAAGCAACAACGGCCATTGAAAAAATAATATTCTGCCAAATAACACGGTTCATTTTCGAAGAAATATTATGAGATTGTACCAATTTAGATAAATTGTTTTGCATTAAAACTAAATCAGATACCTCTACTGCCACATCAGTCCCATCTCCCATAGCGATTCCCACATCTGCATTAACAAGAGCAGGAGCATCATTTACACCGTCTCCAACCATGGCGGTCACGCCGTATTTTTCTTTTTGTTCGTCTATAATTCTGGATTTGTCTTCCGGCATGACATTCGTAATCACTTCATCTATTCCTAATTGTTTAGCAACCGCTTTTCCCGTCATTTCTGAGTCACCAGTAATTAATGTGGTGTGTATACCTTGTTTCCTAAAATATTCAATGGTTTCTTTAGCATATTCACTCGGAACGTCCATAAGGGCAATAAGGCCTATAACCTCTTCATCTACTGCTACGTATACGACTGTCTTACCTTCTGATGCCCATTCATTATTTAAACGACTATATTCATCTGAAACATCATCAAACGAAGTCGGTTTTCCTATACGATAATTTCTCCCTTTGTAATCTCCCGTCAATCCTTTACCAATTTGGTTTTCTACTTCAATAGTTAGTTTGTTTTTTTGCTCAAACTTTCTTAGAATAGCATCTGCTAAGGGGTGATTGGATTCTTTTTCAAGAGCTACTACGATATCAATCATGTTTTCTTCGTTCACGGAATCAGCAAAATAATAATTGGTTACTTCAGGTTTTCCTTTGGTCAAGGTGCCCGTCTTATCAAATGCAATTGCTTTAATATCGGCTAATTGAGACAGGTAAGAACTACCTTTTGAAAGGACTCCTTTTTTGGCTAAATTAGAAGTCGTCGATAGCGTTGCCGAGACAGTAGCTGCTGCTAAAGCACACGGTGAAGCTGCAACTAAAAGGACCAATCCTCTATAGACACTTTGTGACCATGTCCAATCAAGTAGAAAAGGAGCCAATAACATGAATAGAGGAATGGCAATTAAAACAACTGTGACATATTTCGGTTCAAATTTTTGGATAATACTCGCAGCTTTTGTTTGGTTATCTTGGTTCTGATTCACTAATTGTAAAATTTTTGAAAATACTGTATCTTTGTTTTCTTTGGTGACTTTCATCGTGAAGGTACCTGTTCCATTGATTGTACTCCCGAAGACGCCATCTCCTTTGGATTTCTCTTTCGGGATACTTTCTCCATTAATAGACGACTCATCAATGGATGTAGATCCAGACAAAATGACGCCATCAATAGGTACTTGATCGCCATTCAAAACTTGAAGTTGATCTCCCACTTTTAATTCACTGACATCTACATTTTTTGTACTGCCATCAGGTAGGATTAACCGGGCAGTCGTTGGATTCATTTCGAGTAATTTCGTTATTTCTCGTTTGCTTCTTCCTTCTGCATAATCTTCCAAAAAATGTGCTCCAGAAAAAATAAGAATCAATAATGTTCCTTCCCAAAAATTCCCCACTAAAGAAGCTCCGATTGCCGCTAATCCCATTAAAATATGAGAATTAGGCATGAACTTTTTTTGGTTTTTTGAGTTCTCAATTGTTTCTCCAAGGCCTTCAAGAACAATGACATGATACCCAGCGCTGATTGTAGCGAGTGAGAACATGATGTTTTTTATGAATTGATATTCGTCACTTAAGAACAGCGCAACAATTGCCAATGCTAAACCAATAAAGTACAAAATAATTGGCATTTTCCCATGATCATGGTCATGATCGTGACTATTATTTTCGTGTGAGTGTTGCTCTTGAATCTCTTTCATTTCTATCACCCTTCTTAATAAAACTATTTTTTTGAAATCGTAACGCTTACGAATTACATATGAAATAACATTCATATGTTTATGCGTTCATTATATATTGCTCTATCTGATTTGTCAAAAAAATAGTTATCTTATTTAGTTAATAAAAAAATTGGACTATAAAACAGCTCTGCTTATGGAAAAACCTTGCTTTATAAAAATCTTGTGCTAACCTAAACATGAACGAACACACATATGAAAGAGAGGAAGTTTTATGAAATCATCATCAACTTCTCCGTTAACAAATGATTCTATCCAAGAGGTAAGTAAGATATTTAAAATGGTTAGTGACCCTACACGTCTTTCAATTTTATTTCTTTTACAGAAAGAAGAACTTAGTGTTGGAGTAATTGCGCAGTCTTTAAGTATGGAACAATCAGCCATTTCTCACCAGTTAAAAACTTTAAAGACTTCAAGATTAGTAAAATCAAAAAGAGCTGGTAAAAATATGATTTATAGCCTTGACGATCTTCATATTTTTAGTATTCTTGAGCAAGTTTCAACTCATATCGAAGAACAAGAAAAAGAAAAATAAAGACAAACTACAAGGTTAAAATGATTTTACAATTCATTAGTTCAAATAAAAAAAGACAGCGAGTTAAAATCTCGCTGTCTTTTTTTATTTGAACTTCACTATCGTAGTTGTTTATATAAAATTTAATAGTGTTTGAATCGTCCCATTTTCTATCAAAATATAAATTCCTAAGCCAATAAACACTATAGGAACAAGGATTCGTTCATATTTTTCTAAGGTTTCGGAAACAAAAGAAATCTTGGCTAATTTGTAACTGATATAGCAAAGAACCGCAACAGAAATAGCAAATACGATTAGAGCGGTGACAATCTCTGAAAAAGATAACGAGGCAAAGTAAGGAATATAAATCCCTAAGTTATCGCCACCAGAAGCAATTGTTATTAAGGCAACGGTCCAAAAGAAGCGGTTTGTTCCTCTTGATTCAAGCTTTTCAACGACTTCCTCTTCTTCTTCCTCCTCTTCGCCAACCAATGCCACTCTGATTCCTAAGAAAATCGGAATTAGACCGAGAAGCCCAATGATCCAATCTTGCGGAATGAAATTCAGCACATATGCTGCAAATAAACTTACGGCTACTAAGATACCTGTTCCTAGATATTGACCCCAAAAAATCTGACGGAGCCCTTTTTTTGTATGACTTTGAGAAAAAATAATCAGCAAGATAAATAAATAATCAATGCTGGTAGAAACGTAAACAGCGAGAGCTGATAAAATACTTTGTAACAAAATAACTTCCTCCAAACGGTTCTGTTGCAAAGTTTTAAATAAAGAATAAAATCCCTTACGGTATCTATGATTTAAGCTGGGATTCCCAATAATACCTTGATTTCAGTACAGACCGAAAACCCGAAGAGAGTGCCTTCTTTTCGGGTTTTCTTATATAATCCTCGAATGGCTTCCATGCCTTTAATCGTGGTAGAGGCAGTGCGTAAACTTCGATAGAATTTATTGCGTCTCTTTACTGGACGATGGTCTTGTTCAATCAAATTATTCAGGTATTTAATGGTACGATGTTCTGTCCCTTGATAAAAGCCGTATTCTTTTAGTGGTTCTGGTGCAAATTTTCCTCGCTGACTTGATTTTAGTATACTGGGTGCCAAGAAACGAGGGATTGCGCGCATGAATCACTTTAAGGGACGCCACTT
>NZ_BBJM01000058.1 GCF_000740055.1 Secundilactobacillus oryzae JCM 18671 | reverse complement strand
GTAACGACTGATGAGATCCTAGCAGCACTTGAACTAATTAATCAACGACCATTAAAAATACATCATCAACAGACTGCCATTGAAAGATTCCGGGCTTGTTCGGATTAAACTTGTAATTTGCCAAATATAAGAAAACCCTGATGGTTCGGGATATAAAGCCCTTTCACAGCAAATTTACATTACGTATATGATAAATTTCAAAATTTTGTCATATTTGTCATCTCCCTTTAAAGTGAGAGATATTAGAGAGTAATATCCACCTGTTAAAGTAGTGAACATTGGTTAGCGGATATCCGTTAACCTAAATTCCAGAACAACAGGAGTGTACTTATTTTGAACAAAATGGTTACGACTTTAGTTTCAACTACTGCAGCCGCTTTAGGATTATTCATTGCTGGCACAACTGGTGCTTCAGCAGACACGACCTACACCGTTAAAGCAGGCGACTCTGTTTGGGCAATTGCTCAAAAGAACGATACGAACATCAAGAACGTAGAAAACGATAACAACATTAAGAACCACTTGATCCTCCCTGGTCAAAAGTTATCACTTGATACTGATGACACGAAGACCACGACTAAATCAAGTTCTGCTACAACCTATGTTGTTAAGTCTGGCGACTCTGTTTGGAGTATCGCAGACAAGTTTGGTACGACGATGACTCGGATCGAAAAAGACAATAACATCAAGAACCACTTAATCGTTGCTGGTCAAAAGTTGACAATCAACGGTGTTAACAGCTCAAAGAGTGTTGGTACAACAACTTCAACGACTGCCACAACACCTGCAACTAGCTCAACTTCACAAGCTACTGCATCATCAAGCAACACGACTTCAAACAACACTGCTTCATCAACGAAGTCAACAACTTCAAGCTCATCATCTTCTTCATACACTGGAAGCACAAAGAGCTACGTATTGAGCCAAATGGAATCACGTACCGGCGTTTCAGCTTCAACTTGGAACGCAATCATCACTCGTGAATCAAACTGGCAACCATACGTCCGCAACAGTTCTAGTGGCGCATACGGTTTATTCCAAAACATGCACATTAGCAGTGGTTCAGTTTCTGCACAAGTAGATGCAGCTGTTAGTCTTTACAAGTCACAAGGAATGGGTGCCTGGGCACTTTAATTCCAATGTGATCAATCACATGATGTGATGCAAAAAGTCCTCGGAGATCTGATCTTCGAGGACTTTTTTCGTTGAAACAACCATTGCGTGACCCAGTTTGATTTTGTATACTTACTAGTACTTTAACTAAGGGGATGATAAACGATGATGACATCGTTATTAGCAAAGAAAATTGCTGCTCGTTAGCGACACTTTTCTGTAAAACCTTTCAGAGAAGTGTCAGGTTTGAATCTGAAAGGAAGCTATATCTATTATGGAACCAACAATTACCGCCTATGAATTTAGTTACATCAACCAACAGGTCACTCACCTAGTCAATACGTACAAATCGGTAAATGACCCTCACATCCGTGACATCGTCTTAGCGGAGACATTAGAGAATCTTACACCCCTACTCCCTAACGATGAGCCGATAACAAAAGCCTTTCTGCAAGGCGTTAAAATCGACTTTTTATCTCGAGTTCAGGCAGCCGATTTGATTGAAACGTTAATCCCATTGGTCATTCCTTTTCCCAAGTTGTCACCAAAGCAGCTGGAAAAGCTGTTTAAAAAGGTGAAGAAACTCAAACATCCGGAATGGGGCAGCCTGAAACTGCACGAATTGACTTACTTGGGTTGGAATGATGGCGGGAACCAAAAGAAATATTTGGTTGCCCCCTACCAAGATCGACTAATTGGTATTCAAGGCGAGTTTTCACCGCAAACAGTGAAGGGACTTTGCGCTATCTGTCATACGATTGGCAACGTCTCACTCTTTATGTCGACAACGAAGACCTCTGGACTGGGGACCTATACCAAGAACGGTAATTATATCTGCCGCGATAGTGCCCAGTGTAATCGCCAACTGACGGACCCACTTCCGCTCACTGATTTCTTGACGACGGTAAGGCCCAAAAAATAACAATCAAGCATCCCTCAATTGGGATGCTTTTTAAATTAAAAAGCCACATTGTGTTATTTTTCTGTGCAGTTATCTGTTGGAATCTAAGTGACCATTAGAAAGTGAGGTGGCGCAAACATGTTATATACAGCAACATATCCATCAAAATTGGGCGAGCTAATTTTATTAAGTGATGAGGATAATCTCTTAGGGCTTTGGTTTAAAGATCAGAAGTTTTTCGGTGCCAAGTACCGCTTAGAAGATGCTGAGCACCTTGAAAGTCGGCCAATTAGTTTAGCATTAAATTGGCTAGCTGCCTACTTTGCGGGCGAAAATCCTGACGCCTCTGTGGTGCCTCTCAGACCCGAAGTGACAGCTTTCAGAACCCAGGTCCTCCATGAGCTCCAGCAAGTGCCTTACGGTGAAACAACGACCTATAAAGCCTTATCCGATCAACTCCAAAAAAATAGCGAGATTAAGGCCAACAAATCTAGAGCAATTGGCAACGCAGTGGGACACAACCCAATTTCGCTCATCATCCCCTGCCATCGAGTCGTCGGCAGCGATGGTTCACTGACCGGATACGCTGGCGGTATTGAACGGAAAAAGGCGCTTTTAGCCATGGAACAAAGTAATCTGCACACCGCTTAGGAGGTGTTTCAATGGAACCAGATGACCAAACTTGGCAGATTATCGCGAATAATGACGATTGCCTCGATGGTCAGCGGTGGTACGCTGTAAAATCAACCATGATATTTTGCAAGCCCTCTTGCCCATCACGATTACCCGATCGTCAAAATGTCATCATGTACGCTGATCCAGAACAGGCCATGGCAGCTGGCTTTAGACCCTGAAAACGATGCCGCCCGCTGGACACCATTGTGTCCAACCACGTGTGGGTCACTGAAATTGACTACGTTTTAAACCAACACTATGCAGAGAATATAACGTTAGATGAACTTGCTGCCCGTGTCCATGGGAGCAAATCTCATTTGCGACACGTTTATAAAGCCCAAACCGGGATAACCCCGCAGCAGAAACTCGTGACGATTCGCTTAAGCCATGCCGAGCATCAACTCACCAATTCAAGCCATTCTGTAGCTCAAATTGGCCGCGCCGTTGGCATTCCGAATACTGCTTATTTTATTAAATTATTCAAGAAGCATTATGGTGTCAGTCCGTTACAGTATCGATTGGCAAACTAAAAAGCACCCGTCTTTGATTAGGTGAAGTGAACCCACAAGTTTGGACAACTAAATTAAGCTACTAACTGATTGGCAAGTTCTCGGTATTGTACTGGTGACTTGCCTTTTAGCTTGGTCCTGATTCTACGGTTATTATAAAACTCAATCCATCCAGTCATCGCTTGCGCGAGACTCTCTGGATTTTCGAAGTGTTCATCCATTATCTCTGCTTTCATGAGATGAAAGAATGATTCCATGGCGGCGTTATCTAAGCAAGTCGCCTTACGGGACATACTCTGAAAGGTATGATGAGTTTTAAG
>NZ_BBJM01000059.1 GCF_000740055.1 Secundilactobacillus oryzae JCM 18671 | reverse complement strand
GATACTGCTGGAGAATTGCTTGATTAGTATACTTGCCAGAAAGATAAGCTTTTACAGCAGTTAACTTAGTCTCTAATGAGTACTTCTGATTATGCTTAGGTCTAATTAATCCCGCCAATCCAGCGAGTAGGAATTGCTTAATCCACTTACTCATGTTTGCTGGTCGGACACCATGGTAATCGGAGTACACCGTTAAACCATAATCCGATTTCTGATAATCATGAAGTAATTTAAGCTTTTCAATAGTTGAATAACTTATAATGCAAAACACCCCCTAGGATTTACACTTTTATTATTTAAAGTGTCAACCCTAAGGGGTATTGTACGCAGCCCAAGCGGCATCGCCAAGTACTGGCTTGCCTTTATTGAGGCTTGCCTAACGGTTCTTGACTAATCGAAGGATTTTTTTCGTTAGAGTGTACCCTATTGTAACTAAAGTGAGAAGGGAGTATTATTAGTTACATATAAGTGACCCGGAGGCGACCTAGAATTGGCTAAAATCGGTTATGCGCGTGTTAGTACGCGTGATCAAAATCTTGCACGTCAAATTGAGCAGCTACATGATGCCGGTGTTAATAAAATCTTTCAAGAGAAGCTTTCAGGTAAAAATGCCGATCGTCCCCAACTAAAAGCAATGTTAGACTATATTCGTGATGATGATGAAGTAGTGGTATTGAGCCTTGATCGACTTGGTCGCAATTCTCATGATTTGACTGACATCATCGAAACCATTCGCCATCGTGGAGCTCAATTGAATGTTCTAAATCTGCCTAGCTTTGCAAGTATTGAAGATCCTAACCTTCGTAACTTGATTACGACAATTATTGTCGAACTATATAAGTATATTGCTCAAGAAGAGCGCGAAACTATTAAGATACGGCAACAACAAGGCATAGAAATTGCCAAACGCCAGGGCAAATATAAGGGCAAAATTCGCGAATATGGTCCTCATTCACCTAATCGTCAAAAACGCTATATTTATAAAGAAGCCTGTCGCCTTTTAAATAGGAAGAAAGACGGAGATGAAACTCTGACCAAGCGACAAATTGCTCGCATGTTAGGTATTGCACCAGTAACCTTATATCGCATCGAAAAGTATCAGGCAGAAGATCTAGCAAACGTTCCCCCTAGTGAGAGGTAAACATCATGATAGATTTAGGGGCAAACGAATTCTCTTTACCGGCCGTTTGCGATCTTTTCGTCGTTTCCAGGCACAACAGTTAGCAATTATTCTAGGAGCAAAACCTGTCAACGGGATTGACAAAAATGTCGATATCCTTGTGGTTGGTATTATTAGCAAACCCTATGATCAACTACTTACCACTCAAAAGTTAACGTATGCTAGAACCTATGGCATTCCAAAGATTGACGAATTAGCCTTTATTTCATGGTGCCAATGGCGATTAGATCAATTGAAAACAACTCTTTAAGTACCTTCTTATCAAACGGGGAGATTAGTATGCAAAAGCGTATCGATTTGGCCAATCAAACGTTTGGACGACTCACAGTCATTAGTTTTTTGGGAAGCAGTTCTAATGGAAACGCGCTTTGGCTCTGTCAATGTCAATGTGGAAATAAATGTATTGTTGACAGTCAACGACTTCAAAAAGGATTCACTCGCAGTTGTGGGTGTTTGCGATCAGAAATAAGCAGATCAAACATAAAAGCTAATAACCAGACTAAAAAATACATGGGCAATCCCAAGAATTTTCAACTAATTAATCGAACAAATTTAGTTGCTTCTACACTTAAGCGATCCAATAACAAATTCGGCATGATAGGTATTAGTTAGGCTAAAACGACTCAAAATTAGGTAGCACGACTTCACTTTCAAAGCCATCTTAATAAACCGTGTATATGTTCATGCGGAGGGTGCAATCGCTGCTCCAAAGACAGCAAAAAAGGATATCATTCCTTTGCAAGAGCAATATAAGCAATCACACCAACAAAATTGAACAAATTGATCAGACAATCCGAGTAGGCGCAAATCCCATTACTTATACTGCCGATGAACCTATAGAAAAGGCGCTTCGTCATAAAATGGTTCAGTACTGTAATCCTCCAAATGGCATAAATATTAAGACTAGTTTTCAAGAAAGGAAGCTGTAACGTGCGTTTATGGCATCAAGATTTAATTCAGCAACTCCCAAGACAACAATTATTGGGACAGCATCGTGAAATTGCGGCGCTTCGCGGTAATGGATGGGGACGGAAACACGCTACCGTTAATTACGTATTTGCACATTCCCCATATAAATTATTTCAATTTCACTGTATTGTGTTACGTGAAATGGAAAAACGAGGTTATCATCCAGATCAGAAATGGTATGATCCTCTGTATCGAGGTCAACATTGCCCAGCATACAAACAACTCAATCCGGTTGCACTCACAATACCCATCTATCCTGAGCATGACCAACGATATAAACATGTTTGCTTAACCAATTTACAAAACAAGGGAATCTTTTTAAACCTTCCGTGATCCTAGTCTGCGATGTTCATCTTGGGACATAGGATTGACAAAATAGGATATCGACAGTATACTTACTAAAAGTAATTGGAAAGCGTAATGTCGTGTTGATTGGAGAAAATTAAATGGTAAATCTTACAGAAGAAATGAAGAATATGTTAAAGAGTCAGCTCCCCTTCCTAGCAACAACAGGAATAGATGGCAAACCTCAAGTTGGTCCCAAGGGCTCACTACATGTCTTAGATGACTCACATTTAATCTACTTTGAGCATACCTTCAGGCAAGCCTATGATAATCTCTCGAGCAACCATTTGGCAGCGGTTGCGGTTGCTGATAGAGGCGCTCAACAGGGATTTCGCTTTGAGGGAACGGCTCATATTCATGAAACAGATGATTTTGCTAATCAGATTTTAGATAAAACTAACATTTTTGAACGTTTCCCACGCGCTGGCGTAGTGGTTATTGATGTTGAACGAATCTATAAATTGGATAACACCTTAGAGGCTGGTATTCAAATCGCCTAGGGTTTTTAAAACAAATTCAACCGAGTAAGTCGAAGAACTTTTTAGTGTCCAAACTCATACAGTGTTTATTTCATGTCATTAAGTATTCATTAGCAAGCAGTTTTGTTATACTTTGGTTAGAAGTGATAGAAGTACGTCTAATTCTTAAGAAACCCGTAGCTTACTGTTAACGCCATTACTTCGAGCGTGTCGATTTTTGATACGCCTTTTTTTGTGTTATGGTAGATTGTAAAATTAATCCGAACGCTGTTCGGACAAAAAAGATCAGCTTCCTTTAAAATGGTGTTTACCACAAACCCATCTTTTAGGAGCTGATCT
>NZ_BBJM01000060.1 GCF_000740055.1 Secundilactobacillus oryzae JCM 18671 | reverse complement strand
ATGGCATGACCCCGAAAGAATTTCGGAATCATGCCATTCTAAAAACTGCATAGCTATTTTAATTATTTGAACTGTCTACTTGACTCGGAGCAGTCCCGCAGTTCGTTTGATAATGTTTTTTTAATTACTTAATTTTCTCGTTCGTAATGGCCTCAATGTAGCCCTTTGCGATTTTATCGAGGTTGCGGTTAATCCGTTTGTAGTCGGTTTTGCGATCGATAAATCCGGTTTCCACTAAACTGTAATCGATGCCTCGACGACGCAATACGTTACAGTTTTTCAAGTTGGTTCGGTAGCTGTAACTACGATAGGCAGGGTTTAAGCCGACATATTTTTTGATAATTTTGGCCATCTTCTTGTCGCGAGTCGTTGGCTTCCGCTTGTGAATGATAACGTGGCCACCACGACCACTACCGGCATCCAAATGGAACATGATGACCGTGGTCGACTTTTTAATCTTATATGAACCTTTGTGATAAACGAGGGTATCGCGTACAATATCGTGCTTTGGATTATAAATGGTGACGTTGCTGTTTTTAACTTCCTTGGCATATTCTTGGAGCTTTGGCATCAACTTTTTCCGCATGAAAGTGGCTTCCATTGTGCCATTTCCCCGGGCACCCGGATCACCAGCGCCGTGACCCATTACCAATAAGTAGTGGTGTTTAGCCTTGGCTTGAACGGTACTGGGCTGACTCGTTGCCAGTCCCAGTGCTAACATGGCCAAAAAAGTGACTGCCATCATTGCGAGCTTCTTAAATCTCAAAGTTTTCATATTACTCCTCCTAGAGTGACGAAATAGAGATTATTATATCATTAAAATTATTATAGAATGATTACTTATTCAAACAAAAAAGACGTTGATCGGCTAGATTAACGTCTTTCATTCGTTATTCCGTATAATAAAACAGGCAGAACGCACCAATCCCACCGTGCGTTGCGAGCACTGGTGAAATGGCGTGAATTACAATTTCAGTATCTGGAAATTTCTCGGCTAGGACCGCCTTCATCTCAGCAGCCCGCTCAGCATTCTGTACGTGAGAAATACCAATTGCCTTGATATGGTTCGCCTTCGCCATTTCAGCGTAAACATCATCAAAGAATCGGTTAATCGGCTTGATGCCGCGACCCTTCTTTTGGATTTCTAGTTGGCCATCAATGATTTCGATGACGATTTTGACGTTCAGGAGACTCGTTACCATTCCGGCAGCCTTGCTAATCCGGCCACCAGCTACTAGGTTATCCATGTTTAACACTGCAAGGTAGGCTTTTGAATGTTGTTGAATTTTTTTAATTTCAGCTGTGATTTCGGACATTGAGGCGCCAGATTCAGCTAATTCGGCGGCAGCCAGAATTTGAAAGGCACTTCCGCGATCACCAGAAAGGCTATCGACAATCGTGACGTCCGCCGTGGATAGCATAGCGGCTTGGTGAGCTGCGTGAACAGTTCCGCTCATGCTTTCGGTGATATTAATACAAAGGACTTCGTTACCATCGGCTCCAGCCTCGTTAAAGGCGTCCACGAACGTCCCGATTGGTGGTTGTGATGTTTTAGGGAGGGCTTTGGCGTTCGCCATCATATCAGGGAATTCGTCACTGGTAATGGTCTTACCGTCAACGTAAATCACGTCATCAATCATAACCGTCAAAGGAACGACGCCAATGTGATAACGATCAATTTCGGCCTGTGTTAAACCTGTGGCAGAGTCTGTAACGATTTTGATATTGGACATGTAGGTCACCATCTTCTTGAGTTTGAGAAACGGACTATCTATATAGTATTGTAAACTAGGTAACGTAGTTTTCAATAACAATATAGGATATTAACTAATTTTTAATGTCCCCCAGTTGAAATTAGGGGACTAATATCAGTGAAAAAGACTGCTATAATAAAGGCAGTTAAGTAAAAAAGGGGATCAGTAAAAATGAAATCAAAACGCATTTGGGCGGGCGTCTTGGGCGCCACAGTAGCACTTGGCCTTTGGTTTGGTATCGCAGCACTAGCACCACAAACTGCGCAAGCCAGCCAGGCCACCACTTGGTATAAGCAATGGGAAAAAACGTACGTTGGTGGCAAAACGCAGAAGTATGTTAAAGCTAATGATACGCAAGCTTACTCAGAAGGGCAAGGTTATGGTATGTTGGCAACCGTATTAGCAGCTAAAAAAGGTGCAAATACGCATACAACTTACAACCAAATGTACCGGTACTACCGGGCTCACCGAATTTCTAGCAGTAATCCATTAATGGAATGGCGTCAGACCAAGCAAGGTAGCAAAATGGTCAGCAACGGCGGTTACCGAAACAGTGCCACCGATGGCGATTTGGATATTGCCTATTCTTTAATATTGGCAGATAAAAAGTGGGGTAGCAAGACTGTTAACTATAAGCAAGCGGCCAAGAATTTGTTGAAGGCGATTAAGAAAAACGAAATCAACCAGACCACTTATTTACCTAAAATGGGGAACTGGGCAACCAGCAGTTATGATCAAAGTAAGTTACGGACTGCTGATTTGATGACGGGTTACTTCAAAACTTTTGCGAAATACACTCATGACAGTTTCTGGACCAAGGTCGCTAGTCACAGTCAAACGGCTGTGAAGAAGCTAAGTGCACGTCATAAAACCGGCTTGTTCCCTGATTTTATTCGCGCAACCGGTGGCAGCATTAAATTGTCCGCAGTCAAAGCTTATCAGGTTGAGGGCGAAAGTGATAATCAATACGGCTACAATGCCACTCGGGTGCCTTGGCGATTAGCTCAAACTTACAAGATGACTAAGGACGCTACAACTAAAAAGGCTTTGAAGAAGCAGCTCGCTTTCTTCAATAAAAAGAAGCACATCACGGCGGTATATACGTTAAGTGGAAAGGCAGTTAACAGCTACCAAAACACGGCGTTTACGTCTCCCGTGAACTATGCGGCTAAGGTGATGAAGCAAAAGAGTCTGCAAGCCAAGACGGCCAAGCAATTACCAAAATCGATTGAAAAGAATAATTACTTCTCAGCAACGTTGCAAGTGGTAACGGCGTTGAGCTAGAGGAACGAAGGGGCTGTGACATAAGTCCCAAAATAAAAGGCACTACCGTCAGATTTTAAAAACTGATGGTAGTGCCTTTTTGATATAATGAAAAATAAAAAAAGA
>NZ_BBJM01000061.1 GCF_000740055.1 Secundilactobacillus oryzae JCM 18671 | reverse complement strand
CCCATAACTAATTTGGCGTGTCCCAGCTAAAGCATATTCCAAATCTTTAATAACGGCTAAATTCTGCTCATCATCAGCGGTCATATAATCAGCAGATTTTACCTCATACTTAGCGGTTTCTTCGGCACTGGCTTGTAAAGAATTAGAGCCTTGGCGCTTGTTAGGTTTCACGGCTTGCACATGCACCATGGGCTCGTAATCAACTTTCAGGGCTTTTTGCCATAATTTTGCCCATTCTGCTTGCTTAATATAATTCACATTATTGCCAACAAAATAACTTGATTTCACGAATAATAAGACATGCAAGTGTTGATTATATGACCCATCTTGTTCATTAACGGTAATTTCCGTTGAACGTAAATAACCCAATAAATTTTTAGTCACTTTTTTATAGCGAGTTAGCTTATTAAAGGCTTTAGTCAAAGCTCTTAAAGACACTTTTAACTCCTCTGCTGAATGAGCGTTTTTAACGGTTAAAGTTAAAAACAAAAACCGTCCTTTAGGCTCTCTTGCAACTGCTTCCGCAATAATTTGTTTTAATTGGCTCGAATTTTTCATACTCTTTCTCCAATTGCACAACGGACACAAACGCTTATGACAAAACCACGTTTGATAAAGCTTTAAATGATCACCAATCTTGCGAAAACGCAAAACTTCGCCACAACCCCGTATATCATGTGCCCGTTTAAATTCTAAGATTGCCAAATATTCGGCATAACGGACATTTTCAATCTTCCGTTCTCGCCAAGGTCTAACTTTGCCATTATCTGTAATATCTTCAAAAATTTCTGACATAAAAAGCTCCTCCCGCTTACCACGTGAAGGAGCTAACTATCATTTTTAATAAGGTTAAAGCCTTGACATTAAAGGGTTTTCTCCTTAAACTATAACTACAAATTATGAATGATAATTAACTCACGTGCTCGGACGACCAAATCAGAGATATCACGTGGGTTTTTTATTTTATATTAATTTTATAAACTCATAATATCACAAAACACTGTAATATCAAGGGATATAAGCCTAATCAAGCTTGATTTTAAAAAACTAGTTGTTGCTAATAGTATCAAGATAAGAAGAAAACGCCAAAAATTGGCGTTTTTAAACCCCAAAAAGCAGATCAGCAAAAACCGCTGAACTGCTTTTTTTAAACCGTGGCTTTCAGCCACACTGACCAGCTGAACCAGCTGGATCGTAACGCTTGCCGCCGCTGGGCTCGGGAAAACAAGGGCTTGTTTTCCAAGACGTCAGGCTTTTGGTATTGTCTAGTCTATCAACTCCTTAAAGCCTCCAAGAGGGGCTAATATCGCCTGTAAGGCTCAATAAGCCCCTCTAAGTCGATTTACCGTTGACAGACAGTTAGATAGCTAACTGTTAGCTAAAATCGCTTAGAACGCAAATGAGAGCCTTTAAAATTAACGTTCAAAAATAAAAAAGTTCGAAGGAGCTAGCGACTGAACTTATTTATTTTTGAATGTTCCAAACTGACGCAAGTCAGTTTTGTTTGAGCAAAGCGAAATCTAATACAGGTTTTGATGGGTTTAGCACAACACAACTTCATGTTGTGTGTAAGTGCGCCCTTGGACCCTTGGACAATGAAAAATAAAAAATCTTAATTAAATAGAGTTTAACTAAGATAGTCACGAAATTTATTATGTTTAAAAATCCGTATTATTTCAGATGTTTAGAATTAAGGTATTGAATATGGTGTGAATGAAAGCAAAGGATAATAATTATTTATTCATTGCTTGATTAGGTTTTTATTCGAAGGATAGGTACATACATAATTTAAGCACGCATTTATGCCGAGAAAATTTATTGATGTTGAGAAGAACCCTTAACTAAACTTGCAGACGAATGTCGGCATAGCGTGAGCTATTAAGCCGACCATTCGGCAAGTTTTGGGATCGTTAAGGGTTCGGAGGCTCAACGTCAATAAAGCAATTGGAATAAAGAAATTAAGTTATTGATTTTAAATTTTTTATATCAAAATGGTCTTTTTCTGTTAATTCATAACCGGAATGAAAAAGAAGTTGAGCTTCTTTGGAAATGCATGGTATTTTTCGACCTTTATAATTAGTTTCTGAAAACCATTCATTTTGAAAGATGTAATTGCCACCTTCTGGGTTTACTTGAGTAATGGAACCATCATCATTTAAATTTATAGGATGAATATCTAAATATCCATATTCTTTATGTTTAAGTTCCATACGTGAAGGCATCCAATCAACTTCTATTTTGTATCCTATATCTTCTAATTTTTTTATAACTTTTTGAGTGTGTTGAGCGTCAAAATCTATATCTATATCTCTGTGTTCTCTTTGTTGTTTTCCAGTTAATACATCTACGCCCCAGCCTCCATCTAACCAATGAATTACTTCCATTTTTTCAAATAAGTCTAAAATATAAAATAAATCCTTTTCTGTTACATTATCAATTTTCATTTTAC
Organism: Secundilactobacillus oryzae JCM 18671; assembly: GCF_000740055.1. GTDB lineage: Bacteria > Bacillota > Bacilli > Lactobacillales > Lactobacillaceae > Secundilactobacillus > Secundilactobacillus oryzae. Next base: position 572 of record NZ_BBJM01000061.1, on the reverse strand, counting down.
CCCTCCTAATTTAGGAATTTGAAACGAGTTGAAAACGAGTTTCTTCTTGTCTTGATATTTGCGTTTTAAGAAACATATATAAATATAGAGTTTGCTCTAAATACCCCCTTAAAATGCAAAATAAGCATATTGGATTATAACACGCAATTTTCGGTTTTAGCACGACACCTTTTTAGGAGTATAAGTGCGCATTATCATGAAATGCGCACTTACACTCCAAATAAATTGGAGCAATGCTAAAACCTGTATCAGAAGTCAGCAAGCTGACAACAAAAAAGGGATATGCCAACGGATTTACCGTTGATCATATCCTGACATTCTCTTTACCAAATAAAATAATTTTGTTTATTAAAATCCCATTTTGCGACAACTTCTTCCGCAGCTTCCATTTGCTCTTTGGTGTAATCTTCATCGCCAACATGAACTAAATCACCATTCTCGACATCTTCTAATTGCAAATCTTGCTTAATCTGCTTAAAAAGACCCCCATAACTAATTTGGCGTGTCCCAGCTAAAGCATATTCCAAATCTTTAATAACGGCTAAATTCTGCTCATCATCAGCGGTCATATA
>NZ_BBJM01000062.1 GCF_000740055.1 Secundilactobacillus oryzae JCM 18671 | reverse complement strand
AGGAGCTAAGCTCCTTAATCTTGACTAAAAAAGTGGAATCTAAATCGAATTATCCGATTTAGATTCCACTTTTTAGAGACTTATGTCACAGCCTCTTTTTTTTGAAGTTTTACTGAAGAAACAGGGGAATGAATTGATATTTTATTGAATTCAGATATAATTTAGTTCGTTAATATCACGCGGAGGAACCAGAATGTCGAATATAATGAAACGTTTTACGCATACGATTAACACCAAGTGGGGGTTTTTCTTCTTAACAGTTGCATTGTTTTGGATTAAGACATACGTGGTGTATCAAACCAAGTTTACTTTGGGGGCCAAAGGGAGCGTTCAGGAATTTCTATTATTGATTAACCCGATTCCAGCTGCCTTGCTTATTTTTGGAATTGCACTCTACTTCAGGGGGCGCTTAGCTTATTGGCTGATGATGATTATCAGCTTCTTGGAGTCTACCTGGATTTTTGCCAATATTGTGTACTACCGAGAGTTTTCGGATTTCCTATCAGTCGGAATCATTAAGGGGTCTGGGGATGTTCAAAATAACCTCGGAAAGAGTCTTGCTGAGATCGTGAAAATCAGCGATTTCGGTGTTTATCTGGATGTCCTCATTCTCATCCTGCTATTGTCATTCAAAGTGATCAAAATCGATAAGCGACCACTCAAACGCAGATACGCTTTCACGATGACACTTGTCTCGTTGGGCTTAATGGGCGCAGAATTTGGAATGGCTAACGCCGATCGTTCTGGGTTATTAACCCGAACGTTTGACAATAACTACGTGGTTAAATACCTAGGACTAAATGAGTTTGCAGCATTTAGTGCTTATCAATCACAAAAGGAAAGCGCCACACGTGCTAATGCAAGTGCCAGCGATATTCAGAGTGTGCTGAAATTTTTGAAGAAGAGTCGAGTTTCGCCTAATGCAGAGTACTACGGTACGCAGAAGGGGAAAAATGTCTTTGTCATTCATTTAGAGAGTTTCCAGCAGTTTCTAATTGACTATAAGGTAGAAGGCAAGGAAGTAACGCCAAATCTTAATAAGTTCTACCATAACAATAACACCTTGAGTTTTGACAATTTCTACAATCAGGTGGGGCAAGGAAAGACGGCTGATGCTGAGTTAATGCTAGAAAACTCGTTGTTTGGATTACCTCAAGGCTCAGCTATGACGACGTACGGAACACAGAATACGTTCCAAGCTGCACCTTCAATATTAGATCAACAAGGCTATACAACGGCGGCATTCCATGGGGATGTTCCAAGTTTCTGGAACCGTGATAATACGTATAAATCGTGGGGCTATGACTATTTCTTTAGTAATTCCTACTATAAGGAGAAGGAAGCCTATAACGTTGGTTACGGCATGAAGGACAAAATCTTCTTTGATCAGTCAGCGCAATATATTCAACAGTTATCACAACCGTTCTATGCGAAGTTGATTACATTGACCAATCATTACCCTTATGAAATCGATTCTAAGAATACTGATGACTTCCCACAAACGAAGACAGGGGACAAGACTGTTGATCCATATGTTCAGACAGCACATTACCTTGATCAAGCGTTCGCAGAATTCATCAGTTACCTAAAAGATGCAGGGCTCTACAAGAATAGTGTCTTCGTTCTGTATGGAGATCACTATGGTATCTCTAATAACCATAGACCGGCGATTGCTAAGTTGTTAGGTAAAGATAAAGTCACTCAATATGATCTCGCACAGTTCCAAAAAGTACCATTTATGATTCATGCGGAAGGTTTAAAAGGTGGCATTAACCACACGTATGGTGGCGAGATTGACGTGCTACCTACGCTATTAGACCTATTAGGGGTTAAGAATAATACAACGGTTCAATTTGGAAATGATTTATTAGCGAAGAATCGCAAGCAACTAGTGGCATTCCGAAATGGTAACTTTGTTTCACCTCAATATACTAAGATTGGGTCAACCGTGTATGATACTAAGACGGGTGAAGTGCTTAAGCTGAATAAGAAACAAAGGGCAGAAGTGTCTGCACTGCAAAATCACGTAACGACGGAGCTCTCATTATCAGATCGAGTAATCTATGGTGATCTGCTCAGATTCTATGATCCCGATAACTTCAAGAAGACTGATAAGGCGAAGTATAATTACAAGCTTAATAGCGGTCTCGCACAGTTAAAAAAGGCTCAGAAAGATAATCCAACTAGTGCGAAAGCTAAGAATGATGGTAAGGTATCAGCTGAGTACAAAACGGATGCACCTGAATTGAAATGAATGAACTTGCAATAAAAAGAGACCCTTTTTGGGGTCTCTTTTATTTATTTCAATAAAATTGGTATTTTCCCTTGACCAGATTCTAAATACTTGGTAAGATACTATCTGTTGCTTAAGCAATGCAGGACAATGATAAGCGCTAGTCACAAGTTACAATAACTTGTCAGAAAAGCTTTTGAAAAAGTTCTTGACATTGCCTAGTAATATATGATAAAGTTTAATAGTTGTCGATTTGAGTTTTTACTCAACTGCGATGAATATTTATTCAAAAATGTTCTTGACTTTACAACTTAGGTATTATATACTGATTAAGTTGTTGAGACATTGGCAACGTTGAGTTTAGACCTTTGAAAACTGAACAAAGTTTCGACGAATCAAATGTGCAGGGCGATTCAACTTAGGTTGAATCCAAAACAAACATTTGCGAAGTCAATTCGCTAGTAACA
>NZ_BBJM01000063.1 GCF_000740055.1 Secundilactobacillus oryzae JCM 18671 | reverse complement strand
TCAGGTAGATAGGCTGGAAGTGGAAGTGCAGCGATGCATGGAGCGGACCAGTACTAATCGGTCGAGGACTTAACCACGAAGTGGTGTTCTTAATAAAATTGATATTGTCTAGTTTTGAGAGCTTGAGTTCTCAGTAGTGTGGTGGCGATAGCCTAAAGGATACACCTGTTCCCATGCCGAACACAGAAGTTAAGCTTTAGCACGCCGATAGTAGTTGGGGGATCGCCCCCTGCGAGGGTAGGACGTTGCCACGCGTTTTTTGGAGGATTAGCTCAGTTGGGAGAGCGTCTGCCTTACAAGCAGAGGGTCACAGGTTCGAGCCCTGTATCCTCCATTGAGCCGTTAGCTCAGTTGGTAGAGCATCTGACTTTTAATCAGAGGGTCGACAGTTCGAGACTGTCACGGCTCATTGCTTCAATGAAGCGTACCGACTTTACATTCCCATATTAGTCATGCCGACTTAGCTCAGCTGGCAGAGCACCTGTCTTGTAAACAGGGGGTCGGAAGTTCGAATCTTCTAGTCGGCATTGTAACATTTACTACTTGCGGAAGTAGTTCAGTGGTAGAACATCACCTTGCCATGGTGGGGGTCGCGGGTTCGAATCCCGTCTTCCGCTTATGCCATAACGCCGGGGTGGCGGAATTGGCAGACGCACAGGACTTAAAATCCTGCGGTCAGTGATGACCGTACCGGTTCGATCCCGGTCCTCGGCATTTAACATTTTAATATTTTGCACCCATAGCGCAACTGGATAGAGTGTCTGACTACGAATCAGAAGGTTGTAGGTTCGACTCCTACTGGGTGCATTTGAGCGGGAAGTAGCTCAGCTTGGTAGAGCACCTGGTTTGGGACCAGGGGGTCGCAGGTTCGAATCCTGTCTTCCCGATTATATAATTTTTTATATATAGTTTTATTTATTACTTCGCGGTGTAGCTCAGCTGGCTAGAGCGTCCGGTTCATACCCGGGAGGTCGAGGGTTCGATCCCCCCTGCCGCGATTAGGTCTTGGAACTTGGACCTTTAGCTCAGTTGGTTAGAGCAAACGGCTCATAACCGTTCGGTCGTAGGTTCGAGTCCTACAAGGTCCATAGGTATATACAGCGTATATACCTACTATTCTTCGGATCACTTTTTTCTAATATTATGGAGGATTACCCAAGTCTGGCTGAAGGGAACGGTCTTGAAAACCGTCAGGTGGGTCAAACCACGCGAGAGTTCGAATCTCTCATCCTCCTTTTAATTATCGCGGGATGGAGCAGTCTGGTAGCTCGTCGGGCTCATAACCCGAAGGTCGTTGGTTCAAATCCAGCTCCCGCAATTTTGGTCCGTTGGTCTAGCTGGTTAGGACGCCTGCCTGTCACGCAGGAGATCACGAGTTCGAGTCTCGTACGGACCGTTTTGGCTCGGTAGCTCAGTTGGTAGAGCAACGGATTGAAGCTCCGTGTGTCGGCGGTTCGATTCCGTCCCGCGCCATTTAATATGCGGGTGTAGTTTAGTGGTAAAACCACAGCCTTCCAAGCTGTTGTCGCGAGTTCGATTCTCGTCACCCGCTTCGTTTTCAATGGGCCTATAGCTCAGTTGGTGAGAGCGCACGCCTGATAAGCGTGAGGTCGATGGTTCGAGTCCATTTAGGCCCACTTTTATGGAGAAGTACTCAAGTGGCTGAAGAGGTGCCCCTGCTAAGGGTATAGGTCGCGTAAGCGGCGCGAGAGTTCGAATCTCTCCTTCTCCGTTTATTGTAAAAAAATGACCCGTTGGTCAAGCGGTTAAGACACCGCCCTTTCACGGCGGTAACATGGGTTCGAGTCCCATACGGGTCATCGAGTGACAAAGTTCTAAGTAGATTTATATTTTAATTATCGCGGGATGGAGCAGTCTGGTAGCTCGTCGGGCTCATAACCCGAAGGTCGTTGGTTCAAATCCAGCTCCCGCAATTTTGGTCCGTTGGTCTAGCTGGTTAGGACGCCTGCCTGTCACGCAGGAGATCACGAGTTCGAGTCTCGTACGGACCGTCATACAGACGGAGTTACAAAAAGAAGATCAGAGATGGTCTTCTTTTTTTGCGTATATTTATGATGCCGTAATTGGCCAATGAACCTAGAACCTAAATACACAATCACTATGCTATAATGGCTCTTTGTCAAATCCTGTTGATGAACAATTTATAGAGTAATTTCAAAGGCTAAACAGCCCTTGAAATTACTCTTTTTTTGGTTCTTGCTTGGTT
>NZ_BBJM01000064.1 GCF_000740055.1 Secundilactobacillus oryzae JCM 18671 | reverse complement strand
CTTTTTTTATTTTTCATTATATCAAAAAGGCACTACCATCAGTTTTTAAAATCTGACGGTAGTGCCTTTTATTTTGGGACTTATGTCACAGCCCCTTTATTTTGTGCTTATTTACATTTCCATATTCATCTTTTCGTACGACGACATACCAGCTAAGCGTAATTTCTCAACCGGAATCCCCCGCTCCTCAGCAAAAGCCTTCATCAATGTGTGATGATCCATCAATTTGTATGTTTGTGGATGCTTGGAATCAACAACCTCTAATTGAGCCATCATGCCACCATCTTCATGCTCAATGATGTGGCAATGATACATAAAGACGCCAGCATAGTCGAACCAAACCTTCAAACGCACAGTTTCTCCTGGGTTAACCCCAACTGTATCTTTAAAACCACGTTCGTTTGGATACGGCTCGTGTCCGTTTCTAGAAACTACAAGGAACTGGGTGCCATGCATATGGTAAGGATGAACCATCCCGCCGTGCATTTCGTTGGTATTAGTCACATCCCAATACTCAACGTGGCCAAGTTCTTGTTTGGCATCAATTCGTTGCATACCGAACTTCTTATCATCCATCATCACTTCTTCGTCCATTCCGGACATCACGACATGATGAACCGGTGCATCTGCTGTCACCTCTGGACTATCGATATCAACTAAATGATCTGGTAGAACCGTATTATCTGGCTCAAATTCGTGTACTCTAAAGCGCACAATCGCGACATCGTCTGAATACAAAGCAACCTCATCGCCAGGCTTAAACTGCCCAAAATCAACGATAATTTCGGCACGCTCTGCACAGGTGAGCATCAGGTGGGTAAACTTAATGGGCTCAGGTAAAATCCCACCATCCGAAGCAATTTGCGTGAATGGCAGGTCATTATCAAAATGCAACCGCCACTCTCTACGGTTTGCACCGTTTAAAATACGCAAACGTAATCGTTGGGTTGTCACATCAAAGTATGGATTAACAGTCCCATTAATCATTGGCGTTGGCCCTTGCACACCATCAGGATCGTAGTCAGCGTCGTAATCCCACTGATTATCTTCGTGAAATTTACGATCTTGTAAAACTAGTGGAATATCATCTACTCCGTAATTACGTGGAAATGGCAATTGAGCTTCAATCTTGTCCTTCACAATTACGGGGACAGCTAATCCATGCCAAACTTGTTCTGCAGTAGATGGACATGGATGGGCATGCAACCATAAAGTTGCAGCCGGCTGATTGACCGTGAAATCAATATGCTTGGTTTCGCCAGGATAAACGGGAGCGTGACAACCTCCATCAACATAGGGTCCTGGTACGTTTAAACCGTGCCAGTGGAAAGTCGTAAGTTCTGGTAAATGATTAATTAAATCAATATGGATGTGCTTGCCCTCTTCGAAGACAATACTTTGTCCAAGTAGACTGGCATTGTAGCCCCAGGTCTTGGTTTTAGCCCCCGGAAGGATTTGTGTCTCGCCTGCTTGAGCCACAACTTCATAATAGGTATCCGTTGCTGTCTCTTTAACAGGCTTTAATAGAGACGGGATTCCCAACGGTTGTGGTACTGTCTCGGGTGCCTCTAATGGCACATAACCACCATCATGAGTATTGTAGGCAGGTTCGTCAAAAAAGTAATCAGTGTAAATCTTCTCACTCATTTTTTCATCCCCAAAATTTAGATTGTGTACACTTTCATTTTTGCACATCCCCTCTTCTTTTTAAACCCTTATCAAAAGATAATTTTGTATAAAAAAGGACTCCCAAAATTGGAAGTTGAAGTGAACCCACAAGTTTGGACAACTAAATTAAGCTACTAACTGATTGGCAAGTTCTCGGTATTGTACTGGTGACTTGCCTTTTAGCTTGGTCC
>NZ_BBJM01000065.1 GCF_000740055.1 Secundilactobacillus oryzae JCM 18671 | reverse complement strand
AGGAGCTAAGCTCCTTAATCTTGACTAAAAAAGTGGAATCTAAATCGAATTATCCGATTTAGATTCCACTTTTTAGAGACTTATGTCACAGCCTCTTTTTGTGTTAAATTCTTCTACATTGCGCCTCTTACGTTCAATCCAGTTTCATCCATGGCGTTCAAAAATTGGCGCGTTTCTTCCACACTTAGATGGCCAGGAACCGATGAGCGCTTTAAATCCGCGTAGGTCATCACGCTGTGAAACGTATGACCGGCGATGCGTGTGGCAGTGCCCTTTGGCCCAAGTGCAATCGTACTGATTGGTTGGTCAATTTTCTCGCTGACAGTCAGATTGGCAGACATCAAGTTAAGAACGTCTTGATCGTTTTGTGGCATTGTCGTGAGTTTCAAAAAGTTAGTTTGTTCTCGCGCTAAATGGGTTAAAATTTGGACTAAGTGGTCGTAATCTGGCGTATTTTGGATGCTGTAGTAACTCCCTAATGTTAGGACTTGATTGACGCGGGCCAGATTTGCTAGTTGCTGGCGGATTGGTGCAGGGCGCGACCAATTAATTTCCACTGCGTTTGCGGTGTGGCTGGTAATGAGTTGACTGATTAATTGCTGGTAGGCAGCATCTGAAACGGTTTGATGGCCACCTTCGCTGGGATTACGCAGCGAAACGATGAGTGGCAGATCCCCCAGAATATTGTGTAATAGATTGGCGGTTTCACGGATTTTTTCCGAATCATTGATTTCATCAAAGTAATCTAAACGCCATTCGACGATATCTGCAGAAGTGGTCAAAATTTGGCCAGCAAACGCAACGATTGCTAGCGGATCACTTTCAGTAATGGAGACACAGATTTTTGGGACCCCCATCCCAAGGTGTAATTTTTTTAATTTTAGTGGTTTCATTTTCTATCTCCCAATAGTTAAAAATGTTAACATTCTCATTTTTAAACTTAGCATTCATTAGGCGGTAAAACAAGGAATTCGTACTATTAGTAACCTAAATTAATTGTTTGAGAAACGAATAGATGAGAAAATGGTTAGCGAACTACCGTGGTATACTTAATTCATGAATTTACAGAAATCGGGTGGCTTATTTGGAGACAGATGCACAGTTAGAAGCGGTACGTCAATTCACTAAGGAACGAATGGCAGATGATGAAACCGGACACGGTTTTGATCATATTCAGCGCGTGGTTAATAACGTTAAGTTGTTGTTGGCACGAGAAACGGGCGCCAATCAATTAGTTACAATTAGCGCGGCCTATTTGCACGATGTCACGGATGATAAATTAGTGGAAGACGTGACGGCAGCAACGAATGAGTTGAAGTCGTTTTTGACAAATACGGGATTTGATGACGATCAAATTGATGAAATTGTCTTTGTTATCGAAAACATGTCATTCAGTAAGTCACTCAATGGTGGCACCCCCAAAGCACTTCCTATTGAAGGTCAGTTGGTACAAGATGCCGATCGCTTGGATGCGATTGGGGCGATCGGAATTGCCCGGGCAATTTATTTTGGTGGGCATTTTGGAGAAAAAATTTATGATCCCGAAATTGCGCCCCGAGAAGTGATGACTAAGGCGGACTATCGCGATTTATCAAACGAAACGATTATTAATCATTTCTATGAGAAGCTCCTCAAGTTGAAGGATCGCATGAACACGAAGGCTGCCAAAGAAATTGCGGCTGGCAGGCAGCAAACCATGTTGCAGTTCCTCGATGACTTTAAGGCGGAGTGGCAGGGAACAAAATAAACAAGAAAGAGGCTGTGACATAAGTCTCTAAAAAGTGGAATCTAAATCGGATAATTCGATTTAGATTCCACTTTTTTAGTCAAGATTAAGGAGCTTAGCTCCT
>NZ_BBJM01000066.1 GCF_000740055.1 Secundilactobacillus oryzae JCM 18671 | reverse complement strand
AGCTAGCGCACCACGTTGAAAACGTGATAAAGTAGAAGTACCCAAAGTAATCACTCCTTATAGCTGGTTGGAATTAACTACTACCATTGTAAGAGATTGCTTTGGGCCTTTTTTTATTTTTGTTCGGATTAATTATAGAATTTGCCCTTTAGATAGGTTTTATTTATCAATGAGAATTACCTTTCTTAATTCGATATACAAGGATCCAGAAAGGTAATGCAATTAGAACAGTGCCAATTAACGGAATAAATGAATATAAAACAGCTGCGCATGTATAGTTATTTTGATAAATAACAAAATATAATAGAGCACCTGCAGAAACAATTATTCCCGAAATGGGTAAACTTTTAGTCGTGTAAAAGAGTAAATTTTTCTCATATTTTTTCATAAAAATTGCCTCTTATTAATGATTCATTGCACATGCACCTTCTGATGCAGCGCCACACACGACAGCGCAAGCTAAACCTGCGATGCCATTTACGGCAGCCCAAACTGCACAATAGGAACCACAAGCTAACACACCAGCCATACCGCATGAAAATTCTTTGCCATGAAATTTAAAATGCTTTGTCTTTTTTTTCGCCAGAATATTAATTTGATTCAGTTCATTGTTTGAGGCGGAAAATTCGGTTTTTGGTGATGTGCTCTTAGTAGTACCTTGCTCAGCAGAGAAGCTTACAACCTTATTATTGCTCTTATCAACAACCGTTTGAGTTAATATTGTAGTATTTTTGTCATTATTTTTGTAAACATTATAAACAACATCCGTTGATATAGAAGGATCTACTGAGGATGTTGCACGATAATTATATGGTGTGACTGCGTCTTGGTCATTGGTATAACCACGTTTTTTTATATTATTTAAATAGTTATTTATTTTCTCACTTTTATTTAAATTAGAAACATCTTGCTGTGCATTGCTTGAGCTCAAAGACGAAACCTTTGCACTCAAGTTTGAATATTTAAGCTCTGTATTTAAATTATGGTAATAAGATCCAACTCTAGTTTTAGCCGAACCATTAATTGGGAATAAGAACGAGCCAAGTAATACAGTAACTGAGCACATTAGTAGTCCGATAAATATTTTTTTAAAATGTTTTGCCTTACTCATAATCAACAACTCCTCTAATTTTTAAGGAACCCTTATTGTAAGAACTTGTCTACTACTGAAATTTTGGATTCTCCAACTAAACGTGTAACCTCATGGGTGCCATTGTATTTTATTAAAGTTGGTATAGCATTTACATGCAGTCCCTTTAATTTTTTATAGCTAGAATTAGGTTCGTTAGCTAAATCGACTTTAAAGATTTCCTTGTTAGGATGCTTAGCAATAGCTTGTCGGTAAATCTTTTTCATTTTTTGACAATGAATGCAGTATCTAGAAGCATAGAGGACATACGTTATCTTTCTTTTCTTTTGTTTGAGCAATTTTAATGCGGTGGTTAATTTTACATTCACCACTTTTCCTTCTGACTTTGCGAGCACTGTACTTGGAAGTAAAAACATGAGGCTGATTCCTATTACGAACAAGCAAAAACTGCTTAAAACTGTTATTTTTCGTTTTTTCATAAAAAGCCTCCTCAACACATAAAATCGATGTTAAAACAATCAATATATGCTACATGCTCATAATATCACAATTAATTTTGTTTGTGGCAAATTCTATAATTAATTCGAACGAAAGTAAAAACGCCCAGAGTAATCTCTTACAATGGTAGTAGTTAATTCCAACCAGCTATAAGGAGTGATTACT
>NZ_BBJM01000067.1 GCF_000740055.1 Secundilactobacillus oryzae JCM 18671 | reverse complement strand
GGAATCTTCCACAATGGACGAAAGTCTGATGGAGCAACGCCGCGTGAGTGAAGAAGGGTTTCGGCTCGTAAAACTCTGTTGTTGGAGAAGAACGAACGTGAGAGTAACTGTTCACGTTGTGACGGTATCCAACCAGAAAGCCACGGCTAACTACGTGCCAGCAGCCGCGGTAATACGTAGGTGGCAAGCGTTGTCCGGATTTATTGGGCGTAAAGCGAGCGCAGGCGGTTTATTAAGTCTGATGTGAAAGCCTTCGGCTCAACCGGAGAAGTGCATCGGAAACTGGTAAACTTGAGTGCAGAAGAGGACAGTGGAACTCCATGTGTAGCGGTGAAATGCGTAGATATATGGAAGAACACCAGTGGCGAAGGCGGCTGTCTGGTCTGTAACTGACGCTGAGGCTCGAAAGCATGGGTAGCGAACAGGATTAGATACCCTGGTAGTCCATGCCGTAAACGATGAATGCTAAGTGTTGGAGGGTTTCCGCCCTTCAGTGCTGCAGCTAACGCATTAAGCATTCCGCCTGGGGAGTACGACCGCAAGGTTGAAACTCAAAGGAATTGACGGGGGCCCGCACAAGCGGTGGAGCATGTGGTTTAATTCGAAGCTACGCGAAGAACCTTACCAGGTCTTGACATCTTCTGCCAACCTAAGAGATTAGGCGTTCCCTTCGGGGACAGAATGACAGGTGGTGCATGGTTGTCGTCAGCTCGTGTCGTGAGATGTTGGGTTAAGTCCCGCAACGAGCGCAACCCTTATTATCAGTTGCCAGCATTAAGTTGGGCACTCTGGTGAGACTGCCGGTGACAAACCGGAGGAAGGTGGGGATGACGTCAAATCATCATGCCCCTTATGACCTGGGCTACACACGTGCTACAATGGACGGTACAACGAGTTGCGAACTCGCGAGGGTAAGCTAATCTCTTAAAGCCGTTCTCAGTTCGGACTGTAGGCTGCAACTCGCCTACACGAAGTCGGAATCGCTAGTAATCGCGGATCAGCATGCCGCGGTGAATACGTTCCCGGGCCTTGTACACACCGCCCGTCACACCATGAGAGTTTGTAACACCCAAAGTCGGTTCGGTAACCTTCGGGAGCCAGC
>NZ_BBJM01000069.1 GCF_000740055.1 Secundilactobacillus oryzae JCM 18671 | reverse complement strand
TTGTATTCGGCATCTGTTTGTGCTAATTCAGCCTGATAAGGTTGACATCGAGATAATTCATAAGAAATTGTTGACGGTGATCGGTTCAGCCGAACGCCCATTTGGCTATTGGACAGCCCTAGTTCACAAAAGGTTTCGATTTTAATTCGTTCGGAATAGGTTATACTAGACAAAAGATCAGCTCCTAAAAGATGGGTTTGTGGTAAACACCATTTTAAAGGAAGCTGATCTTTTTTGTCCGAACAGCGTTCGGATTAATTTTACAATCTACCATGTTATAATCATTTTGCATTTTTTATTTCCTTTCGGGAAATTTTGAGTATCGGGGGCGACCGATACTCTTTTTTTATTTTTCATTATATCAAAAAGGCACTACCATCAGTTTTTAAAATCTGACGGTAGTGCCTTTTATTTTGGGACTTATGTCACAGCCCCTTTTTTTGATCCATTATCAATGGCTTTTTAAATTAGGACCTAGTACTTTTGGAATGGAAATACTTTCCAACACCAAAAATTCTAGACCCAAATAAATTTACCTACGGGTTATTTATCAATTAACTTTGATAGATAATAACCAACTACAAATCCTAAAGTATTAGCAAGCACGTCATTTATATCTACCCAACGATGTGTTATTGCCAAATTGTCTGTTATAAATTGAATAAATTCGATAGTGAATCCAATAAGGATTCCAGTTGTAATCACATGAGAAATTTTGAATTTGGGAGAGAATAAAATATAGGTAAATATTCCTAAGGGACAAGTTGTCAACGCCGATGTGAAAATGTCGTTTTTTGCCGATTAAAAAATGCTGTTTTTTACCGATAAGGTTTACAGTGTCTCACTGCTCCTTTCTTTATTTTGTGAGCTGAAACCTGATAAATCAGGTCCAGAATTATCCTTCTTTT
>NZ_BBJM01000070.1 GCF_000740055.1 Secundilactobacillus oryzae JCM 18671 | reverse complement strand
TTTAGTGTTTCTTGGCGACGCTTGTAGTTATACCAGTTAATACATTTTTCGATAAGTTGAACCATTTCTTCTCGATTTAATGCATGGTGAAAATTAAAGAACTCGGTCTTCATATGACTCCAGAAGCTTTCCATAGGACTGTTATCTCCAGGGGTTCCTGGACGCGACATACTATGCTTAACCCCATTGCTAGCTAGATGTTTGTTAAATACTCCAGATGTATAGCTTGATCCCTGATCTGAGTGTAAAACCGTTGGTTTTGCACCATTGCTTATTGCTAATGCCTTATCAAATGTTCGAGTCACCAAATCGGCTGTCTCAGTTTCTTCAATGTCCCAAGCAATGATACTGTGGTCGTTCAGGTCTTTAATCGCACTAAGTCTCAAACGTTCACTGAATTTCCAACCAAAACGTAGCTCTGTACAATCAGTTACCCAGACCTGATTTGGCTTGTCTGGCTTAAAATTATGGCCTTCATCTGAAAGGAGGAGGTTATTGCTGATGTGCTCTTTCCGTTGAGCTTTTCGATCATGCTGTGCCACGCGAATTGAAGCCACGATACCATTTTCACGCATGATCCGGCGCATTTTTCCAGCACTAGTTCGATATGTTGTATCGCAATGAAGATTCATCATTAATCTTCGTACTCCAAGGGTATATTCGTTCTCCTCTTCAATAATTTTGACGTACTTTAATATCTCTTTATCTTCCAGAGCACGTTTGCTTGGGGTTCGGTGTATCCATTTGTAATATGCAGCACGTGAGACTTTCA
>NZ_BBJM01000071.1 GCF_000740055.1 Secundilactobacillus oryzae JCM 18671 | reverse complement strand
TTTTCGGGAAAAACCACCGTAACCATCGATTGAAATATTCATTGGATCCCCGTTCCCATGGTGAATACGGGTGACAAAAATAAACTTTAATCTGATAGTCTTGTTCTATGGATCGATAATCGGCAAACTCCTTACCATGATCAACAGTTATAGATTTCACTTGGGAACCGAAGGTCCCCATAAAATTTCCAAAGGTATCATTTAAGGCCTTGGCGGTGCGATTAGGGGCTTTGATAGCCCATAGAAGCCGGGTTTTACGTTCTACAAAAGTGACCAAACATGCTCGTGACTGACCTCGGCTAGAAAGTACCGTATCGACTTCCCAATGACCAAAAGCTAATCGCTGATTGACAGATTTTGGTCGTTGTTCAATGGAAGTCCCACTTGTAAATGTGACACGATGCTCATTAGCTCGGCGCTGTCGGACATTTCGATTAGGTAGATCAGCCAAGTTGAAAGGTAACCAGCCAAGCTTAAGCCAGTTATAAATTGAAGCGGTGCTCAGGTTAAAAGCTGTCGCAATCGCTTCTGGTGACCAAGTTAAACGTAGGTGGTTGGTAATTAAAATTGTCAATGATGGCGTTAGAATTGAATGGCGACCACAAGCCCGCCTTTTATGATCTGCGTCTTGTTGCGCTAATTCGGGATCATAGGGTTTGACCCGATCTAATTCATAGCTAATAGTTGATTTGGCAACGCCTAAGGCGTCAGCCATATCTTGGTAAGTATGATGGCCTTCACTGACCAGTTG
>NZ_BBJM01000072.1 GCF_000740055.1 Secundilactobacillus oryzae JCM 18671 | reverse complement strand
CATTTCAGTTCCTCCAAATTTGAGATGCGTTTAGTTTACCGTAAAAAAATGTTGGAAAACCGACATTTTCTAATCGGTATTTTCCAACATTTTACAACCGTTGCTTACACAAGTCATAATGATGTTTAGCCAGAATCCTAATTGATCTAATTCTTGAAAGGGAATGTAAGCAACTGGTGCCTTACCAATCATCATAAAGCTAATAGCTTGATTTGACGATGGCAATTTAATAGGTAAGGTTGGGTTAAAACATAAAAAACAAATTGATAAGGCTGAAATTCCTAATAATACCCAGGCAAATAATTTTGAAATATGGTTAATAATTCATCATCTACTTTCATTATTAATTGAATTAAAAATATTGCGATAATTTATAAATTCTTCCTTAAATACATATTTTTGAAAACTGGATTGAAGTCAATATTTGAGACAGATTTTAAGAGACATTCAGAACCGCGTTTACCTTCCACAGCTCAAATAAATCATTAATCGCGATTAATAACTTATTTGAACCCTGGAAAGCATTAAATCAGGCGGCCATTTGGCTTGTAAGTGTTGCAATTTCAACTTGTAAGGGGGTCTGGTAGCCCAGTGAACTATGAATTCTCTAAAGCATGCACATATTTAAAAAGGACGGCAGCGGCAGTTTCATAATCTTCAAAGACCGGCACTGGATAAACACATTCCTTTTTGAGGGAAGCGTGAAAGGATTCCATTGGCGCAT
>NZ_BBJM01000073.1 GCF_000740055.1 Secundilactobacillus oryzae JCM 18671 | reverse complement strand
TCAGACGGTGAGTGATAAGATCCATCGTCGAAAGGGGAACAGCCCAGACCACCAATTAAGGTCCCTAAATGTATGCTAAGTGGAAAAGGTAGTGAAGTTGCATAGACAGCTAGGATGTTGGCTCAGAAGCAGCCACCATTTAAAGAGTGCGTAATAGCTCACTAGCCGAGTGATTTTGCGCCGAAAATGTACCGGGGCTAAGCATACTACCGAAATTGTGGATGCAACCGTAAGGTTGCGTGATAGGAGAGCGTTCTAAGGGCGGTGAAGCTAGATCGTAAGGACTAGTGGAGCGCTTAGAAGTGAGAATGCCGGTATGAGTAGCGAAAGACCAGTGAGAATCTGGTCCACCGAATGACTAAGGTTTCCTGGGGAAGGCTCGTCCTCCCAGGGTTAGTCGGGACCTAAGTCGAGGCCGAGAGGCGTAGACGATGGATAACAGGTTGAGATTCCTGTACTAGTTAAACGTGTTTGAACGATGGAGGGACGCAGGAGGCTAAGGTGAGCATGCAGCTGGAAAAGCATGTTCAAGCAATAAGTCTGGTTAGCAGTCAAATGCTGGTGACCGTGTAGACAAGTTGTGATGAGGACCGAATTAAGTAGGGAAGCACCTGATGTCACACTGCCGAGAAAAGCTTCTAGTGAATGTTTAACTACCCGTACCGCAAACCGA
>NZ_BBJM01000074.1 GCF_000740055.1 Secundilactobacillus oryzae JCM 18671 | reverse complement strand
TCAAAAGGACATCATCTTAGTAGCCGTTGGCTACTATTTCAGATTCAGTCTCAGCTATCGTGACATCGTTGAATTGCTTCGGGATCGGGGTATCACTGTTCATCACACCACGGTCATGCGTTGGGTTCATCACTATGGCCCCATCTTTAAGGCTCTATGGCGTCGGCATCAAACAGCTCACGCTAAAAGTTGGCGAATCGATGAGACCTATATTCGAGTTAAAGGCCGTTGGGCCTATTTGTATCGCGCTATTGACAGTAACGGTTTGACCATGGATTTTGAGCTACGAAAACACCGCGATTATACCGCATCCTATCACTTTTTGAAGCGTCTCTTGACGACCAATGGTCGGCCTGATCGATTAGTCACTGATCAATATCGGGCAACACTGAAAGCAGTGAAGCACCTGATAAAGCAAGACTATTTGAGCAAATCAGCCCACCAATGTTCCAAATATCGAAATAATTTGATTGAACAGGACCACCGATTCATTAAACGTCATCGTGTCCGCTCAGCAAGCTTTCAAAGCATTCGAACCGCTAGTGCAACGTTGAGCGGTGTGGAAATTGTTCACGCAATACGCAAAAGAACCCGACGAGAGTTAAGTCTCATCGGGTTCTCA
>NZ_BBJM01000075.1 GCF_000740055.1 Secundilactobacillus oryzae JCM 18671 | reverse complement strand
CATTTCAGTTCCTCCAAATTTGAGATGCGTTTAGTTTACCGTAAAAAAATGTTGGAAAACCGACATTTTCTAATCGGTATTTTCCAACATTTTACAACCGTTGCTTACACTAATAATGCAAATAATGCTAATCAGTTATTAATCCTAATAGCCATTATTTTATTATTATTAGCAATTCTAGGATATATAATTAAACTAATCCACCAAGGAATGTTAAGAAAGAACTGATTTAGTTTAATTTTTTATTGCTTAAGTCAACAAGGTGATGTTGTTAAAAATACTACCTATGCATTACAAACACGTGTATTACGAAGACCAATTTATCGAAACGGTAAAAAATTTATGAGAGCGGGCAAATTACAAGTTTAATCCGAACAAGCCCGGAATCTTTCAATGGCAGTCTGTTGATGATGTATTTTTAATGGTCGTTGATTAATTAGTTCAAGTGCTGCTAGGATCTCATCAGTCGGTACTTGGCTAAAATTGGTCTTTTTCGGGAAGAACCAGCGTAACCGTCTATTAAAATATTCATTGGAACCTCGCTCCCATGGTGAATATGGATGGCAAAAATAAACTTTGA
>NZ_BBJM01000076.1 GCF_000740055.1 Secundilactobacillus oryzae JCM 18671 | reverse complement strand
ATTTTAAGTATATGAGGCCATGGGCCTTTTTTTATGCAAAAAATCCTGTTAATAGAATATCACTTAAGATATCCATCAACAGGATTTAGTATAGAGCCATAAAGATCAGCTTCCTTTAAAATGGTGTTTACCACAAACCCATCTTTTAGGAGCTGATCTTTTGTCTAGTATAACCTATTCCGAACGAATTAAAATCGAAACCTGGATTGAAGTCAATATTTGAGACAGATTTTAAGAGACATTCAGAACCGCGTTTACCTTCCAAAGCTCAAATAAATCATTAATTGCGATTAATAACTTATTTGAACCCTGGAAAGCATTAAATCAGGCGGCCATTTGGCTCGTAAGTGTTGCAATTTCAACTTGTAAGGGGGTCTGGTAGCCCAGTGAACTATGAATTCTCTTCCTATTGTAGAAAGCATGCACATATTCAAAAAGGACGGCAGCGGCAGTTTCATAATTGAAGTGAACCCACAAGTTTGGACAACTAAATTAAGCTACTAACTGATTGGCAAGTTCTCGGTATTGTACTGGTGACTTGCCTTTTAGCTTGGTCCTGATTCTACGGTTATTA
>NZ_BBJM01000077.1 GCF_000740055.1 Secundilactobacillus oryzae JCM 18671 | reverse complement strand
TAATAAATTGCCGTTGCCGAACAGCCTTCTAGAACCTTTTCTTCAATCGTTTTTCGATAATCGTCAAGTTTACTCGGCCGCCGTAAGGGTTGTGGCTGCTCATCTGGAGGCGTGAGCCCTAAATTGTAGTATCTTTTAACCGTTCGCGGATCAACACCATATCGTCGACCGATTTCAGCGAAGTTGGGCTTTATTTTGTTCATAATATATTGCTGGACACACTGTTCAACATCTAAATGCATTTCAGTTCCTCCAAATTTGAGATGCGTTTAGTTTACCGTAAAAAAATGTTGGAAAACCGACATTTTCTAATCGGTATTTTCCAACATTTTACAACCGTTGCTTACAAGCAAGTCGCCTTACGGGACATAATCTGAAAGGTATGATGAGTTTTAAGCGTTTTTTGCCACTGCTTATGTTGGTACTGAAATCCTTGATTTGTGTGTACCGTTGTTCGATAAGGAAGCTCAGGTAGTCCATCTAATGCTTCTTTTAGTGGCTTCAACGCAAACTCAAGAGTTGGATGTGCACTAATGTTAAATGCCAAAATTTCACC
>NZ_BBJM01000078.1 GCF_000740055.1 Secundilactobacillus oryzae JCM 18671 | reverse complement strand
GTTGACCATGGGAAAGAATTCGCCAACTACAATTTGATTGAAGAACAGACCGGTGTTCCGCTGTACTTTGCGCACGCTTATTCGCCACATGAACGAGGTAGTAATGAAAATCGCAACCGAGTACTACGCCGCTTCATTCCCAAAGGTCAACCGATTGATGAGATTACCGATGATGAATTGATTCAAATTAACTGGTATTCGAATTGCCGACCACTCAAATGTTTAAATTGGCGAACACCGATTGAGATCTTGTTGCGTAATCTGCGTTACTAAATTTGTTCAAGTTATTTCGGCTCTATACTAAATCCTGTTGATGGATATCTTAAGTGATATTCTATTAACAGGATTTTTTGCATAAAAAAAGGCCCATGGCCTCATATACTTAAAATCCACCCACCACAAGCATCATTAGAAAGGATATGAAAAAACCATGAACCCAAATAATAACACCATCAAATTCGCTTTAAGTATCGAAGATACTAATGTAAATTTCTATAATTTTAAAAAAAGTACGATTAGAGGTATTACATCCAAAGTGTTTGAAGC
>NZ_BBJM01000079.1 GCF_000740055.1 Secundilactobacillus oryzae JCM 18671 | reverse complement strand
TCATGCACAGTCTTTCCCTTACCACGACGATCGACAAGGGCTTCTGGTCCACCTTGTTTAAACTTCCGAGTCCACGAGTAAACCTGACCATATGACACGTTGTACTTATTCATGGCGCGTGAGTAATCCATATCGTTTGCTATAATCCATTGAACAATTTCTACACGTTCCAGCTGGGTTGTTTTCCGACCATCTTTCACTTGTTTCACACTCCTAGTGGTGAGTTGTTTACCACTAGTATACTGATGAACCCATTGATAGATAGTACTAACGTTAGGAATATTATATTTATCGCATAATCGAGGATAAGAACTGTGTCCTTCTAGGTACTCCAGAACTATTTTTAATTTCAATTCACTTGGATACTTTCCCATGAGTCGATGCCGCAGGCCATCGATCCCCTGTAATCCATAACGCTTTACCCATCGGCTTACTTGACTATGTTCAACTCCATATTTTCTTTGAACGGCATTAGGAGCCATTCCCTGAGTAACTAGACCAATGTAAAACAACTTCTCTT
>NZ_BBJM01000080.1 GCF_000740055.1 Secundilactobacillus oryzae JCM 18671 | reverse complement strand
CGACCGTTTCGGCCACAAACCAAAGGAAAGGTTGAGGCGTTGGCCAGAACTACTCAGCGAATTAAAGTTTACAACCATGAGTTTGAAGAGCCGCTAGACTTAGCCGAGATTGTTCATTTGACGTGTGATCAGCTGAATCATGAGAAGTCTCAGGCGACTCAAATTCCGCCTTATTTATTGCTTGATAAAGAAAAAGAGTATCTCCATGATTTTGATCATGACTTACTCGATGCCTATGCCAGCCACACCATCGCAAGGAAAGTTAGCAAGGAATCAATGATTGTCTTTCAAAATCGGAAATACTCCGTCCCCATCAGATATATTGACGAAACCGTACAAATTAAACATGATGACAATACTCTATACGTTTATTATAACGGAGAATTAATTCGTTCTCACCCTATTTCACTGAAAAGATTTAATTATCTTCGCGATGACATGGAAGAGATTGTCCG
>NZ_BBJM01000081.1 GCF_000740055.1 Secundilactobacillus oryzae JCM 18671 | reverse complement strand
TATCATTATGACTCAATTATTCGGCAGGATCGTCTTTGGTGAATCGGGTACGGTTCAGTTTAAATTCTCAGAAGATGCTGCACCGCTTGTTTTTGACCGGCAAATTCTATAATTAATCCGAACAGAAATTAAAAAGCCCCAAGCAATCACTTACAATGGTAGTAGCTAATTCCAACCAATATAGGGAGTGATTACTTTGGGTACATCTACTTTATCACGTTTTCAACGTGGCGCACTAGCACAACTGGTCAATGAGGGGAATAAATCTTACCAAGTAATGGCTGACGCCTAAGGCGTCGCCAAAGCTACGATTAGCTATGAGTTGGACCGGGTTAAACCTTATGATCCAGAATTAGCTCAGCAAGATGCAGATCGCAAAAGGCGGAATTGCGGTCGTCGTTCGATGCTGAC
>NZ_BBJM01000082.1 GCF_000740055.1 Secundilactobacillus oryzae JCM 18671 | reverse complement strand
GGTCCATTAAAAGTTGTTAGGAACTTAGTCAGTGCTTCATTAACACTCGCTGTCGTTCGGTCCTTTAACCGATATGCCCAAAGGAACCGTGATTTGCGATCGATTAAAGTTAATAAAACTGCCTTACTATGCCCACGAGGGCCAACGACGGTATCTAGTTCAAAATCACCGATGCGATTACGTTGATTAATCATCATGAGACGCTGTTCAATCGATCGCCCCAAAGATTGATTATATTTGGATCGTTGGTCAACGTTACGCCGTTGGCGTACGCCATATTCAGGTAGATCATTCAAGGAGAAACCAATTCTCCCCTGATTTAGCCAATTATAAATAGATTTAGTAGCTAGTTTAAATTCGTGAGCAATCATTCCTG
>NZ_BBJM01000083.1 GCF_000740055.1 Secundilactobacillus oryzae JCM 18671 | reverse complement strand
GGCGGAACACGTGAAACTCCGTCGGAATCCGGGAGGACCATCTCCCAAGGCTAAATACTCCCTAGTGACCGATAGTGAACCAGTACCGTGAGGGAAAGGTGAAAAGCACCCCGGAAGGGGAGTGAAATAGTTCCTGAAACCATGTGCCTACAATTAGTTAGAGCCCGTTAATGGGTGATAGCGTGCCTTTTGTAGAATGAACCGGCGAGTTACGTTTACGTGCAAGGTTAAGTCGAAAAGACGGAGCCGTAGCGAAAGCGAGTCTGAAACGGGCGTTTCAGTACGTAGATGTAGACCCGAAACCAGGTGACCTACCCATGTCCAGGGTGAAGGTGCGGTAAAACGCACTGGAGGCCCGAACCCGTGTACG
>NZ_BBJM01000084.1 GCF_000740055.1 Secundilactobacillus oryzae JCM 18671 | reverse complement strand
TGTATGAGTTATATTTACGAGTTTGCTTATTAAAGGCCTGACATGTCCAGCCTTGTTCCTTCATAATTCGGAGGACGCGTTTGTGATTAACTTTAAATTCCTGTTCATGCATAACTAACGTTATGCGACGGTAACCGTATTTTTGAGTATACTTGGCATCTGTTTGGCGAATTTCATCAATGGCTTGGATAACCTGGTCATCATCATATTTTCGTCCCTGGCTGTGCTTAGTATAATAGTACGTGCTACGTGGTATCTTAACGGCTTTGAGGATAAAACTAATCGACGTTTTGAAGACTCGCCTCAGATCATCAATTAAGGTCACGGTTTCGCGTGAGCTGATTTTTCGTGAT
>NZ_BBJM01000085.1 GCF_000740055.1 Secundilactobacillus oryzae JCM 18671 | reverse complement strand
ATTAAGCCGGATTCCGTAATTTAGTTCCGTCGTATCCGTAACCCAAACTTGGTTAGCTGCGGTTTGGTCAAATTGTCGGTTAAGAATATTTTCAGCTTCATAAGTTTGCTGGGCTTGAATACGTTTATGGGTTGGCTGACGATAGTCAGCTTTGATACTATGGTCTTTCATAATGCGAATGACTCGTTTCTTATTGACGGTATAAGGAATCTGATGACTTAACTTGATTAACCTAGTCATTTTGTCATAGCCAACGCTTTGCTTGTGTTCATTTTCTAACTGTTTAATCAATTGGAGAATCTCCGATTCTTCAATCTCATATTTAGTCGGTTCATGTTT
>NZ_BBJM01000086.1 GCF_000740055.1 Secundilactobacillus oryzae JCM 18671 | reverse complement strand
CATGCATAACTAACGTTATGCGACGGTAACCGTATTTTTGAGTATACTTGGCATCTGTTTGGCGAATTTCATCAATGGCTTGGATAACCTGGTCATCATCATATTTTCGTCCCTGGCTTTGCTTAGTGTAATAGTACGTGCTACGTGGTATCTTAACGGCTTTGAGGATAAAACTAATCGACGTTTTGAAGACTCGCCTCAGATCATCAATTAAGGTCACTGTTTCGCGTGAGCTGATTTTTCGTGATCTAAGGCATCGAGTTTTTTTAGGAATTCATTCTCGATTCTTAACATCTTATTTTCTTGCTTGAGTTGCTTTAACTCATCTTTATC
>NZ_BBJM01000087.1 GCF_000740055.1 Secundilactobacillus oryzae JCM 18671 | reverse complement strand
TTTAGTGGCTTCAACGCAAACTCAAGAGTTGGATGTGCACTAATGTTAAATGCCAAAATTTCACCCGAAAATAAATCCATGATGGGCTCTAAATAGATTCGCTCACTTTGACTCATCTGACCGTATCGAAATTCACTAACGTCGGCGACAAGTTTTTGATATGGTCGATCTGTCTTGAATCGCCGGTGTAACTTGTTTTTGGCGATTCTATCAACAACTCCTTTGTATGAGTTATATTTACGAGTTTGCTTATTAAAGGCCTGACATGTCCAGCCTTGTTCCTTCATAATTCGGAGGACGCGTTTGTGATTAACTTTAAATCCCTGTTC
>NZ_BBJM01000088.1 GCF_000740055.1 Secundilactobacillus oryzae JCM 18671 | reverse complement strand
TTCCTTAGTCTTTCTAGTTCATTAGTGGGCTCTTTTCCTTTATTACGCCCACGGTTATCTTTTAGTACTTCCCAGTCGCTATTTACTCGGTACTTCCGTACCCAAGAATAAACTCGTTGGTAACTAATATCATACTTCTCTGCAGCCGCTTTATAGTTATTGTTATGTTCAATTGTCCATCGGACAATCTGCCTCTTTTCATCAAAGGTTACTTTTCGTCCCATTTTTCTGACTCGCTTTCTCGTTGTCTGATTAACTCGGAGTTTGTCATTATTGTAACTGATAACCCATTGATGTAGTTGAGAAATATTTCTAATTT
>NZ_BBJM01000089.1 GCF_000740055.1 Secundilactobacillus oryzae JCM 18671 | reverse complement strand
ACATCTAAACGCATTTCAGTTCCTCCAAATTTGAGATGCGTTTAGTTTACCGTAAAAAAATGTTGGAAAACCGACATTTTCTAATCGGTATTTTCCAATATTTTACAACCGTTGCTTACAGCATTAAAGGTCAGCTACATTTTATTTGTATTAATGGTGATGGTGACCATGAAATCGTACAGATTCTTCCGGATCGATTCAAAAATCATATTGAGTATTTTAGAAAGTTTCCTCAAAGCGTCAGAGATCGCGTTAAAACAGTATCAATTGACCTGAATAGCTACTACAAAGATATTGCCAAGCAGATGTTTCCAAAT
>NZ_BBJM01000090.1 GCF_000740055.1 Secundilactobacillus oryzae JCM 18671 | reverse complement strand
AGAACCAGCGTAACCGTCTATTAAAATATTCATTGGAACCTCGCTCCCATGGTGAATATGGATGGCAAAAATAAACTTTGATCTGATAATCCTGTTCTAGGGCCTGATAATTGGCAAACTCTTTACCATGATCAACAGTAATGGATTTTACTTGGGGACCGAAGGCCCCTATAAACTTGCCAAAGGCGGTGTTTAGAGCCTTAGCCGTTCTATTAGGGGCTTTGATGGCCCATAGAAGTCGGGTCTTACGTTCTACGAATGTAACCAGACATGATCGTGACTCACTTCGACTAGAAAGCACCGTATCT
>NZ_BBJM01000091.1 GCF_000740055.1 Secundilactobacillus oryzae JCM 18671 | reverse complement strand
AAAAGAAGGATAATTCTGGACCTGATTTATCAGGTTTCAGCTCACAAAATAAAGAAAGGAGCAGTGAGACACTGTAAACCTTATCGGTAAAAAACAGCATTTTTTAATCGGCAAAAAACGACATTTTCACATCGGCGTTGACAATTGCCAAGCAGATGTTTCCAAATGCAGAAATAATTGTGGATCGTTTTCATATTGTCTCAATGATGACCCGCTCATTTAATCAAACAAGAACACATTTGATGAAACAATATGACAAGGATAGTAAAGAATATCGGATTTTGAAATTTGCATGGAAACTATATCTA
>NZ_BBJM01000092.1 GCF_000740055.1 Secundilactobacillus oryzae JCM 18671 | reverse complement strand
AGTGATGCCTTATTCGAATTGACAACGGCTGAGCTTAAATACCGGGAACAAAAAAAGATTAATTTGAGAATTAAACTAGCCCGCTTTCCATATGAAAAGACGTTAGCTGACTTTGACTTTAGCTATCAACCAGGAATTAACCAAGGGACAATTGAGGACTTAGGATCACTAAGATTTACCCAAGAGAATCAAAACATTTTGTTTATCGGCACCTCCGGTGTCGGTAAGACTCACCTAGCCACCGCCATTGGAATTGAAGGGTGTAAACAAGGAATTTCAACGCAGTTTATTCGATGTAGCGACCTC
>NZ_BBJM01000093.1 GCF_000740055.1 Secundilactobacillus oryzae JCM 18671 | reverse complement strand
GCAAAAAGTTAAATCGTACACCTTTAGGATCAATGTAGTAATCATCATTTTCAACGTAGTTCCAGTTCATAACCTTACGGTCATCCGATTGCCACTTTCGACTTTTTTCTCTGAGCATAGTCCCGTAGGGGATTAATGATTCACAATCTGATAATTCATCTTCTACAAATTTATAGTTTGGTTTAGATCCGTATCCTGCATCTGCCACAATATATTTACCTAAATGGTTTCGTGAATTAAGTTGGGTAATAAATGGAATAAAGGTTCGGGTATCTGTTGGATTCTGAAAAATTCCAAAACCAG